>JANORL010001568.1:0-43561 GCA_031415295.1 Polyangiaceae bacterium | reverse complement strand
GAGGACGTCGAGCGACATCGGCGCGGTTGTGGGATCTGTCGTTGTGGAGTCTCGAATTGCCAATGCCTGACGAAACCAAAATAATCAGTATGGGTTTGGCGGAGCAATGCACGATGGGCGCAACTGGGTGGTATATGCATTCTCCATCAGATCGCGCAGGAATTGCGCGTTTTGTTACATCGTACAGTAAGTGTGCACTTGTAGGCGTGTAAACCATTGCAATTGTGCAATCATCGACGTCAAAATCCTGCTAAGTAGCTTGCTGCTAAGTAGCTTGTGAAGTGGATCTTAAAATAAGGGACTTGATCATCGGATCGTCCTTGGTGTAACGTGCTCATTTCAAAGTGCACGGGTTTTGACACGTCACCAGCGGGGATCGCGCATCGAACAACGCGCGTCTGCCACGCAGGCTGCATCAAATCCTTGAGGAATAGAGAGACTATGCGGACCACTTCGACATCTAGGCAGCTTCAGGCGGGAGCCGTGGCAGCATTTCTTCTAACAGTGGCATCGACGGGTGCTGCTCAACAATCGACGGATACACCGAAACTGGCGCTTGGGCGATTTCACCCATCGCAAGCAGGCGATCGGTTATTTGGTGTACAGTCGCCTTTCGTGGCGGGTCATGTTGTAGCGCATGCGGTGTTAATGGCCGATTACGCCCACAACCCGCTTGTGGTGCGGAAGGCGGACGGCAGTGATATCGGCTCGATTGTCGAGAACCAGATGTTCTTGCACGTCAATGCGTCATTTGCGTTGTGGAACCGCGTGCAGATCAACGTGAATTTGCCGTTGGCGCTTTTGCAATCGGGTGACAATCCCGTTGCCGATGGACGAACGTTTGCTTCTCCCGCCGGTTTTTCGCTCGGCGACGTGCGAGTTGGTGGACGAGTGCGCATCATCGGCAATTATTATGATGCGTTTCAGCTGGGTATTGGCGGGTACGCGTGGCTTCCTACGGGCAATGGGAATTTCGTGACCGACGGTGCGGTGCGTGGTCTTCCGCAGCTTATTCTTGGCGGGCGCATTGGTCCGCACATGTATACGCTGGCGGCGGGGCCTGAATTGCGACCCAAGCAAAACTTGTTTGGCTCAGTGCAACAGGGCGCCATGATTACCGGTGGTCTCGGGTATGGGGTGTTCCTCGGTGCCGATGAACAAATTCAGCTTGGCGCTGAAGGGACGTTTTCGACGGTTCTCGGTGAAACCACTCAATACAATACAAATGCCGAATTGCTCTTTAGCGGGCGATTCCGTTTTGCGAAGGTACTCGAAGCGGGTATTGGAGCAGGTCCGGGTTTGACCGGTGGTGTAGGTACGCCGGACGTGCGAGTCGTTGCGCTACTTTCGTATTCGCCGCCGGTAGCCAAGGGTATCGATACGGACGGTGATGGCATTTTCGATCCGCAAGACAAGTGTCCGACGGTGCCTGGCGTCGTGAGTTCGGATCCGGCGCAGCATGGATGTCCGCCGGACAAGGATGGCGACGGCATTGTTGATGCGAAGGATGCGTGTATCGACGTGCCAGGTGTCGCCAGCGGCGATTCGACCAAGCATGGATGTCCGTCGGACAAGGATGGCGACGGTGTCATTGACGCGAAAGACGCGTGTATCGACGTGCCGGGTGTGAAGAGCGATGAAGCGTTGAAGAATGGTTGTCCGCCGGATCGAGACGGCGACGGCATTTTTGATCCGCAGGACGCGTGTGTCGACGTGCCGGGTGTAAAGAGCGATGAAGCGGCGAAGAATGGTTGTCCGCCAGATCGAGATGGCGACGGAGTTCTCGACAAGGAAGACGCTTGTCCGGACCTACCTGGTCCGCGTGATGCCGATCCGAAGAAGAATGGCTGCGTGCCGGACAAGGATGGCGACGGCATTGCCGACAAGGAAGACGCTTGTATCACGATTCCGGGCATCAAAACATCCGATGTGAAGACAAACGGTTGTCCTGGCGATACGGATGGCGACACGATTCGCGACGACAAGGACGCTTGTCCGAACGAAAAGGGAGCGGCCGATAAGGATCCGAAGAAGAATGGTTGTCCCACGTCGGTCCGCGTAACGGATACCGAAGTCCTCATTCTGCAGCAGGTCCAATTCGATACCTCGAAGTCGACCATCAAGAAGGTCAGCGACAAACTTCTCGACGAAGTGGCTGAAGTGTTCAAGGAGCACCCGGAGCTGACGAAGATCGAGATTCAAGGGCACACGGATGATCGTGGCGGCAAAGCTGACAACCAGAAGTTGTCGGATGATCGTGCCAATGCGGTCATGCAGGCAATGATCAAGCGCGGCATCGAAGCTGGTCGATTGACGGCCAAGGGATTTGGTCAGGACGTCCCGGTTGGCGACAACAAGACCGACAAGGGTCGGCAAGCGAATCGACGCGTGCAGTTCGTGATCAAAGAGAAGAAGCCGAAGGCACCGAAGCCTTGAACCGTAGGGCCCCGGGAGCGCGGTGCGTGTTTTTGGCACCGCGCTCCCGGTTTGGCCCGACAATACGATTCGAAGAATTCACGGCAATTGAACGCTTGGACTGAGGTAAAATGATGAAGAAAAGATTGCTTATGCAGGGTGCACTCTGTTCGATGCTGATGAGCATTGCGGCAGGGGAAGCCCAGGCGGCACAAACGCTGCGCGTGCAGGTTGATCAAAAAGGTGATTTCCTTTTGATCGGTAATACGCTCGGGTACGAGTGTTTGGCAGGCACACCGGCACCGATTGTTGGGACCTTGGGCGCGTGCGGAAGCAATACCGGCGACACCGCGCCGGATATTTTCTGGCGGTCCGAAGAACCCGCTGCCGGTCAAGCGGCGGCCAACAACATGATTACCGTTGCGCAAGCGCGTAGTACGTCGCTTCTGACCATTCCGCCGATGGCGACCGTGACGCATGCTTTCCTGTATTGGGGAGCCAACATTGCTGGCGGCGATCCCACGGCGACGCTCGATCGGCCCGGTGGTTTTACCCAGGACCTCACGGCCATGACCACTTATACGAGCGCGAATAATTCGTATCAAAGCGTGGCGGACATCACGGCGATCGTGCAGGCACAAGGTTCGGGTACCTACCGTGTATCCGGCGTCGACGGGGCCAATCTAGTCAACCTAAACAGCAGCTCCAACTTTATGGGTTGGTGGATGGTTGTTTTCTACCAATTGGGCACCGAGCCGCCTCGTAACCTTGCGCTTTTCGATGGTCTCGACCAAGTGAGTAACGGAAACCCGCAAAACCTGACCCTAACTGGTTTCTTGGTTCCTCCGGTCTTTGCCAATGCGAAACTTGGTGTTGTATCCTTCGAGGGTGACAATACGCTGACGGGCGATTCATTTTCGTTCGGGCCGGCGCCTGCGTTGTCCGACGGCGTGAACGCAGCGAACAACTTCTTTAATGGTTCGCGCTCGTTCCTTGGCGTTCCCGTTTCCAACGTTGGTGATTTGCCCCAACTAACAGGTGGGCCGCAAAGTTTGTCCGGCATTGATATCGACGTTGTCGATGTGACGTCGAAGTTGATGGGTGGACAAACGTCGGTGCCGATAGCGGCGACGAGCACGAATGAGACCTATTATCTCGGTGGGTTCGTCACGTCCATTCCAACGTTCAAGCCGGACTTCAGCACCTCGCAAAAATCCGCTGTGGATATCAATGGCGGTTCGCTGTTGCCTGGTGACCTCGTCGAATACACGGTGGTCGTGACGAACACTGGCAACGATACGTCCATCAATACGGTACTGACCGATCCTTTGCCCGTGGGCGTGACCTACGCGCCGGGTACGACATCGATCAGTGCCGGCCCGAATATGGGTACAAAGACCGACGCGGCAGCTGACGATCAATGCGAATACACGATGGCGACGAAGACCGTACTCTGTCGATTGGGCACGGGCGCCAATGGGGCTATGGGCGGCCAGATGCTCGTGGGCGATTCGTCTACCGTCAAGTTCCGGGTTACGATTGATGCCACTGCTTCGGGAACGATTTTTAATCAGGCAACGATTACGGCGGGTGGACTTTTGGGTGCACCAGCCGAAGGAACGCCGACGGATGGCAATGGGGTGACCAATGGTGAGCCACCCACGCCGATCGTTGTCGATAAATGCGAAACCGACGTGCAATGCATGATGCCCACGCCTTATTGCAACGTCGCTCCTACGCCGAATGCGTGTGTGGCATGTTTACTCGACATGCAATGTGGAGCGGCAACGCCCACGTGCGATCTCGTGACGAATACGTGCACGTGTGTACCTTCGGGCGCCGAGGTTTGCGACGGCAAGGACAACGATTGCGACGGAATTGTCGACAACAATTGCACCGATACCGATGGTGACGGCATTCCAGACATTGTCGAGCAACAGGCGGGCACCGATCCGAATGACGCCGATAGCGATGACGACGGTGTTCTCGACGGAGCCGAGATCAATTGGAGCGAAGACAGTGATGGCGACGGGCTCATCAATGCGCTCGATTCCGACAGCGACAACGATGGTCTTTTCGACGGCACCGAGATGGGCCTCAATTGCGCGAATCCCGCGACGGACCCGAATGCGAAGCAATGCATTCCCGACGCGGACATGGGCACGACGAAGACCAATCCGCTCGATCCGGACACCGACAATGGCGGTATTCCAGACGGTTCCGAAGACTTCAACAAGAACGGTCAGATCGATTCGGGTGAGGGTAACCCCAACAATCCGGCCGATGATTCGACGCTCGTCGATACCGATGGCGATGGTTTGACCGACGGATTCGAGACGCAAATTGGTTCGAATCCGATGGACGCCGATACCGATGATGATGGCGTTCCGGATGGTCAAGAGCCGAATCCCGCTGCTGATAGCGATGGCGACGGACTCATCAACGTGCTGGATTCCGACAGCGACAACGATGGTTTGTTCGATGGCACGGAAATGGGTTTCGATTGCTCGAACCCGGCGACGAATCCGGCGCAAAATAGTTGCATTGCCGATGCTGACATGGGTGCGACGAAGACGTCTCCGATCGATCCGGATACGGACGACGGCGGAGTCACGGACGGCTCCGAGGATTTCAACAAGAACGGTCAGATTGATCCAGGCGAGGGCAATCCCAACAATCCTGTTGACGATTCGATGTTCGTCGATAGCGATGGCGACGGTTTGACCGACGCATTCGAGACGCAAATTGGCTCGAATCCGAATGATGCCGACAGCGACGACGACGGAGTTATCGATGGTCAAGAAGCAAACCCGGCCGAGGATTCAGACGGTGACGGGAATATCAACGTCCTGGATGCGGACAGTGATAACGACGGTCTTTTCGACGGTACGGAATTGGGTC
The DNA here is from genome assembly GCA_031415295.1 of Polyangiaceae bacterium. Lineage (GTDB taxonomy): Bacteria > Myxococcota_A > Polyangia > Polyangiales > Polyangiaceae > Polyangium. The sequence continues at coordinate 38,245 of JANORL010001568.1, read as the reverse complement.
TCGATTGCTCGAACCCCGCAACGGATCCGTCGAAGAATAGCTGCATTCCCGACGCCGACAAGGGTGCAACCAAGACGTCGCCACTCGATCCGGACACCGACAACGGTGGCATTCCGGACGGCTCCGAAGATATCAACAGGAATGGCCAGATTGATCCCGGTGAGGGCAATCCCAACAATCCTGCCGACGATTCGTCCCAAATGGATAGCGATGGCGATGGCTTGAGCGACGGATTCGAGACGCAAATTGGTTCGGATCCGATGGACGCCGATAGCGATGACGATGGCGTTCCCGATGGCCAAGAACCGAATCCCGCGGCCGATAGCGACGGCGATGGCCTGATCAACGTTCTCGATGCCGATAGCGATAACGACGGCTTGTTCGATGGCACCGAAATGGGCTTCGATTGCTCGAATCCCGCCACGGACAATACGAAGAAACGCTGTGTTCCCGACGCGGACATGGGGGGCACGACGACGTCGCCCATCGATCCGGATACGGACAACGGCGGCATTTCAGATGGCTCGGAAGACGCCAACAAGAATGGTCGGATCGATGCGGGCGAAGGTAATCCCAACAATCCCGCTGACGATTCGACCATTACGGATACCGATGGCGATGGCTTGAGCGATGCATTCGAGACGCAAATCGGTTCGAATCCAAACGATGTCGACAGCGACGACGATGGCGTTCCGGATGGTCAAGAGGCAAACCCTGCCGAAGACACGGACGGCGACGGTCTCGTCAATGTGCTCGATCCCGACAGTGACAACGATGGGTTGTTCGATGGCACCGAATTGGGCCTCGATTGCTCGAATCCGGCGACAAACCCTGCGGCAAACAACTGCATCGCCGACGCCGACAAGGGCGTCACGACCACTTCACCGCTCGATCCGGACACCGACAATGGTGGCATTCCCGATGGCGTGGAAGATACGAATCATAATGGCACCATCGATTCGGGCGAGGGCAATCCCAACGATCCAGCCGACGACGTGGGCGTCACCGACAGCGATGGCGATGGTTTGACCGACGTCATCGAGAACCAAATCGGTTCCGATCCAAACGATGCCGATAGCGACGACGACGGCGTTGTCGACGGCCAGGAAGTGAGCCCCTCCGTCGATAGCGATGGCGATGGCCTCATCAACGTGCTCGATTCCGATAGTGACAACGATGGTTTGGCCGATGGCACGGAAATGGGTTTCGGTTGTTCGAATCCGGATACGGATGCGTCGAAGAACCGTTGCATTCCCGATGGCGACTTGGGCACGACGAAGACCGATCCGCTCGATCCCGATACGGACAACGGTGGCATTTCTGATGGTTCCGAAGACTTCAACAAGAACGGCACCGTCGAGCCGGGTGAAGGCGATCCGAACAATCCGGCCGACGATTCGACAATCGTTGACACCGACGGCGACGGCTTGAGCGACGCATTCGAGACGCAAATTGGTTCGGATCCGAACGATGCCGATAGCGACGACGACGGCGTTCCTGACGGCAAAGAAGCCAATCCTGCCGAAGATACGGACGGCGACGGCAAGATCAACGTGCTCGACGCCGACAGCGATAACGATGGATTGTTCGACGGGACCGAATTGGGCCTCGATTGCTCGAGTCCGGCGACAAACCCGGCGACAAACACCTGCATTCCTGATGCCGACAAGGGAGCGACGACCACTTCGCCGCTCAATCCCGACACCGACGGTGGTGGCGTGCCCGACGGCATCGAAGACGGCAACCACAATGGCACCATCGATTTGGGCGAAGGCAATCCCAACGATCCGATCGATGATATCGCTTGCATGACCGACGCAGAATGCGGCAATGCCACGAGCGGCAGGATCTGCGACGCAACGGCTAAAGTCTGTGTTCCGGGTTGTCGGGGCATGAACGGTAATGGTTGTCCCGCGGAATCTACTTGCTCCTCGAAGAATGAAGCTGCGGGTACGTGCAGCGCCGCCATTGACGATGGCATTGTCTTCACGGGCGGTTGCGTATGCACGACGAGCTCGAACAGCACGAATGATTCGCCGGTCGGCTTCGGATTGGCAATCGCCGCGGCTTGCGCCGCAGTGATTCGCCGCCGCAAGAGCTGAATACGACGCGTCATCCTTGGGGCCTCGGGTCGCCTTCAGCGCTCTTCGCCCCAAACCCCACCTCAATGCTACGGCGCCATGTGAATCTATCCATGGCGCCATCCTCCCCTGCACAATCAACGCTCCGGTAAAACCAGTTCCGTAATGTTCGTCGGCCAAACGTTCCATGCCGACCAACCATCGTTTACGGCCATCAAGACCGCCGTTTTCCGACGCTAGCGTTTGCGCCTTGCCATGCGTAAAACGTGAAGTAATGCTTCCCGCCCAGCGCGTCATGCATCTATGCTCCGCGCCCAAGAGGGTGTTTATCAGGCTGCTGCGCATAACGAATCGTCGGTCGGACTTGCTTCGCTACGCTCGCCACCCCTGATAAACAGCCTCTAAGCCGCAGCAAGCAGAAAGGCTCGTTCGTGTTCTGGCTCGAGGGGCATACCATCACGGAAGTTCTCTTCGAAGGGGGCACGACGACGCTTTTTCGCGGCTATCGCGATACCGACGGCGCCGCGGTGATGGTCAAAGCGTCCAACGACGACTTCCCCACCGCACGCGATGTTGCGCTCTTGCGTCATGAATTCGCGATCCTCCAATCGCTCGCTTTGACGTGCGTGCCCGATGCGCTCGGCCTTGTGCCTTGCCGCAACGGCGTTTCCGTCGTCATGCCCGACACGGGCAAACGTCCCTTGACGGAGCGTATACGTCGTGGCCGTCAGGACCTTGGCGCCGCACTGCGCATCGGTGTCGCCATCGCGCGTGCGCTCGACCAAGTCCACCTCGGCGGCGTGATTCACAAAGACGTTTGTCCTCAAAACGTTCTCGTCGAAGAAGGCTCGCTCGAAGTCGAGCTCATTGGTTTTGGTTACGCGTCGCGGCTCTTGCGTGAAGATCAGCGGCTGGCCACGACGCAGATGATTGAAGGCTCTCTCGCGTATATGGCGCCCGAGCAAACGGGACGAATCAACCGCGCCATCGATCACCGCGCTGATTTGTATTCGTTGGGGGTGACGCTTTACGAGCTACTCACCGGCGTTTTGCCGTTCACAATGGACGAACCACTCGGCCTGTTGCACGCCCACATCGCACGCGCGCCTGTTCCCCCGCATGTGCTCGTGCCCGAGTTACCGCGTGTCGTGTCGGACATCGTGATCAAGTTGCTTGCGAAGAGCGCTGACGATCGTTACCACCGCTCGGCAGGCGTCGCCTTCGACCTCGAGATTTGCGCACGACAGTGGCAAAATTATCGTGAGATCGATCGGTTTTCGCTCGGCGAACGTGATCTCGGCACCGAGCTCATTCTTCCGGACAAACTCTACGGACGTGAAGCAGAGCGTAAGGATCTCGAGGCTGCCTTCGAGCGTGCGGCGGCTGGTGCTCCTGGGTTTGTCATTCTTTCTGGTGCGGCAGGCGTAGGAAAATCCGTACTGGCGCGCGAACTGAAGAGCCCCGTGGCCGTTCGTGGCGGAACGTTTGCTGCGGGACGCCCTGACGAACTCACCCGAGGCGCACCATGTGGCGTGCTTTCCGCGGCGCTACGCGACCTCGTACGGCAAATTCTGCAAGGACCGTCGGAGTCGTCGCGAGCCTTCACACGCGAGGTGCATCGGACGCTGGGTGCGAGTGCCGCGGCGCTTTTTGAGCTCGTTCCCGAGCTGGAAGAAATCGTCGAAGCACGCGAGTTACCGGCGGCGTTGCCAGCGGCGGAATCGAATGCGCGCTTGGCGGTACTCGTGCGATCGCTCATTGATGCGGCCAGTCGCGAAGGTCCCGTCGTGCTTTTTCTCGACGACATGGATTCGGCCGATGCAGCTTCGAAAGACATTGCCCGCGCGCTCGTTGCGGATGGTGGCGTGCACCGGCTGTGTATCTTGATGGCTTGTCGGGACAGACCTACGGATGCCCGGACAAACATCATCGATTTGCCCGACCTTCGCCGAGCCGGCGTGCACATCACGGAAATTCCCCTGGGTCCGCTTACCGCCGTGCACGCCCGCGCGATGCTTGCCGATGCGTTGGGCGTTGGTGCCGATCGGGTGGGCGATCTCGCCGATGAATTGACCGCTGCCGCTCACGGCAATCCATTCTTCATGCGTGAAGTGTTACGAGCGCTTTACGCGGAAGGGTTTGTCACGTTCGACCCTCGTGCGGGCAGTTTCAAGTGGGACATCGATCGTGTGCGTCAGCGTCTTGGTTCGGCGGATGCCCGCGATTTTGTACGTGATCGCATCGCCGCTCTGCCTCCGCGAACCGCTCGCGCTCTCGCGGTTGCGGCGTGTCTTGGAAGCGCTTTCGACCTCGGTGCGCTCGCCGTTGCGGTGGAACATCCACCCGCGGAAGTCGTGCAAGATTTGTGGCCTGCCCTCGAAGCTGGCCTCGTCGTGCCACTGTCGTCCGATTATCGCTTCGCCGATGCGCTTGTCGATGCAGCAGAAGCGGATGGCGCCGATGTCAACCGTCGATCCCAGGCGCGTTCGTCTTGGGAGGTGCCGTATGCGTTTGCCCACGGACACGTCCACGAGGCCGCATTTTCGCTCGTACCCGTTGAATCACGACCCGCAGAACACTTGCGGATCGGTCGATTGCTTCTCGCGAAATCGTCACCGATGAACGATGGCGGAGGACTCGCCGCAGTCCGACAGCTCAATCGTGGACGCGTCGCAATGCATTCGCGTGACGAACGAACATCGCTTGCTCGTCTCGACTTGACCGCTGGCAAACGGGCGAAAGGGACAGGGGCCCTCGCCGATGCCATGGATTTCTTCACGGTGGGACTCGAAGCTCTCGACGACAATGAACCGCACGAATTGTGGTTTTCTTTGACGCATCAGCTTGGCGAATGTGCGGTGACGACAGGCGTCCCGGAGCTTTCTGAACGGCTTGTCGAGGAACTAAATACGCGCGCGCGTACGCTGCTCGAACGGGCGGAAGCGTGCCGGTTACGCGTGGCAATGCTCGTGATGCGCGAAAAGCTCGATGACGCGTTTCGTGCTGGCGTGCTGGGTTTGTCGGACTTGGGTGTCCGCATTCCCCTTCAGGAAACGGCGTGGCGTGCGGCGCTCGAACAAGAACGCGTGGTAATTGAAGAGCAGCTCGAAGGTCGGCCCATTCGCTCGCTCGCCTCAGCGCATCGCGTCGACGATCCAGTGATTGTCACGACGATGTCTCTCTTGCTCGATTTGTCGGCACCGACATTTCTTGCGCGAGTACCCGCGACGCGACTCGTGACTGCTGTGCTCGTGCGGCTTTCGATTGAATATGGCAATGCAGACGCGTCGGCGTATGGTTTTGCCGCGTATGGTTTTTTTCTCGCGGCCGATACGAATCGGTACGAAGAAGCGCATGCGTTTGGCGAACTCGGCTTGGCGCTCGAAGAAGACTATGGTGAAGGGCGGCTGGCATGTCGGGTGCGCATCGTGGCCGGGTCGATGTTGCATACGAAGCGTTCGCGTCGATTGTCGCTTTTCCATTTTCAGAAAGCCGTCGAACAAGCGGCGATGTCGGGCGATTTGCTTTACGTCTCGCAAGCTGCGGGACAAGTCATATCGGCGCGTTTTGAATTGGGCGACGACCTCGCTCGTGCTTGCGAAGAAGCCGAACGTAACTTGACCTTGGTTCGAGCTGCATGGGGTCCGCGCGCCGTTTCGGCTGCATCGGCGGTTCTTACGTTACAAGCGGCCAAGTGTTTGCTTGGAAAAACGCGGAACCGATTGAATTTGTCCGACGATCATTTCGATGCCGAACTTTTCGTCAAAAACCGCCTCGACGCGGGTGATGTTTCAGCACAATTGTGGCAATCGATTCTTCGGACGCAGTTGTTCATTTTGCAAGAAGAATTTGCCGCGGCTGCACGTGAGGCTCTCGTTGCGGAAACGCATGATGCTGCGTGTGAAGGACAGTTTGTCGGAACGGATTTGTCCTTTTGGGTGCCGCTGGCTTTGTTGCTCGACCGTTCGGCATCACGATCGACGATCGAATCACGGCACGCCATTGTCGAGAGGCATTTGGCGCGTCTAGCTGCACTTGCGGAACGATGCCCGGAGAATTACGAACGTAAATGGTTGCTCATTTGTGCCGAACGAGCACGAGCCGTAGGGGATGAGCTTTCAGCGGTCGAAATGTACGAGCGTGCGGCGCGCGCGGCGACGGAATGTGGTTCGTCGCGGGACGAAGCGCTCGTGAATGAACTCGCCGCGCGTTTTCACCTCGAAAGGCGCCGGGACACGTTGGCCCGTGCCTACATGGGTGCTGCGTATCAAGCGTACATTCGTTGGGGAGCCATTGCGAAAATCGACGCTATCCGTGAGCGTTATGGATTTTTGCTCCCGCGCCGATTGCCTGGAGCCTCCGACGGGGTGACGCGCACGACGATCATGCCCGCAGCGCAGGGTCAATACGACATCGAAGCGGTCATGCTTGCCGCACAGGCCATTGCAGAAGAACTCGTTCTCGACGTACTCCTCGACCGGGTCATGCGCGTCATCGTCGAAGCATCGGGGGCCCAGCGCGCCGTATTGTTACTCGATCGAGGTGGGGGGTTGTCGATCGAAGCATGCATGACGATTGACCCAGATCGGGTCCTCGTAGGTTCCGAAGCAGCAGCGCTCATCGGATGGGAATTGCCGCAATCGATCGTCGAGGAAGTGGAAGTCACCCGTCATCCCGTCGTCGTGGGCGGTGGGCGAGGGTTCGATCGATTCTCGCGCGATCCTTATTTGGTTGAAAAAAGGCCGCGGTCTTTCTTGTGTTTGGCAATGGTTCACCGCGGGCGTTTGACCGGTATCTTGTGTCTCGAAAATCGAGTCATCGCGGACGTCTTCACCGTGGAGCGTATTCAGGTCGCGACGTTTCTCTCGTCGCTGGCTGCTATTGCTCTCGAAAACTCGATGCTCTTGGCGAGTATTCAGCGCATGAGTGAATCGCAAATACGGGTCAACGAACGGCTCGAGATTGAAGTGCAAGCTCGTACGGAAGAACTCGAACGAGAACTCGAACAACGCAAAGCCGCCGAACTCGACCGCGAAGTGATGCACACGGTCATGATGAACGCGCAAGCCGACCGTCTGGCCGAGCTGTCTACCCCGCTTTTGCCGATTACGGATGAAATCATGGTCATGCCGTTGATTGGTGTTATTGACGAAGCGCGAGCCGAACAAGTGCTCACGACGGCACTCACCGGCGTATCGTCGAGTCACGCGTCGGTGCTCATTTTGGACATCACCGGTGTGCGTAATGCATCCACGGGCGTGGCCCAAACACTTCTCGGTGCAGCACGTGCGGTATCGATGCTGGGCGCCGAAGTCGTCATTTCTGGCGTGCGGGCAGCCGTCGCTCATTCGCTCGTCGATGTTGCGGATACGATGCAGGACATCGTGACGAAAGCAACGCTGAAGGGAGCAGTTGCGCATGCGATGAGCCGCGTTCGTCGCAATCGCGACGGGCGGCATCGTATCTAGTACCTCGTCCCAGAAGTTCGTAATGGTTCGTAAAAAGCCCGCGAAGCGGGCGCGGGGGGATGGGGGCGAAGCCCCCGCCTCGTCTACCAGGTAGAGGAAAAGTGTTTCGATGTTTACGTCGAAACACTTTTCCTGACAAAGGTTGAACGCCCCGCGTTCAACCTGTTGCAATTTGCAATCACGAGTCGTTCACCGAGCGTGCGTGCCGTGGCGCATACTCGTGAGAATTTTTCCACTCACGGCTGACGCTGAAATCAGAATTGCGCCGCCAATGGCTAGCAGTGCAACCAGCATGAGCGTATACGGTTCGACACCGAGCAACGCCAGAATTCCTAGAATACATGCACCGATCCCCACGAGGGCTTGAACGGCCGCTGCACCTTGAACCGCTTCTCGCGCCAGACGCACATTGCGGTCGTACGGATAAGCTTCGACGAGCGAATTGATTCCGGACGTGGCCCCCGTCGACAAGAGCAAACCGCCGCCGAAGGCAATCACGGAAATCGGAGCGAGTATGGTGGGCGAGATATTGAGCAATATCAAGACACCAAGGACGACACCCGCGGCGCCCGTGAGAAATTCCGCACCGACGCTTCCGCCGAATTCTGTTTCTTCAACTCGTCCCCCACTGACATGTGACACGAGTTGCGAATATCGCGCAGCCATGGCCCCGCCAGCGAACAGCAGGGCTGCACCAATGGCAATGATCGAACTGCCAATCATTGTCGTGCGTGCAAGTCCCGCCAGGCCGAGAATCGATAACACGACAGCACCCATACCGCCCAGTGCTTCCACAATCGAGCCAGCGGTCACGATACGCATGGCCCTCTGTTGCCCCTGCCATCCAGGGTCGGGTGCTTGCGATACCGGTGTTCCGACGTCTTTGTTATCCATGCGAGGTCTCCCATTCTCTCGAGGTTTGCTTCGGCTCTACGCAGGCGCGCTCGGCTCCCTGCGAACGTGCATGCGGCCGTTGCCTGTCCGTGCACTCGCATGGGGCATGCCGCGAGCGACGTGGGCAGACAGGCGACCGATTTGGACAAACATTCGTCTTCAGGAATTACGAAGTTGTAAGAAAATCGGTATTCACACGAAACGTCTTGGTCGATTGACGCTGGGCTCCCTGGCTCGATGTTCGTCTCATGAATTCAGTGGCGGCAATGAGGTTGTGGACTGTTTTGGGCATGGCCGTTTTCTTCGGTGCTTCCGGGTGCGGTGTGGCATCGATGGTGGGACGTGGTACTCGAGCGCTTGAAAATACGGCCAAATCAATGGACAAAACGCAAGCTGTGCTTCGTCAATCGGATCAAACGATGAAAGATTTGGTTTCGTCTCTCGAAAAATTGCACGCGCCCATGCAATCGCTCGCGGCCCTCACAGGTCCTATGCGTAATCTCGGATCGCTCGCAGTTCCATTGCAAAACCTCGCCGCGCTGCCACCACAAATGGAGCGTCTTGGAACGCGACTCGAAGGCATGGAAACCAATTTGCAGCGCCTCGAAAAACCGCTCGAGAATCTCGGATCTCTTCCCGGTTCACTCGATCGCGTGCGTGAATTGGAAAAACCGCTTCAAGCGATTGCGAATGTCGGTCGCGACAAGAACCGAATAGCGATGGTCGTCACGGGGCTTCTCGTGGCCTGGATCGTCGCGACGTTTGTCGGAGTATATGGTGGGTTCGTTATGGCATTGCGGCGCCAGCGCGTATCGCTTCGCAGGAAGAAGCCCGCGCCGTAATGCGGAGCGCTCGCGATTGTTGGTCGTTCGACGCGGGTCATGAACTGAAAGGAGACCATCGCGTTCCTGACGGGCATATTCCATGGCACAACCGCTGCTGTCGCGTTCCCCGCGCGTTTATGCCATGGAAACACGGCGTCCATTCCGCACCCCATAGCGGCGTGCCGCGCACAACGACCGCCCACTCCACTCCCCATGCGCACATACCAAGGCATGACCGCATTCGCTTCGCTCCCCGCGCGTTTATGCCACGGCACTACGGCATCCGCTTCGCTCCGTTTACGTTTGTGCCGCAACAAAACGTCTTTTGCCTCGCTCCTCGTGTCCATGTACCACGCGCAATGCCCCTGCACTGCGCTCACCTCACCTTGATGCCACGTGTGAATGCATTAACGTGAGACTCTTCCGCCTGCCTGCGGCTTAGGCGCCAGCGACAGACGAAGTTCCAACGTTCATGCTCTGCGTGTCATCTGTAATTGCCTCATTATCATCTATATTCGCGCGTGCGTGATTTTCCTAAAACAGCGCTGGCTTCCTGTTCGGCTGTCGTGCTCTACACTCATCCGTGTAAACTGATCCGAAGAGACCACGAACCATGGCAACCGCGGAGCAGGTCAAAGCATTGCTGAAGAGCTACAGTGAGGGCGACGAAGATCGTTTTTTCGCTGTAGCGATGCAGGTTGCTGCGCACGCTGCTCGGCAGGGACACGGCAAGCTTGCGCAGGAGCTGCGCGAAATGATCGATGCAGCGAAAGTGAAGGGTTCGCTGCGCCCAGGTGCACGCGCACCCGTCCCGGTCGTTCAGCCGCGAGGCGAACTTGCTGGGCTCCTGGCCGTCAGCTATCCGAAGATACGTTTGTCCGACATGGTGCTCGAGACAAACCTTCGTTCGCGTCTCGACCGCATCGTTCTGGAGCAGCGGCAACGAGAGAAACTCCTCGCCCACGGCCTTTCCCCTCGCCGCAAAATTCTTCTTGTTGGTCCACCTGGTACAGGAAAAACCCTGACGGCACGCGCGCTCGCGGGTGAGCTTTCTCAACCGCTTTTTGCGATTTTGCTCGACGGAGTCATCACGAAGTACATGGGCGAGACAGCGGCAAAATTGCGCCTTGTCTTCGATGCGTTGCAGCGTACGCGCGGAGTTTACCTGTTCGACGAGTTCGACGCGCTCGGAAGCGATCGGGCTTCGCCCAACGACGTTGGCGAGATTCGTCGCGTGCTCAATTCGTTCCTGCAGTTCCTCGAACAAGACGAGTCTGAAAGTCTCATCATCGCAGCGACAAACCATCCGGAGCTTCTCGATCGCGCGCTCTTCCGCCGCTTCGATGACGTCCTCGAATACAGTTTGCCGGACGATGTGCTCGCCGAGCGGATGTTGCGCTCGCGGCTCGCGCTGTTCGACACGGAGTCGCTCGATTGGAAACAAGCGGTGATGGCTGCGCGAGGTGCGAGTTATGCCGGGATGGTGCGTGCGTGCGAGGATGCGGCGAAGGAAGCGGTGCTCAGCGATCGTTCCGACGTGACGACGCAAGCGGTGTTGCAAGCGCTGGGGTCGCGACTTCGAAGTCAATAATAATAACGTGCGGGGTGGTGTAGTTGGGCATGGCAAACAGCGCGAGGGACAGGCGAGAACACATCGTTGTTACTGGGACATCGGTGGCGGAGCGGTACAAACCGCGGCCTGGACGTGGCGCTACGTCTCTGCCGTTAATTCCTGATCGAGCGAAGCATGGCAATGCTTTGAAAAAGCAACTCGCTCATGCGTGGGTTGAACTAAGGAAGCGGGATGACGGTCACGATGTTGATGCGCGTCGCGGCATTTACCTTGAGTTTGCGAGCGCTCCAGGTTTTGACCTTGCACTGGAAAGCCTTGAATCGAAAAAGGCTGGCATTACGCTCGCAGCGACTCGAATAAGAAACAAGGTTCAGTTTGCTACAGTATACGTGCCTGCGGGGCAGCTCGGATATTTTGAGAAGAAGGTTTCTGGGTATCTCACCAAGACCAGGTCGAACGGAAATCCTGCGAATAAGGCACTAATTGAGAGTATCGCAGAGATTCGCCTCGCGGCATTGGAAGGGTTTTGGACAGACGAACCAAATCTGTTCCCGTCTGCGGGAAAGACGATTTGGTGGGAAGTATGGCTTCGCAAGGATGGAACCAAACCGTTGAAACGCTTTACGGACTACGCGAGGAAGTCCGCTCTCAGCGTCAAGTAAGTATCTCGAATTTCCGGACCGTCTTGTTGTACTGGCATTTGGTACGCGCGAACAGATGACACATTCCATCGAGGCACTTGATGTTATTGCTGAGCTACGGCTTGCCAAGGAATTGCCTACCAGCGTTCTCGAAATGGAGCCAGTGGAGCGTGCCGTATGGGCAAAGGACCTCGCGCATCGGATCACGGCACCACCACCGGATGCGCCTGCCGTGTGCATTCTAGATACTGGTTTGAATGCCGCGCATCCGCTGCTCGCGTCCGCCGTCGCTCCAAACGGAGTCCACGCGTACAACCCAACATGGCGCGTTCACGACGATCGCGGGCATGGCACGGCGATGGCTGGCATTGCGCTGTACGGCGACTTGACTGAACCTCTGCTGGCATCGTTGCCGGTAACGCTGACCCATTGGATTGAATCGGTCAAAATTCTCCGTCAGGCCAATCCGAATCCCCCCGAACTCTACGGCGTAATCACGGCCGAGAGTGTAGCGCGAGCTGAGAGTGTCCCCCCCAATCGAAATCGCGTCATTTCTTTAGCGGTTACGACAACTGAATTCCGCGACCGTGGGCAGCCATCTTCATGGTCAGCAGAGATTGATAAACTGTGTGCTGGCGGAGATGGGGACCCACAGAGGCTTTTCCTTGTGTGCGCAGGTAATATTGACGAAGGTGCTGGCATCGAATTTCGCGCGAAAAATGAGAAAGAAGGCATCCATGATCCCGGACAATCCTGGAATGCCATCACCGTTGGAGCATTTACCAATCGGACACGAATTGACGAACCGCTCTTTGCTGGTTGGACTCCTGTGGCTCGTGCGGGGGAGCTTTCGCCGATCAGCTCGACCTCGTGCATTTGGGAGTCACAATGGCCTATCAAGCCCGACATTGTTATGGAGGGCGGCAACATGGCACGTAGCCCGTCGGGAGAGGACGCAACTCTTTGTGATTCGCTGTCATTGCTGACGACGTATTTCATGCCGATGATCAAGCCGTTTGTTACGGTAGGTGACACGAGTGCGGCGACGGCGGGCGCAGCTCGGATTGCTGCAATGATCTGGGCGAATTATCCGAAATTTTGGCCCGAAACCATAAGAGCGCTCCTCGTGCACTCGGCGGAATGGACGCCCGCGATGCGAGCTGAAGTTGGCCATGCGGCAAACGTTAAAGAACTCGAATTTCTCCTGCGGTGTTATGGGTTTGGCGTACCAGAGGTCGAGCGTGCTTTGTGGAGTGCGGCCAATGCACTCACATTGGTCATTCAGGACAACCTCCGACCATTTGAGGGGGAAACAACGAATGAGATGAAACTTCATGCGCTGCCTTGGCCGACACAAGAGTTATTGGAACTTGGGAACACGAAGGTCGAACTGCGAGTCACGCTATCGTATTTTATTGAACCAAATCCAGGCCGTCGAGGATGGATACGTCGCCACCGTTATGCGTCGCATGCGCTGCGGTTTGCCATGCAGGGCCCCGTGGAGGTAGTAGACGATTTTCGCAAACGTGTGAACACCGCGGCCCGAGGCGAGAATGAGAAACTCTCTTCCTTTGTCGATGAAGGCTGGACTTTCAAAACCAACTTGCGGCACAAAGGATCGCTGCATCATGATCGATGGGAGGGTACAGCCGCTGATCTTGCTCTCCGCCAGCATATTGCGATATTTCCCGTGACGGGGTGGTGGAGCACGCGCCACCATCTCGGACATTGGAAGAACGATGCTCGATATGCGCTCATCGTGAGTATTCGGACGCCGGAGACCGACGTGGATATTTACGAAGCTGTGGCCAATAAGGTGAGGGTTGGCACGACAATCGTGATATGAATTACCGAATTGCGTTGGGCAAAAGCTCGCCGTTATCGGTCCTGCAACACTCGTCATGCGCAGCTAATAGCGAAACTTTCCACCCAACTCGTGCTCCGACGACAAACCCCCTTGCCCACCTCCTCCGAACCTCGTATCACCGCTCGAACCCGTCGCGTCACGCGGCCGTGTTGGAGTGATCGATGAAACGAGAAAAGCGACTCACCAAGCGAGAACGAAAAGCCCAAGATCCCGCCAAAGCCACCACCGAGCATGCCCACTCGCATCACATTCATTGTGTCGCTTGCGGTCGCCACATCGACTCGCACGAGTTTTCCAGCGGCGACGCACTCATGATTCCGTGCAAGCACGGAAAGACCTTCCCGTCGTGTGTCGAATGCCGACCGCAAACGGTCCAGCTGCTCGCCGAACACGACCGCACAGGTCAAGCCGTACGTACAACCAGTGCGTGGCACTGAGCGGGTGTTCCACAGGCTGCTGCGCGTTGCAAATCGTCGGTCGGACTCTCAGCGTACGATGTACTGAGCGGGTGTTCCGCAGGCTGCTGCGCGTTGCAAATCGTCGGTCGGGCTTGCTCAGCGTACGATGTACGCTTCCGCCGCCCTCCCTAGCTTCGCAACGCTCGCGACGCCTGCGAAACACCCTCGGAGAAAGTGACTTGCAACTTTTTGGTTCGACCGCAACGCGGACGAACCAATGCTTGGGTCAAGGGGCATTGCCCCTTGCGGGGTCGAGGGCAAGTAGCCCCGTCTAACGTCAGAGGGGGTCTGGGTGACACCCAGCGCAACGCATTGCCGTAAAGGAGACGCATCCGGGCGCATGGCATTTGCAGATCGATTCGTCCTTGGCGAGCGCGCGGGCATCGGCGCCACCGGAGAAGTCTTCCGCGCGTTCGACAACGATCGCGGCGTCGAAGTCGCCATCAAGCGTCTTCACGATCACCTCGTCGCCGACCCTTTTTCACGTGAACGATTCCGCTGCGAAACAGCACTTTCCGCGCGCATCGACAACCCTCACGTCGTCCGATGCTTCAATGGCGGAATCGACGAAGACGATCGCCCCTACCTCGTCCTCGAATGGCTCGATGGTCAGGACCTTGCCGAACGTTTGAAAACGTCGCGAGTGTCCATCCATGACGCCATCGAGATTACCCGACAAACGGCGCTCGGTTTGCAAGCCATCCACGACGCGGGCATCATCCATCGCGACGTCAAACCTCGGAACCTGTTCATCACGCAGCAGCAAGGTAAATCCTTTGTCGTCAAACTGTTGGATCTCGGCATCGCTCACGACCTGAGTAACGACCGACCAGACACGATGACATTAGGCACGCCGTTTTATATGTCGCCCGAGCAAGCCCAGGCGATCGGCAGCATTGGCCCAGCATCCGATCAGTTTTCTTTGGGAGTGCTTTTTTTCGAATTACTTGCGGGGCGCCGGCCCTTTGTCGGACCGACGACGTATAGCCTTCTGGCCAAGATTGCATTGCAGATTACTCCACGTCTCTCGGACGTTTGGCCCGATGCTCCTCGACCGCTCGAAGCGTTTCTGGTGCGCGCGTTGGCGCGTGATCCGGCAGCGCGGTTTTTCTCGGCACGCGAAATGGCGGAAGAACTCAGTTTGATTGCGCCGTTTGGTGCCGATGCGCCCCTGTCCGGCGATTCGAGTGTTCCGGCGCCGTTTTTCACGCCAAACCCGGATCACCTCGTAGCCGTCATTTGGGGTCGGTTGCCTTTGTCGGCGAATGTTGGACGATCGCGGGATCTGTTTCGAGCTGTGGCGGCCGAGTACCAAGGTTTCGTCGTGACGTTGCTTGGTCGAGGTGTGGTGGCGGTATTTCATGGCGAAGGTGCCGATGCGTCGCTTCGAGCGGCCGATGCCGCGCTCGAGCTTGCCGAGCATATCGAAGGCGCGCGTTGGTCGTTGGTGACGGGACCGACGCTGCCGTTTGGCGTAGGTTTGTCCGAATCAATCATTGAACGAGGCACCCGGGCGCTCGAGCGAGCCCGTACTGGGGCGACCGAAGCGTGCGTGCGTATCGATGATGAAACGGCGAATTTACTGGAAGAGCATTACGTCATCGAAGGAACGCGGGGCGTTTTGTCATTACGAGCGGTGCGCGACGCGCATTAAACGGAGCGTCCGGAACAAAGTATTCTTGCGTAATTTGGCGATGCGCGTTGAGGACCGAATCAACCCATGCCTTTGACAAACTCGTCGATGTTTGTCGCGGTCAAGGCGAGCGTGAACCAACGTTGAAGCGTGTCGAGATCGGTGCAGGAAGAGATGCGTTCGCGCGTGTTGCGAGGGATATCGAGTCCACGGACCATGAGTCCGGAAAGTAGCGCCTTGGCAAGGCCTTGGGTGATGCCTTGGGTGATGCCTTGGGTGATGCCATCGGTGCGTCCGTCGGTGTAGCCATCGGCGCGTCCGTCGGTGTAGCCATCGGTACGTCCGTCGGTGTAGCCATCGGCGCGTACCCACTGGTCGATGTATTTTGACGCTTCGTTCACATCGAAGAACGCCGTGACCGGCATCGTGGACAAACCATACTTGTCGAGTTCTTTCGGCAAAGGAACGCTCGCGCCTGGCCTGTACGTGACAGACGCCAAGCCTTGCTGGACGACTTCGACTTCGCGCCGTTCGGTGTGTACATTCCAAACGGTGGGCCAATCATGTTCGAGGTACAGCTTGACTTTTTCTTCGAGGTGTTTCTTGCCTTGCGTTGCGCGAATTTCGACGGCGAGCACCGGGATGCCGCGTAGCGCCTCGCCTTTTGGGTTCTTGATTTCGTGGGCGATGACGACATCGGGAGCGCGTCGAGATTTTCCATGAGCATCATCGAGGACACAGTGGATGTCGACGAGGACGTTGTAACCGTCGCGTACATGGGTAAGAAAAAGCCCCCCCAGAACGGTCATGACGATCGAATGAATGTCGTGTGACACGGGTCTCTCCACCAATTCGCCGCGGTGGAGTTCCCACGGAGTATCGTCCTCTTCGCAATCAGCCGGAGTCCCGAGCCTGCGTCCGTTTGGACCGAAGTCACGCAGCTCGATAGGCCCCGTTCGTATCAGCTCTCGTTCACCACGTTCAGACTCAGAGTGGATCGCACCATCCATATTTCCGAACGTAGCACACGGAAACGGCGTAGGGAAGTACAAAATGTACGAAAGGTAAAACAGTTGGTTCGTCCGAGTGACACAGGACGAACCAGGAACCCAACGCGTTTGGTCGCGCATGTTTTACCAATGCGTCCGGTAACGCGTCCTTCCCAAGAACCTCATCAACGCCGTTGCTGGTTCGTTCCCTCGAAACCTGGATGCATGATGGTCAATGCACCTACCACCATTTGCAAAGCAAGTTCTTTACGGTGGTGAATTTGCAGTTTCCAAAAGTCTTCAGATAGGATGCTCCCCGCGTGTCGAGACGACCGCCGAACCGTGTGCAATCATCGCGAGTTCGTGAAAGGAAAATTCTGATGAACAACTGGCTGAAAAGGGGTGCCCTCGCGCTCGCGCTCGGTGCATTTTGCACGCTGAGCGGAGCTGCTTCGGCTGAGCCCAAGCCTGGTATCTTGACCCCGCCAACCAAAGGCGGTGCGCCTACCGGTGCCAAAGGTGCTGCCGACAAACCTGCCGACGCGAAAACGAAGCCCGGCGAGCCGATCGCCAAAATCGAACCCAAGGCCGGAGCAACGCCCGATCCGGCAGGAAGTGCAGCTGCAAGCCCGGCAGGAAGTGCAGCCGCCGGGGGCCCCGAAGACGAGAAGGCCAAAGAAGCCGCCGCAGCCAAGCGCAAAGAGTGGAAAGAAGCCCGTAAGGCCAAGGCCAAGGACGTTCGTGCTGACGTCAAGAAAAAGGTCGAAGCTGCGCTCAAGGGCAAACCCATGGCGAACGCCATGAAGGAAGAACTCAAGCGCCATGCACGGCGTCTCGCACGCCTCGAACGTGCCAAGAGCGTCGCCGGCGAAGCGAACGATACCGAGACGGTTGGGCGCGTCGACAAACTCATCGAAAAAGAAAACGCTCGCCACGACAAATGGATGGCGGGTTTTGACGCCAAGGCCGCTGGCGGCGACAAGGCAGGTGCGAAATGAGTCGATGCATGACGTTGGTGCTGCTTGCCGCTTCGATTTGCATCGTGGCGTGCGATGAGCAAAAGCCCGCTGAACCTGGCGTGACCGGTGAAAAGGCCGCCGTAACCGTCGCGCCGATCAAAGACGAAGACATCGTCACGCCAGCCGACTTCGACGACGAAGCCGAAAAAGACATCTCCGCGACGAACTACAAAGCGGAAGTCGACGCGCTCGAGAAAGAAATCTCGGCCGAGTAATACCGTTTCGAATACGGAACCAGCGGTTGTCCCCTGGTTCCGCGTTCGGGTTTAATCATGCAGCGGCACGTCGAGGACCAAACCGTCTTCGGCGACATCTAGGATCGTGCTGCGTTTCGTTTCTTCCCGCGCTTGTTGCCAAAGCGTCTCCGGTTCGCGATCATAACGCGTCGACAAGTGCGTCAGGACCAACCGGTGCACGCCCGCGTCCCGCGCCACGATGGCCGCTTCTCGCGCCGTCGAATGCCGCGTCTCGCGCGCCCTGGCTTGTTCCAAATCGCCAAACGTCGCCTCGTGAATCAATACGTCCGCGCCTTCGGCCGCCGCAATCGTCCCATCACACGGTCGCGTATCACCTGACACCACAATCCGCCGCCCGGGCCTCGGTGCATCCACAACATCCAACGACGCGATCGACTGCCCGTTTGGTAAGACAATCGTTTCCCCGCGTTGCAGCTTCCCAAATAGTGGCCCCTCGGGAATGCCCAACGCTCGCGCTTTTGCAATATCGAATCGACCAGGCCGCGTGTCTTCGATGAGCGCATAACCAATCGAAGCAATACGGTGATCCGTCTGAAATGCTTCGACTCGATACCCATCCCCGCGCAAAACCACTTGCCCAGGTTCCACTTCGACAATCTCGATCGGCAACGTCACTTCATCCACACCCAAACGAATCACCTTGGGCAAAAACGTCGCCGCCGGCTTCGGCCCGTACATCACGAGCGGTGTGGTTCGTCCCAGCATACCGAGTGTCCGGACGAACCCAATGATGCCAAGGTAATGGTCGGCATGAAAGTGCGTAAAAAATACGGCATCCAGGGAAAACCCGGTGCCATATCGAATCATTTGTCGCTGCGTACCTTCGCCGCAGTCGAAAAGAAACCCTTGGCCCTCTCGCTTCAGAAACAGGCCAGACAAACCCCGATGCGCCGTTGGAGCGGCGGCGGATGTACCCAAAAAGACGAGCTGCAAAACGGACATGACGATTGTGGTGCGTAGCAGAGGCGCGCGAAGGGGCAAACTAACACGAGCGGTCGCGGACGAGTGGACTTGGTTGTGCACGTGCGTTATCGAGCATCGCAACGCCAATGATTCGTCTCGAACTGGCCAGTGTCGATTCGTTGTTACTTTCGCCGCTTTGTCGACGTTGTCCGCAAGGACGAGCGGGTTGTTGTGCGGCGCCTCCAGCGGTGGCGTGGGCCGATATCGGACGCATCGTCGGTCTTGGTGGACGCGATTTCTTGCTGAGTGAGATGCAAACCGGCCGCGTTGTACCAAGCGCCCGGGGGCTCGCCATTCGCCGAATTCCCGCGAGTGACGGATTCCCGACGCGTTGTACCTATCTCGGTCCGGATGATCGCGGTTGTGTGCTTGCGCCGAACCAACGTTCGGCGACGTGCAATTATTATTTGTGCGAAGATGCGTTTGTCTTGGCTGAACAAGAACGTGATCCGCTCGTCACACCTGCGCGGCTCGCTCATGAGCGGATCGCGGATTTGCTTGGGCAGTGCGACATCGCGTTGTCGACGTTGGTGATCGATCGTTTTCCCGACGGACCTGCGTGGGACGCGGCATTTTTTGACTGGCTTGGTGCCGAGTTCGCGGCGCTGTTGCGTAGTCGGCGCAAAGAGCTGAAAAAACTTCGGCCGATCGCTTGAAGGAACACATTTTCGAAAAGGTGCCAACCACCTTTCAAGGTGCTTTCAGGCAAGCGCATCCGCGTTCGGGATGCTATCCGTCCGCCGCTGTGGAGACGTTTCAGACAGAAGGCCCCGTACGATTTCCCGCGGAGCTGCCGATAACTGCGCATGTTCAAGAAATTGCCCGTGCCATTTATGAGCATCCCGTCATCGTCGTTGCAGGCGAAACAGGATCGGGAAAAACGACACAACTGCCGAAGATTGCACTGGCCATGGGGCGAGGTTTGGGGGCACGTATTGGCGTCACGCAGCCTCGGCGAATCGCGGCCACGAGCGTCGCGCAACGAGTCGCCAAAGAACTCGACGTGCAGCTCGGCAAAGAAGTCGGCTACAAAATTCGTTTTTCCGACCGTACGAGCTCATCGACGTATGTGAAATTCATGACCGACGGCATTCTGCTGGCGGAAAGCCAAGGCGATCCGCTGCTGCGTGCATATGACACGCTGATTATCGATGAAGCTCACGAACGCAGCCTGAATATCGATTTTTTGCTCGGGTACCTCGCTAGACTTGTCACCAAGCGTAAGGACCTGCGCGTCATCATCAGTTCCGCGACGCTCGAAACCGAAAGGTTTTCCACATTTTTCGGAGGCGCGCCCGTCATTGAAGTGTCCGGCCGAGCGTTTCCCGTCGAGGTTTTTTTCCGCGAAGCCCAAAAAAGCGAAACGGACGTCGTGGAAATGGTGGCCAATTGCATCGAAGAGATTACGGAAATCGATCCACGCGAGGACATTCTCGTATTTTTGCCTGGTGAACGTGAAATTCGCGAAACGATGGACGAACTGCATTCCCATGGTTTGCCTCGTACCGTCGTTTTGCCGTTGTACGGGCGTCTTCCGCAATCCGAGCAGCAACGCGTGTTTGCTCCGATGCAAGAGCGGCGCATCGTGCTGGCGACCAATGTTGCAGAAACGTCGCTCACGATTCCGGGCATTGTGTACGTTGTGGATACGGGTTTGGCGCGGGTGAATCGGTATCATCCGCGAACGGGTGTGACGAGTCTCCAAATCGAATCCATTTCGCGGGCGAGCGCCGAGCAGCGTAAAGGTCGTGCGGGTCGCGTGCGTAGCGGCGTGTGTTTTCGCTTGTACGAACAGAAGGAATTCGAATCGCGTTCGGCGTATACGGATCCCGAGATTTTGCGGGTGGGTTTGGCGGGTGTCATTTTGCAAATGAAGTCGCTGGGCATTGGCGACATTCGTGAATTCCCGTTCCTCGATCCGCCGCCGAAAAAGGCTGTCGAAGAGGGGTATCGCGTTCTGGAAGAATTGTCGGCAATCGACGAACAGGGCGAACTGACGGAAATAGGCAAGCAACTATCGCGTTTGCCGCTCGATCCGCGTCTTGGTCGCATGATTTTGGCAGCGCAACACGAAGGCAGTTTGGCCGAAGTCATCGTCATTGCGTCGGCGCTAGGCGTGCAGGATCCTCGTGAACGACCGCTGAATTTGCAAAAAAAGGCAGACGACGCGCATCGACGATTCCGGGACGAAGCGAGCGATTTTGCGAGTCTATTGAAGATTTGGCAAGCCTACCACGAAGCCCAATCCAAAATGTCGCGCGGGCAGCTGCAGCGTTGGTGTTACGACAACTTCTTGTCGCTCGTGCGTATGCGAGAATGGTCGGACGTGCACCAGCAGCTCACGCAAATTGTCAAGGACATGGGGATTGGGGCGAAGGGCGCCGAAGGCGACCCGAAGCCCCAAATGTTCAACCAGCGCATTACGTCGAGCAGCGGTCCAGCGAATGCCGATGTTATTCATCGCGCGCTTTTGCCGGGGCTTTTGAGCAAAATTGGGATGTGGAATCAGGAAGCGAAAAATTACGTTGGCGCAAGGCAAGTACGGTTTCAATTGCATCCCGCGAGTGGTTTGTCAAAAAAACCGCCGGCGTGGGTCGTTGCGGCAGAATTGGCGCTCACGTCCCAATTGTTTGCGCGTACGGCGGCGAAAATCGATCCCACGTGGCTCGAAGAAGCCGGCGGTGATTTATGCCGGCGCCATTACGGTGATCCGCATTGGGAGGAAAAGTCGGCACAAGTCATGGCCAAGGAGCAAGTATCGCTCTATGGCTTGCCCATTGTGCGCGAGCGTAAGGTCCATTATGGGCCGAAAGATCCGAAAGGATCGCGTGACATTTTTATTACGCATGCGCTCGTTCGTCGGGAATATACGACGCAGGGGCATTTTATGGTGCACAACCAAAAACTTTTTGAGGAAGTGCGCCGATTGCGCGACAAAGCTCGGCGAAGCGACATGCTTGCCGACGATCATGCATTGAGTTTGTTTTTCCAAGCGCGTGTCCCCGACGGTATTTACAGCGGAAGAACATTTGAAACGTGGCGTAAAGATGCGGAAGTTTTAAACCCCAAATTGCTCGAGTTTTCTATCGCCGATGTTTTGCTCGATGAAGCCGCGGAGCTTTCTCCGGAACGTTTTCCCGACGTATTGACCTTGCAAGGAATGCACTTGCCCTTGTCGTATCGATTCGATCCGAGCGCCGATGACGATGGTATTACGATTACCGTTCCGTTGGCTCTTTTGCCGCAGCTCGATCCGGGCGTGCTCGAATGGACGATTCCTGGATGGCACGAAGACAAAATCGAACGAATGCTCGATGAATTGCCCAAAGCTATCCGCAAATCGATCGGCGATTGCCGAACATTGGCGGTGGACTTGGCCAAACAGCACAAACCTTTTCAAGGGTCGATGATTGACGTGCTTACGCGTGCGATTCAGCAGCGAACCGGCGTGCGTCTTCCGCCGGGAACATTCCGCCCGGATCAATTGCCGCCTTTTGTGCGATTTTATTTTCGTATCGTGGACGAAGCCGGAAAACTCGTTGGTGAAGGTCGAGACCTCGAAGGATTGCGCGATCGATTTGCCAAACGTGCGCGTGATGCGTGGGCTGGGGCGTCGAAAGCAAGTATCGAGCGGGAGGGTTTGACCTCGTGGAGTTTCGATATGCTTCCCGAAGAAGTGAAAATCGATGTCGCGGCGCGAAAGATGATTGGTTATCCGGCGCTCGTGGATGGGGAATCGACCGTATCGATTCGGATTTTGGAATCGCGCATAGCGGCGGACGAATCGACGCGGGCGGGCCTGCGCCGATTGTTCTTGCTCCAAATGAGCACGCCGTTGCATAAACTCGAGCATCGGGTATCGGCGGCGATTGCTACGGGACCTTTGGCGCGTCGGGATGGCGTGCCGATTCGTACGCAAATCGTGTTACGGGCTTTCGACGAAGCGTTTGGCCTGACGGACCCAGCGCGTTTTCCGCGCACCCGCAAGGATTTTCTGGCCCGCGTCGAAAGCGGCAAAATCGACCTTGGTACGCGTTTGACCTTATTGAGCAAGCTCGCGGAGGAAATTGGTGTTGAATTAGGGCGCGTCGAGCAAATGTTGCGATCGATCACGGGCAAACCCGGAGCTCCACGAACGGCGCTGGCCGAAATTCGCTTGCAAGTTGATCACCTCGTACCGTCGGGGTTTTTATCGCGCGAGCGGGTCGAGCGATTGGCGCATGTGCCGCGTTATTTGCGAGCGATATTGGTGCGTCTCGAACGAATGCCGAATGGTCCGCAGAAGGATCAGAGCAAAGCGGAACAAGTCGTACCCTTATGGACCGCGTGGCTCGAGCAGCAGGGAAAACTGCGAGCTCGGGGCGTGCCTGCGGAAGATTTGGAAACGTTTCGGTGGCTCGTGGAAGAATTACGAGTATCGTTGTTTGCGCCCGAGCAAAAAGCGGCCGTGCCTGTTTCGCCGCAGAAGCTCGCCGAAATGTGGAAGAGTTTGGCGCGGTGAGCGGAAGGTTGGGCTTCGTGTGGTTATCGCCGCGTACCTCGTGCGGGTCTGGCTGATGTCCTTGCACGATGAACAACCTTGTGCTGCTGTCAGGAGTGGGCGACACTCGACGAATGAAAGCGCATTCTTGGCCGTACTTGGCGAAAAAGAAACTGATTGCACTGCTCGTAACCTTCCTGTTGTTCACCTTGCCGGTCAAGGAAGCGCGAGCGGACTTTATTGAGGACATCCTCAAGGGCGTAGCGGTCGTTGTCACTGTGGGGGCCATTGGAATCGGAGCAAATCTCGCATTTACAGTGCACGATGCTTCGTTGGCGCAGGACATGGAGCTTCCGACCAAGGGCTGGGCCATTGCCGAAACGGTGCTGACTCCGCCCCAAGCGATTATATTTAATGGCGCTTTGGTCGGGGCTCACGCCAGCGGCGAGATTCAGAAATCACCGGGCCATAACTTCTTGCTTCTTCCGGCAATATGGACGAGCCAAATGGCGACACACGGGATCTGGTCGCTCGCGTCGAATAAAGTCCATCCGCATGACCTTTATGGTGTTTCTTGGGCCATCGGGGTAAACCTGGCCTTCACTTCGGGCGCCGTTGGTGGTGCCATCGAGAAACGACTGGGCGGTTCGACGTATGGAATCATCGAAATGGTGGCCATGATGCCAACAGTCGTCGTGGGTTTGTCGAAGTTATCAGTGCGGGATGACGAACAAGTAGCGTGGGGTGCTCTAACGGCCTGGTCAGGCGTGCTTTTTTTGCATGGATTGGCGTCGACCGTCGTGGGATTCCGACAAGCAGATGCCGAGGAGAAAGAGCGGGAGAAAGAGGAGCGGAAAGCAAAGCAAAAGACCACATTTCGAGTGCCGTTTCGATATGCCTTTGCACCCACGGTGGTTTCGGATGGAGTTCAGCGCGTGCCGGGGTTGATGGTGAGTGGTAGTTTTTGACGGATAGCTGAAAATGCTCCGAAGAATGCGTCACGGAATTGCGCGCAGATCTACACGGTCTTTGTCGCGGGAAAACACCGGCGGTTTACCGATCGGCGCGTCGACCATCACGCGTTTGCCACCGTCGATAGTTTGGCCCGTCCACACATCGAACCAAACTCCAGGTGGCAAATAGACGCTGCGTGACGTTGCGCCTTGTGCGAGCACTGGGGCGACGAGCAGCGACCCACCAATCAAGAACTGATCGCTCACTTTGCGCGCTTCGGCGTCGTCGGGAAATTCGAGCATCAAATGGCGCAAAATGGGCGCACCTGTTTTTTCAGCGTCTGCGGCGAGCATGATGAAATCCGGCGCAAGAGCTGCGTGGATCTTCGTGAAGTGTCTAAAATGGTCGATTGTTTCGGCATCTTTGTCCCACGACCAATTCATTTCTTTCATGTTTCCGTCGTGCGTACGCATAATGGGCGTGAACGCTCCCAGCTCCGTCCAGCGCAAATACAATTCCTTCGTGCTCGGTCCGCCACTGAATCCCGCAATGTCGTGCGTCACGAAAGGCAAACCGCTGATGCCTAGATTGAGCAATGCGGGCACGACCGTGGGCAAACCGTCTTCGGTCGTCCAGTTTGCTTCCTGGTCACCCGCCCAGACGATTTGCGCAACCGATTGTTCACCAGTCCAGCCCGATCGTGTAAAGACCGCCCAATTTCCATCCGGACGCAGCTTGTCCATGACTTCGCGTGACATGCGATGCCATTCCGTCGGATATCGATTGTGCATGGCTCGTGGATCGGAACCGTCGGCGTATTCGGCGTCGAGCGGCACCCATTCGGCAAAATCCGCCATCCATCCATCCATGCCCAAATTCGTCACCATTTTTGATAACTCGCCGCGCACGTATTCACCCGTCGCCGGGTTTGTCGGATCTGGATGCGATGCATCGCCTGCTGGTGACGCATGAAGATAAGGTTGACCATTTTTCTTGATGAGTATGTCTCCAGCGGCCATCGCAGCGTAATGGTCCAGATTTGGCATGACGAACGGGTTGGCGTACGAAAGGAATTTGTATCCTTTCCCGTGCAGCTCGGTGATCATTCCCGCAAGGTCTGGATAGAGTGTGTCATCGGCGACCCAGCGATATTGCACGCCATAACCACCGCCGACGTTCATACGTTTGCCGGTCCAATCTTGCGACCAAATGGCGCCCGCTTGGATGTTGTTTTGCTCCAGCGCAGCCACGCGACCGAGCACCGCATCGCGCCCACCTTGTGCGCTGATCCACGGCGTATACGCCCACGCGGGCGGAGCTTTCGGTCGGCCCACTTCATCGCCGAGTTGGCGAATGACGTCTTTGGGTGTCGATCCATGAAAAATCACGATTTCAACCGGTTCGCCGCTTTCGACTTCGATCCACGCAATGCGTGAATCGCCGGCGCACAAATCCACGAGCGTTCGATAGGACGTCCGGAAAAGCGCCCCAAACCCCCGAGCGTCGAGGAAATACGGCATAGGTAAATAGCTCGTGTGCAGGCTACCTTTCGTGCCGACCATGTTCGGCGAACCATTGCGACCAATACCCTGCTCGCTCACGAACAACGGAAAAGATTCCCCGCGTTGATCGGTACCATTGTATTGCTCGCCAAACCCATAAAATGATGCATTTGTATCGCATGACAAGGGGACGGCAATCGACTTGGCATCGGCAAAACCTGTCACTTCAATACGCACGAGCGTAGATGCTTTGGGTTTCAGAACGGATGCTACAATCTTTCCTTTGGCGGTTTTTCCAGACAAGTTGATCGTCACACCTTCAGGCCCCGACGAACTCCCCTCGAACTTCGACAAGACTTCGCTCATTTCCCCGTCGCGCTCGAACGACCACATGGCAAACAATGAATTGACGATTTCGTCATAACGTTTTACCGTCAACGATGCGACTTCCGAGGTCGCCACGAGGGTACGGCCATCGGCAGTAAGGACAAACCCACCATCCGCACGTACGGCGATGCCGGTGCCGTCTTCGAGCGTATAGTCCGCGGCAGACGGAGTCACGGGTGAAGACGAGCAGCCCGCGAGGAAGGCAAGAGGGAGAAGAGGACGCCAGAGATGCATCGCCTTAGCGAATAGGGTCGACACACCGACGTCAAGAGGAAGAAAAGTGTCAGCCACTTTTTTTGGCAAAGTGCTCGAGTGGAACGGTACCGATGGAAAGGTACCGATGGAAAGGTACCAACCATCTTTGTTCTGCGACCGTGCACTTTTGGGAACTTTTGATCAACTCCAGGTTACTCTGTCCATTCGATGTCCCGTTTCATTGCCGCCACGGTTGCTTTGTCGATTGCCGGACATGCGATTTTTCTCGGCTTTGGAGCTCCGCGGAAACGCGACGTCGTGAAAACCGTCGATCGTGGCGTAGCGGTTGTGGTTCTGGGTGCGACCGAAACGTTCGCTCGTAAGCGGCAAGCACGGGTCTTACGCCAGGCGCTCGTTGAAGAGGCTCGAGCGGCTCGTGCAAATCGGACATTGCTCCTCGGACGGTTTCTTCTCGATGCAAATCGAATCGATGCGGACGAGGACGGGCAGATCTTCGAATACGAAGAGGCGTTGGCACGGTATGAAAAACGTTTGGCGGATTTGCGCACCGCTTTACGTGACGAACTGTTTGTCGTGTACGCCGTGGCGTCGACGTTTGGCGATTTGCGTTATCACGGCCGTCCCGGAGGACGCATGGGCGAAACGCTTGTCGATGGTGGTGGGTCTTGTGAACAAGTCGCGCAACTCGTCGTCAGTGCCGCGTTTGATATCGGTCGTGGAAAGGAAGTTTCATTTCGCGTCTATGGCAAACCAGGCACAGATGGAGCGGCACACTTGGCTCCTGTGGGCAAACACGATGGCATCGAATACGATCTCATGACGGGCGGTCCGGCGGCTCCCGGCGGTCTTCGAGTTGATCCGGACGAACTCGTCGAGGTATACGCGCGAGTGCACGGCTTGGCTCCTCCATTGGAAGGTCCACGTCCGAAGGGAATGGCTGGCGCAGGAGCGGGGGTTTCATCGGTTAAAACAGAAGGAAAGAATCCGCCGAATCGCGAACCGGGACGAACGAGTCTCGCCTCGGGTTTTCCGCCCAATGATGACGGGTTTCCCGGAAGTTTGCCTCTTTATGCGGAACGCGCCATCAAACCGCCGGGGTTTGGCGGGACAGTTGAGGGGGCCATCGACGATGCGGAACTCGTAATCGAGCGTGCCCGGCATTGTGCATACTTTGTGCGGATGGCGTCGCTGAGTCCATTGACGGTCGACATGGTGCCCGATGCCTCTGCAGCCCATCGCACCTTTCCCATTGAACCAGCACGTATTCCGAATGCTTCGCGTCTCGAACGTGAAGCGCGGCTCTTGCGCGCAGCTGAAGATTTGGTGAATAACAAAGCCGTTGACGACGCCGATCATCTCATGGCGCACGCTTGTCTTGCTGTGTTGGGAGAAATGGCGGCTATCGATTTTTCATTGGCTGGAGAGCGGCGGATTGCGGCATTGGCGCTCGATACAGGAACGCGGGCGCGCCAAGAAGGCAAGAAACTACTTGGTGACATTCAGTGGAGAACGCCCGACGGCAAGGAATTGGCGCGAAAATTACGTGTCGATTTTTCGGGTCGATTTTGGTTGCTCTTGTTTTTGGAAGGCGGGAGCGACGTCGTTTTGGAGCTTGCGCGACATGGCCATAATGACGATTGGGGTCGAATTAGTTCTTTTGCGGCGCTTTTGTTATTTCCCGATACTCGAGTGCGCGCGTTGGACGTGGTGACCAAGTTTTCTCGCCGCGAACAGGTCGACGTCATGCATGAAGTTTTTCACGCCCACGACCACCTGCGACCTTGGGCGACGAATTACGAATTCGATGTGCCGCTGGATTCGGGCCCTGCGGCGCAAACGTTCGTCCAAGTATACCATGTATTTCGCAGGCTCGCGTACCGATTGTGGGAAGGGCAGCGCGAGCCTATTGAAACAGTCGATGCATTTTTGGTCGAAACGCGCGAAGCGGGGTTGGATTCGGCGTGGCAAGCGGCCATCGTCGACTATTATGCGCGAAATGTCTTGGGGCTGTATTCACAAAGAAACAAAGGACTCGATGTTTTGGTAGCGCTGAAGCGCGCCATGCAATCGAATCTTCATCCGTCGCTCGAGCCATTGCGAAAACAATTAGCCTTTATCGAGGCGCAGGGGCGTCTCGATGCACGCACGCTTGCGGACGCATTTCGTCCACATTGATTCATTTCGGAATCTCGACGACTGCAACGGTCCATTGCGGGCTCACATATTGCGCATTGATGCTTTGCCCAGGAATCCAAAATGCGGATTGACTGGGATCTTCGGTGCCGCTACCAAGTTTGCTGCGGTCGAGCGCGGTAATCCAGAGCTGCTTGCATTGCTTTTGCCCTTGTACAAGGCTGCACGTACTGTTTTGCGGCGTCAAACGATGACCGTACGGCCGCTCGGATGCATAAGCGAGCCAAACGTATTTCTTGCCGAGCGTCGGGGCCCATTGCGGCCACGTGCTGCTCCAGACGTCATCGGGACCATTCGATGCGCCGCGTTCGAGTTCGAGGACCGTGCCATCGCTACGGCGTACCACCGCAATGCGTCCGCTCAAGTTGATGAGCGATTGTTGCGTTTTGATTGACCACCAGCCATTGGATCGAGTAAAGGCCACGATGGCTCCGTCCGGGGAAACGCTCGGTAAAACGTTGTTTTCCGCGGTGTCTGGATTGGCTCCCGCTGCGCCGGGCGCGGCTACGAGCACTTTGGGTGCGCCGAATTGAAAGGATCCATCGGGCATGTATTTGACGGACATTTCGACGACCGAACCGAGAACGGTATCGTCGCCGAGCAAGCGCACGTAATTGGCGTCGCTGTTGTACGCTGTGAAAACGACGAAATCACCCGCGGGTGACCAATCCGGCATGAGTGTTGCGCGTCCAGTGGTCGTGGGAATTTGCAGCGCCATATCGGCAAAATTGTTGGGAATTTGCGCATTCGAATCCGGGTCGGTCAAAAGCAAGCGCACCGTTCCAGGGGTATTTTGTGGTACGCTGTCCGGAGCGGAAAAAAGCATCGCGGCGCGTGTAGCCGATTCGATCGGATTAAACGAGGCGTACGTGCCACGAAGCGCAGGGCTCGGGGCGATTTTGGCCGCGTATTGTTTTTGCGCGTCGTCGTATGCCAACGTGCCGAAATTGAAGTTTCCTCCATTGTACGTATACGAAAAACGTTTCCCGTCGCGTGAGATTCGATGGCATCCGGAACAAGGTTGTCCGGGTGAAAGTTGCGGGCTATTTGTGGGCAGCGCGATATCTTTGCCGTTGATGATATCCAGTACGCGAAAACTTCCCGTCGACGATTGCCATACGTAAATCGCACTTTCATCGATACCATCGGAAGCTACCGTCATTAAACGCGAGGTGCTCGTGCGTTTTTTACCTTGCGCGTCGATTGCTTCGACAGTCAGGGTCATGGGTGCATCGGGGGAAGAGGCGCCCAGTTTTTTCCAGATATCGGCTGGAAATAAAAGCTCGCGGCTCGTCGTATACAGTGTGACATCGACGACGTCGGGGCTCGTAATATGCAGACGGTACGCAATGTTGGCATTACCTTGCGACCATTGCGCTTCGATAGGCGGAAGGTTGGCCGGTAAAACGACACCGTCTTCGGGGTATTCGATGGTCGGAGCGTTTGCCATATCGAGGTCGGGTGTTGCTGTATCGAATGCGGTTTCGGTCGCAGCGTCCGTGCCTGGCAAATACGACTTGTCCATCAGCGTGATCGTCAAGTCGGCCTCGGCGTTCACGCCTTCGAAGACCGCACGAATCTTGGTTTTCCCGCCAAGCCCGCGCGTGGAAATGCTTCCTAGACCGATGTCGGCGATGTTCGTATTGTCGACGGACCATTCTACTTCGGCGGTGACGTCTTTTTCATCTTCGCCGTCGCGTTTTGCGTAGGCGTGTACGAGCGAGGTGGCCGGGACTCCATCGAGTCCCACGACAAGCGTTGTCGTGCTCGGATCGATGCGCAGCGTCAATGCGGCGGCGGCATCGGAGCCAGCATCATTTTCCTCCGAAGTGGAGGACGACGATCCTGTACCGGCGGTATCGGCACACGAAATCATAGCCACGGCAGCGGAAGCAAAACCCAGCGTGACCAGGAGCAGAGAACGAGTGAAGCGCACCATGTCGTCATGATACCGCAATTGGAATCACGGAAAGCGAAAAAAATTTCCGCGTCGACCTTGGAATGCAGTATCGTGAGGCGAACCGAGGGACGAATGGAACGCAGAGCCGTATTGAAGGCAGTCGTGATGTTGGTGGTGGTGCCCGTGTTTCCGCAGGACGCGCGCGCATGTGACGGACGTGACGGGATGGCCGAAGCGTGCGACCGCCTCGTTGCGCGTATTGGTAGAAACCATGGCCATGCGTTTCCTATCGGAGTGCCGGACGTTTTGGCGGGGGTCGAAAAAACGTACGATTTGTCTGGTTCGTCGGGCCATAAGCATCTGGTTACGGTTACGTCGAATGATTTCTTGGCCGTGCGCCGTGGTGAACGTGTGCGTCTTGGCTCCACGAAAGAAGGCGGCCATATTCATCGATTGATGCTCGAATGCGTGCCTATCGTCGATCCTCCTTCACGCGTGAATGTGTGTGACGTTCAAGTCGGGGGCAAGGACGAGCATGAGTTTATCATTACGGCTGCGGACATGGCGGCGAAGGTCGAGAAAACATATGATATCCATGGTCTCGCGAATCACGCCCATTCCGTGACCTTTATGCCAGCCGATTTTCGAGATCTCGAAAACGGCAAACAAGTTTCGATTCAAAGTTCCGTCATCGAAGGGCACTCGCATTTCGTATACGTGAAATATTCGCGTAAAGCCTGAGAGGGTGTTCCGCAGGCTGCTACGCATAACGAATCGTCGGTCGGATTTACGAAGCGTACGATGTACGCTTCCGTCATCCTTCCTAGCTTCGTTATGCTCGCGACGCCTGCAAAACACCCTCTGAGGAAGCATTCGCGTTCGGCGTGTTCGTGGTTGAATCTTCACTGGCACCGGAGCCCGAGATGCGGTATGCCCCTCGGCATGTCGACCGCTATCTTGATCGAAACGAATCTAGGCACCATCGAACTCGCACTCGATGAAGTGCATGCACCGAAAACCGTCGCGAATTTTTTGCGTTACGCGGATGCGGGCCATTACGCGGGGACTATTTTTCACCGGGTCATTGCGGCGTTCATGGCACAAGGCGGGGGCTACGATGTTCACTACGAAAAGAAGCCTGTGAATCCTCCGGTCGACAACGAAGCGGACAATGGCTTGAAAAACGCCCGAGGCACTGTAGCGATGGCGCGGACGAGTGATCCTGATTCTGCAACGGCGCAATTTTTCATCAATTTGGCGGACAATACGTTTCTCGATCACACGGCCAAAACATCGACGGGGTGGGGATATACGGTATTTGGCAAGGTGATGGCGGGAATGGACATTGTGGATCGAATGGGAGGATTGGCGACGGGGCCGGCGGGATCGTTTTCCAAGGACGCACCGGTCGAGCAAGTCATCATTCATTCAGTACGGCGTCGTTGATCGAAACACATTGCCGTCGATTCCGTGGTTGACGTAACACCGCGACTTTGCGAATCTTGGCGGATGTCGCAATCAAGATGGTTGCAGCGCCGATGGTTGGCTGCTGCAGTGGCAATCGTTTTGGGAATAGGCGTTGCGTCGTTGCCGCAGCGCGACGCTGCGAGCGAACCGATGGTTACCGATGGCGCCCCGTCGGGTATGGTGGCGTTTGTCTCGGGCGGGGTTTGTCCTCCTGGATGGGAGCACCTTTACGAGCTCGAAGGGCGGGTCCTCGTCGGCACCGTCGACATTGCCGAAATCGGTGAAACAGTGGGAACTGCGTATACCGATCGCGAAGAGCGCCAGCATCATCACGATTACACCGGGGCCATCGAACTGCCCCAAAAAAGCGTCGCTGGAGCCAATGGTGGCAATCAAAGCGGGGCAAAGTGGGGTTCGTATTCGGTGATGGGAACGACCTCCGAATCCGAATCGGGGTTGCCATTCGTGCAGATGGAAGGATGCGTCAAGCCATGAAAAATCAGGCAATGACCGCGGCCCTATGTTTGCTTCTGGCCAATTGTTTTGTGGATACGACAGGAACTGGAACCTATTCCCCACCCTCGACCGGTTCTGGGTCCGGTGGTGAAGGAATGCCGAAAGGGGATGTTTTTCCACCGGGAGCCATCGCGTATTTTCGGAAAATCGCGTGCCCGGCTGATTGGGAGTTTTTTCCGGCCGCACAGGGGCGCACGATGATTGCGGCCAGTGAAGGGTTGCCTCGAGGAACGTTGATGGGTGAACCTCTGGCGAAAGGCGAGGATCGTCAGCACGAACATGCCCTTACCGCGATGGTCGACGTGCCTGTGACAGAAATTGCCGGAATCGAAGGTGGAGGTAACGATGGAATGACACCTGCTGGGACATATTCGTTGACCACCAATTCAGGCCCGGCATTTTCGGGCGTTCCTTACATGCGGCTTTTGACCTGTAAAAAGCGTGATGTGCCGCTATCGAATGGTTCACCATTGCCGTCGAAACTGAACGCGTATTTCGACCTCGACACGTGCCCGTCGGGTTGGAAACCGGTCACTGTGGCGGATGGGCGCCTCGTTGTAGGACGACCTCCGAAAGCCCCTGCGGATTTACCATTCGGAGGGAAAAGCATTACCAGTTCTGAACCGCCCGCACATTCGCATACATTCGAGGCAACATTCGATACGAGTCCGCATGGCGTTGCCTTGGCCAGTGGTTGTTGCGGAAAGTTCGGACAAAATGGGACCTTGACGGTTGCTGGAGAAACCGATCCAGCGGCTGTCGATATTCCCATGATTGCCTTACTCCATTGCGAGAAGGACTGACTGACCGGTCCGCCCAAGAGCCAACGGAGTTTAAATTTTTCCGCTGACGCCCCAAGCGGCACAATTTTCGCACAATTTTCGTATTGGGCGACCAAAAATGGGGTAGCCAGCTTGACGAAGATGTGATTGGATTCCGCTCCGTGAGAACGTTGCTCGCTCCTTGCCGTATCTCCTACGCGTGCCCTGCATGAGGTGCTCGATGTCACAGAATATGCGTTCGGGAAAAACTCGTTCGGTGATTGGCTTGATAGGCTTGATAGGCGTCAGTTTCGCGACGGCGGTTCTTGTCGGCGCGTGTAGTGGTGACCCGCAACCTCCTTCGGGAACGACGGACGTGGGTCCGCGTCCTCCGATGCCCGAGACTGCTGCCCAAACCGGAGCCCAACGTCTGACCGTCGCGCAATATGGCAATGCGATTCGAGAGATCTTCGGCAAAGACACATCTGGCAAAGACATCAATGTGCCGACGGCTATCGAAGTCGATTCGACGCTCGATGGTTTCGTTTCGATTGGTGCGTCAGTAAGTACCATTTCGCCAAGTGGTGTCGAAAAATACGAAAAGGCGTCGTTTGCCATTGCGCAACAGGTCACGGCGGATGAGACTCGGAAAGCATTTGTTTTGCAATGCAAACCCACGGGTCCGGACGACGCCATCTGTGCCAAAGAAGCTGTCACGCGTCTGGGTCGGCGCGTATTTCGTCGACCGCTCACGGATAGCGAAGTGACGAGAATTACGACAATTTTCCTGCAAGCATCGGCGGCGCTCGGCGGATTCGATCGGGGACTCGAGTATGCGATTGTGGCGATGTTGCAATCGCCGCATTTCCTTTATCGTCCGCAAGTAGGCGAAAACGATCCGGCGCATCCCGGCCAATTGCGTTATTCGAGCCTCGAGATGGCCTCGCGCCTGTCGTTTTTCTTATGGAACAGCGTGCCGGACGAAGAATTGCTGGCAGCTGCTGAAAAAGGATCTCTCGTGAATGACGAGGGGATTGCCGCCCAAATCGACCGGATGCTCGCTTCTCCGCGCGCTCATGAAGGTTTACGGGCATTCGTCACGGATTGGCTCAAGCTTCGCGAATTGGACAACCTCACCAAAGATCCGACCCTCTTTACCTATTTCAGTCCCGAACTCGGACCGGCTGCGCGTGAAGAGACGTTACGTTTGTTCGAGCATATCGTTTTCGAGCTCGATACGGATTTTCGTGAAATTCTGACGACTCGACAAACGTTTGTCAACCCGAAACTTGCATCGCTGTACGCGATTCCTTCGCCGTCCGATGAAGGGTTTTCCCTCGTCGAGTTTCCAGCGGATTCGTTACGAGGGGGGCTGCTCGGGCATGCGAGCATTCTGGCATTGCATTCGCATCCGCGTTCGACGTCGTCTACGTTGCGCGGCAGGTTCATGCGCGAGAGCCTGCTTTGTGACGTGATTCCTCCGCCGCCAGCGAATGTAAATACGGGTTTGCCCGATGCTTCACCCAATGCGCGGACGCTTCGCGAACGTATGCAGCCGCACTTGACCGATCCGGTATGCAAGAGTTGTCACGTGTTCATGGATCCCATTGGTTTCGCCCTCGAGAATTTCGATGGTATTGGTCGTTTTCGAACCAAGGAACTCGAGGCGGTCATTGATGCTTCGGGGGACCTTGATGGCGTATCGTTCAAAAACGCCAAATCGTTGGCCAAGGCCATTCACGACAATGACAAATTTGCTCCGTGTTTCGTGCGAAAATTATTCAGTTATGCAACGGCTTTTCGTCCCACGGAAGCGGATCGCGCGACACTTAATACGCTTAGCTGGGATTTTCGCGCATCCGGTTATCGCGTCCAGGGACTCATGAAGCTCGTGGCGCTCAGTCCAGCATTTCGATTGGCGCAGAAGCCACAATGAAAGACAAGAAAGGGACCACGACCATGAACAGGACCAAGCTTTCGCGAAGGACGATGCTTCGGGGCATGATCGGTGGCGCGGCTGTCAGCATTGGACTTCCGGCGCTCGAAGTATTTCTTGACGCGCATGGCAAGGCTTATGCCGCCGGCGATGCGTTGCCCAAGCGTTTTGGTATTTTTTATTGGGGCAATGGAATGTTGCCCGACAGGTGGGTGCCCACGAAAACTGGTGCGTCCTGGGACCCGTCGCCGACATTGGCACCGCTTGCGGATGTCAAAGACAAGATCAATGTCATATCGGGTATGAAAGTGTATACGGGAAGCAATTTCCCGCATAGCTCCGGGGCCGTAGGTATTTTTTCCGGCGCACCCTTCGCAAAAGATGACGAGTCGACGTTTGTCGAACCGAGCATCGATCAGGTGATTGCTACAGCGATTGGGCAAGACACTCGATTTCGGTCGCTTGAAATGGCCGTCCAAGCCAGCGCGCATGGTTATTCCTACAATGGTCCAAATAGCCAGAATACGCCAGAGTCTTCGCCCGCAGCGTTCTTCAATCGAGTGTTCGTCGATGGGTTTGTCATGCCCGGATCCATGGCTCCCCCCGATCCACGTTTGCCGTTGCGCAAGAGCATCTTGGATGGCGTCATGGCCGAAGCGACGGCATTACAAGGTGTCTTGGGAAGTACCGACAAAGCACGGCTCGAACAGCACCTCGATGGGATTCGTACGCTGGAAAAACAAATCGAGAAATTGCAGCAGAATCCGCCGGCGCTGTTGTCCTGCGCGGTGCCAGGCAAGCCGCTCGAGCAATATGCGAATATCGACGGTCGTCCACAACTATCGGCCATCTCCCGGGCGCTCGTGGATACGCTCGTCATGGCGTTGGCTTGCGATCAAACGCGAGTATTCAGTCATTGGTTTTCCCAAGCAGTGAACAACATACTTTACCCGATTCCCGGGATCGATTCTGGCCACCATCAGCTCACGCACGACGAACCAGGCGATCAACCCAAGGTGCACCAAATTCTGCTCTACATCATGGAGGAATTCAGGTATCTCGTCAAAGCGCTCGCCGCCGTTCCCGAAGGCGATAACACGCTGCTCGACCATTGTGCTATTCTAGCGACGAGCGATTGTTCGCTGGGCCGATCACATTCCGTCGAAGAATTTCCCATTCTGATCGCGGGCGGTTGCAATGGGGCCTTAAAGACGGGAATTCATTATCGATCGGTGTCCAGTGAAAATACCAGCAAAGTGCTGCTCACGCTTTCGCGCGCCATGGGACTGACGCTTGATTCGTACGGGAAAGGCAATGGACTCGTGACATCGAGTTTGTCGGCAATAGAAATATGAAAAACTGGACATCGAATGCAGGGTTGTTTGTGTTGGGAGCGTCGATCGCGCTTACGGGGTGCAGTCCAGATGGTCTTTCGGCCGACGAAATTTCGTGTACCACGGGAGATACGCACGTAGCTGTTTTGACGTCGCTGGCGTTTACGATTGCAGAAAATGACGTCGCCGAAGGATTTGATCTCGACAATCGCGTCAGCACTGTCGACGATTATCTTTCGTGCGGGAAAGCGGATTTTGTCGATTCCCAGGGTGTACCGGGAATCGACAATCGTCTCGCGTCGCTCATTCCCGTCATCAAGGCGCAAGTCGGGGATGCCGTCGACGGTTTGGTGCAAGGTGCCATCAACGATGGGGAACTCGTCATTCTCACTGAAATCGACAATGTCGACGATATGACGAACGATGCGTGCGTCAATGTGGGCGTGCAAATTGGAGTCAGGAAACGGCCGAGTCTCGGAACGGATGGTATCATCGAGGGGTATCAGACGTTCGAGCCAGATCCGGCCGTGCCGGTGAGTTATGTCGCGAAAGCCAGCATCAAAAATGGTGTGCTTTCGACGGGCCCATTTCCACTGGTTATTCCCATGGGATTCTTCGATGTGTCCTTTACCGTTCATATGGAACAAGCCCAACTGCGTTTTTCCATCGATGAAGAAGGCAGGACCCACGGCTACTTGGGTGGAGGTATTTGGCCGCAAGAGATCCTGGATGGTGTCGCCGAAGGTGCCGGTGTCGATCAATATCTTCCCGCTATCAAAGTGGCCATGGAGGCGAATACCGATATGGGGTACAATGACGATACGGGTAAATGTGAGCGGCTTTCCGGAGCGCTCGAATTCACGGGAACTCCAGCCTTCCTTCGGCAATGAGTGGTTTTTCGTTTTGATAGCGTCGATAGCGGAGTAACATGAGCAAAGATCTCGATGGTAAGGTTTTTCTGATCACGGGTGGTACGGAAGGCATTGGCAAAGCGGCGGCGCTCGAGCTTGCCCGTCGTGGTGCAACGCTCACGATTGTTGGAAGAAACCGTGAAAAAACCGAACGAGTCGTTGGTGAATTGAAGGCTGCCGGTGGATACGATCGCGTCGGATTGCTCATGGGTGACATGGGTAAAATATCCGATGTTCGGGCCGTCGCAAAATCGTTTGCCGCGCAAAACGATCGTCTGGATGTTTTGATCAACAATGCCGGAGCGTGGTTCGAGAAATACGTACTCACTGACGAGGGCATCGAGCAAACGTTTGCGGTCAATCACATGGGGTACTTCGTTCTGACGAGCGAGCTTTTGGATTTGATTCGCAAGACGCCGGGAGCCCGCGTGGTGAGCACATCGAGCGGAGCGCATCAGATGAGTCGTTTCGATTTGCATTCTGTCGTCAAACGCAACGGATCGGCGGGATTTCCGGCGTATGCGGATTCGAAACTAGCCAATGTCTTGTTTACCTTGGAGCTTGCAAAACGTTTGTCAGGGACGTCGGCCGTGGCAAATTGTTTTCATCCAGGATTCGTGCATTCGTCGTTTGGCGGGAACAACGGTGGGTTTATCAAATGGAGCTTCGAGCTCGGCCAAAAAATGTTTGCGCGTACCGTCGAAAAAGGAGCGGAGACTTTGTTGTGGCTCGCAGTGGATCCAGATGCGAGTGGGTTTAGTGGTCAATACTTCATGGATAAACGTGCACGACGTGTGCGTGCGCGTGGAGACGACGAGGGATTGGCGCAAGCGTTGTGGGACGTCAGCGAAAAGCTTGCCGCGCGTTAAGACGCGCGCCGTGGTTTGGCGACCGAATTCGTCAGGGATTGACGAGCACTGTATAGAGGTCCGAACCCCCGGTGCTCGGAATGATCGCATTGAGCGGGACCTCGAGCTGCGTGTAGAAACCGCCGCCGACGAGGGCGCTGCCGTCGCCCGCG
>JANORL010001567.1:0-28594 GCA_031415295.1 Polyangiaceae bacterium | reverse complement strand
GTCGACCATGCCGTCGCAATCGTTGTCGAGACCATCGCAAAGCTCAACGTTTGGCGCGGTGTTCTGATTGCAAACGATCTGTCCACTCACGCAGCTCGTGCTTCCAGCCGCGCAAATGCCCAAATTCCCCGTATTACAAGTCATCCCGCCGCCGGGATTCCCGTTGTCGTCTTGACCGTTGCAATCATTGTCGAGGCCATCGCAGACTTCGGTCGACGCCATCATGTTGGGATTGCATACGAGCATTCCGTTCGTACATGCTCGCGTTCCAGCAGAACAAACACCCGGTTGGCTCGTGGTACAGGATGTTCCAACTTGCGCCGCATTGTCGTCGACCATGCCATTGCAATCGTTGTCGAGACCGTCACATACTTCCGGCGAGATTTGCGTACTTTGTACACAAACGACTTGTCCACCCGTGCACTGAAGTACGCCCGCAGCACAAACCCCAACGTTACCTGTCGTGCATGCGCCTCCGCCGCCGGGATTACCGTTGTCGGCAGTTCCGTTGCAATCGTTATCGATTCCGTCGCATACTTCGGCGTTCGGCGTGCCCGGTACGCACATCGACGGTTGACCATTGACGCAAGCAGCAACGGTCGCTACGCACGCGCCAACGCCACAGGAAATCGTTCCGAGATCTTCATCTACGCCAATATCACAATCGTCGTCAATACCATTACACGTTTCTGTTTGAGGATTTCCAGGAACGCACGATTGCAGCATACCGTTTGCGCAATTGTTGACCGTCGCTTGGCACGCACCGGTGCCGCACACGGTTACCCCAAGCTCTTCGTCGACGTTGCCGTCGCAATCGTCATCAATGGCATTACACGTTTCTGCGATCGGCAAAACGTCGCCCGTGCATGCGCCCCACGCCCCACCGACACACGTTTGGCTGCCCGAAGCACATGCGCCCACGCCTTCGGTACCGTTTGGCCCGGTATAACATGGTTGCTGCTGGTCATTGATACACGAACAACCCTCGTCGACTTGACCATTGCAATTGTCGTCCGTACCCTCGCACGCTTCTTCCAATGCGGGCATCAATGGAACACAATCGTTCGTCATTCCCAGGGAGCATGACTCCACCGTGACCTGACAAGCTCCCATTCCACATGTAATCGTTCCGAAACCATCGTCGATATTGCCATTACAATCGTCATCGGTGCCATTACACGTCTCGATGCTCGGCAGAGTCTCTCCCTCGCATTTGCCAAACGTACCCGTGAGATCGCACGTTTTCGTACCGGCCAAACACACGCCTACGTTCAGCGTACCCGGGTCACCCGTGTAACACGCTTGCGTATCGTCCAGTTTGCAGAGACAACCCTCGTCGATTTCTTTGTCGCAATCGTTGTCAACACCATCGCAAACTTCGTCGGTGCAACTCGATCCCCCTGCCCCGCCGCCTCCACCAATTCCGCCATTGCCCGCCGTTCCTCCGCCCATTCCCGCCATACCGCCGGTGCCCATTCCACCCACGCCGCCTTTGCCTCCCGAGCCCGCCTCACCACTGCTGGTGCTACTGCTGCTCGTGCCGCGCGTGCCAGTGGACGTCGTGTCGGTCCCGTCGCCACATCCTGCTGCAACAATGCCCGAGGCGACTAAGAGCGTTGACAGTGTAACGATCGCGATTCGCGAAATTCGGCGCATGACAAATGCCTCTTTGGGAAAATAAGGAACATGTATCATTACAGAATCGCCTTAAAAACCACCATAGCGCAAATGACTTCTGGCTCATTTTTCAGCGACGCTATGCAGCAGAAAATACCCGCCGTCGTCATCGGTAGTGAACGATCTGCAAATCGCAGTACGCTTGCATCCCGCTTTCACGCGACAGGCAAGACGAGTAAACGTTGCCAACGGTTGGTGACATTCGCGATGCTTCGGAGAAATTGCCCCTCAACACTGAAATCCGGTCAGCATGCGTATCAAGTGACGGCCAGCAAGGATTGCACGAGATGAGCGACAGCGAAGGGAAGACAAAGCAGGCCGGAAGCGCCCCAAGCGGCTCGAAAAAGAAGCCGGTCACTGAGGTGATCGATGATTCGATGGGCCCTTCCCTTCGCAGAATCCGTAAGTTGCGCGTGGTCGTCGTCGATGTTCCTGAAGCCCGTGACGTCGGACTGACTCGTACCTTCGCTCAAGACGAAGTTCGTTTGGGTTCGAGCCCCGATGTCGACGTAACCCTAAGGGACGCAGCCGTATCGCGTGAACATCTTGCCGTGCGCCTTGGACCGCATGGTTTTTCCTTGTCGGATACTGGCTCGACAAACGGAACCTTCATTGGTGATTTGCGAGTCGAGCGGATTTCGTTCGGCGACGACATCCTCGTGCGTCTCGGCAACAGTGTCGTGCACCTCGAAGCGCTTGCAGAAACGGTCGAACAGGAAATCTCCCCACGCGCTCGCTTCGGCCGGATGCTGGGCCTAAGCCCCACGATGCGCGAAACGTTCGCTTTGCTCGAACGTGTGGCGTCGACCGATCTCACCGTGCTTTTGGAAGGTGAAACGGGCACTGGAAAAGAACTCGCCGCCGAAGGGCTGCATGAATCCAGCGGGCGAAGCGGCGCGTTCGTCACGGTCAACTGTGGCGCCATCCCGCGCGAACTGCTCGAGAGTGAACTCTTCGGACATGAACGAGGCGCATTCACAGGCGCCGTGCGCGAACGCCAAGGTGCTTTCCTCGCCGCCGATCGCGGCACCGTGTTCCTCGACGAAATTGGTGAATTGCCGCTCGATATGCAGGCGAAATTGCTCCGCGCGCTCGAGCGTCGTGAAGTCAAAGCCGTCGGCTCGGATCGATCGCGGTCGGTCGATGTACGCATCGTGGCCGCG
The DNA here is from genome assembly GCA_031415295.1 of Polyangiaceae bacterium. Lineage (GTDB taxonomy): Bacteria > Myxococcota_A > Polyangia > Polyangiales > Polyangiaceae > Polyangium. Next base: position 25,754 of record JANORL010001567.1, on the reverse strand, counting down.
ACAAACCGCTCGTTACTGCGCGAAGTCGAAGCGCAAAGGTTCCGCCAAGATCTCTACTACCGTCTCGCTGTCGTCGTCGTGCGTGTGCCGCCACTTCGCACGCGGCTAGAAGACCTGCGTTTGCTCGTCGATCATATACAGGACGAACTTGCTCGTCGGCGCGCGGCCACAGGACTCCCGCCGTTCGCACGCCTTGACGAAACCGCTTTCTCGATGCTCGCGCGGTACGATTTTCCCGGCAATGTTCGCGAGCTGCGAAACATCGTCGAACGCTGGGCAGTGCTCGGTCCATTCGCCGCTCCTGGCGAGCCGCTCGTGGGTCCACGGAGTGACGAGCGTTTGATCGTCGAGCCTTCGCCCGCTGAAAGTTCGCCTCGCGAAACACCCTCCAACGGTGTGGATGCTCCGCTTTTGAAGCTTCCTTACCACGAAGCAAAAGAAGCTTGGAACGAACGATTCGAGCGCGCGTATGTCGAAGCGATCCTCTCGCAATCGGGCGGCAACGTGTCGCGCGCTGCGCGTGAAGCGGGCGTCGATCGCCGTCATCTCCAACGTTTGATGGCCAGGTTTGGGATCAAAGCAGTGAGCGAATAGTTTCAGATAAGGGGAACTCTATGAACACGTCGCGCGTCTTGCTGGCAGGTGCCACAGGAGCCATCGGTCATGAAGTTTTGAGGCTTCTCCGCACGAAAAATCACTTCGTCCGCACACTTTCACGTAGCAAAAAAAATGCCGCGAAGATCGAATCCTTAGCAAGCGAGGTGGTGCTGGCTGATGCCACCAGTGCGCGCACATTCGGTGATTCGCTGAAGAACATCGACGTCGTGATTTCTTGTCTCGGCGCCAACGTGTCGTTGTCGCTGAGTGAACGGCGTTCGTTTCGATCCGTCGACCTCGTGGCCAACACAAACCTACTCAACGAAGCAAAACGCTTTGGGGTCAAACGATTCGTGTACCTCTCGGCACACGCCGGTCCAGGATACGACCACACGCGCTACATGCGTGCGCACCTGGAGATGGAAGAACGAATCCGTTCGTCGGGGTTATCGTTCTCGTTTGTCCGTCCAACCGGCGTCTTCTCGGCGTTGGGAGATCTCGTCAAGATGGCGCAGATGGGGATGGGATCTGTGGCGGGCAACGGACAAGCCAAAGCCAACCCGATTCATCCCATCGATGTCGCCGAACTCCTTGCCGAGGTCGTCGACGAAGGCGCGGAAGATATCGATGCGGGTGGTCCGGAAATCCTGACGCGGGAAGAAGTCATGCGTCTCGCGTTCGAAGTCGTGGGAAAGAAGCCACGGATCATGCACGTGCCCGCAGGTGTTTTTCGTATGGCGAGCGTGATGATGCGTTTGGTGCACCCGCGCCTTTCCGACATGCTCGAGTTCGTCGCGTTTGTTACGACAATCGACTCCGTGGCGCCCGTGCGTGGCAAACGAACATTGCGCCCGTGGTTCGAAGAGCTCGTTCGGAAAAGTTCGGCATAACAAACCTGCGGAACAAAAACGCCCGCACGCTCCAACAAACGACACCGCAGTGCGGCAGACTCACCGCATGTGGATCCTGCTGATTCCGCGGCAAATCTTGATAGAACCGATGGCACGCATCGTGCTTTTACGACTCCACGACAACACGGGAAGCCCCCGAGAGGAGTCACGCCATGTCGAGCCTTCGTTCCTTCATCCGAACTTTTGTTATCGCGTCTGCTTGTGCCTTCATCGCCGCTCCACTCACGGCAAGCGCGGACGAAAAACCTTCGGTTCCTCGTGTCGAGAAGGTCAGCAAGCGACACCATGACAAGGCCGAGGTCCCGATGGAACCGACGAAGTTCACGGAGATCGTCGACCGCAAAATCGACCATGCGCGCAAGCAGATGGAACTGATTCTCAGCACGGCAGCGTTGCCCGACGGAGTCAAAGCGCAGGTTCGCAAGGACTTCGAAACGGCTGCCGTCAAGGTGCGGGCCGCTGCGAAAGAAGCAGGAAAAGACGGCAAAGTGACGAAAGAAGAAGCCAAGGACGTGCGTCACGAAGCGCGTGGCTTTGTGAAGCAACTGCGCGAGAAGTACGGCAAGGACAAGGACAAAGACGCCAACAAGGGTCACGGCAAGCGTCACCACAAGCATGCGTGAACGAATGGCGTGACCAACACATCCGTGCTGATCATGCCATCGAAGTTCCTACGAAAATGAACGATTCTCGCTCGACGTCACAGCACGTCGAGCGTGCCGCCATTACCGACACTGTCGCGCACGTCGACCTTCACAGCGTCAGTAGTTTCTTGCGCCGTGAGCGACACAATGGCTTTTCCTGATGCATCGGGCGTCACGTCCACCATCTTTGTCTGGTTGTTCGAAAACGTCACAATCGCCTTCCACGGGCCGAGCAGTGGTACATCCGCGTCGCTCGGACCGACCTTGAGCGCGCGCATCCCGGGCGCATTGCCCAGGCTCGCGGTGATGTCGATCGACGATGCTCCACGCGTTGCCGTCGAGGACGCAGCGAGTGGCGCGGCAACGACATCGAACACGTTGCTCGCGAGCGTGTACGTAGTTTGTCCCGACGCAGCTTTCGCTTTGCCTTCGACGACGAAGCGGTATTTCCCGAGCGGCAACGAATAGGGTCCCATTGGGTTTTGCAGGGAAATGGGATCGCCCGGAACAGGCTGCCAAGTGGCCGCGAAGATGTGTTTGTCCGGGGTCATCGATTCGAGCGGCAGTGGCGTGTACGTCGTGACGATGTAGCCGTCGTACGACGAAACGACGTGACCCTTGGAATCCTCGAGGCGCTTGAATTGACCTGGTGCCTGTTCTTGCTCGATGAAAATCTGCGGCGTATCAATCGCCGCGTCTCCACCGTACCAGACAAACCTTGCTGCACCGACGGCACGCGCAACGGTAGGCGCCAGAACGGGGGCGCCCTTGTCTGCGGTATCGGGCCACCAAATTTCGGGCGGAACGGGGGCTACGGTGCCGTGTTCGCTCGTCGTGACGACCGTGATGGGCGTGGTGTCGGGATATTTCCATTCCGTAAAACGCGAACTGCCGACTTCGGGATCTTCGATTTCCGGCGTCCAGGCGGTTTTGGCCGCATCCAAAATGCCGTCGATGATGATTTCGCCTTCGAGTGGTCCCCAGAGGTTGATACTGGGTTCATAACCACCGGCGAGCCAATCTTCGGCCGTCAGCAAATAGCCGACGTGATCGTTGGCGTATCCAATGAGCAGCGTCTTGTCGGCACCCGCAGGTGAACGGTTGCGCAAATAACTTGCAAATGGGGCCACTGCTTCACCGGGCATCGTGAGCGCCATGTAATCGCCACCGGGCGTTCCCGAGATACGAATGGCTGAAACGGTCGTACGAGACGTGTCGCAAATGGGGAACTTGACCTCGTAATCTCCAATGTAAAAGGCATCGAAGATGATATGGCCGCCCTTTTCGACATTGAGGCATGCGCCATAAGGTTTTAGGCCCGCCGTGCCGGGAATGGGCGAAATGGCACCCGCTCCGTTTTTCTCACCGCAAAGTCCAGCCCCCGCAAATGCGTTGAATTCATCGATCGGGCTCATGATCTGGCCATTGGCGTCGAAGATCAACCGATCGGGCTCCACGAATTCCGGATCGTAAGGCTTGTATCGCAATTCCGTGCCATCGGTCCGTTTCACCACGGCATCACGACCCACGTAAATCGTCTTCGTGACAATTTCAAACGCCGCTTTGTCACCGGTTTGGACATTCTTGATCATCGGCGCAATGATTTCCGCCGCTCGGGCGCCCAATGTTTCGAGACGCGGCAAATCGAGGCATTGACGCGAATCGGGACAAGCTTTGCGACCTTCTTGACCCGCGGGAGATACGTCGCCCGCTGGGCCTTGAAAATGCATTACCGGATATCCAAGCTCGTGCACGAGCGACCGCACAATGCCACCCGTGGCATCGGACGATGCCAAAGGATTGTCCCCACCGCTCACCGTACCGTGAATGGGAAAATCTACAATCGCGGCCAAGGGGGAACCATCGAGTTTGTCCACGCGCATGATCCACACGTTGGGATCCTTGTTCTTACCCGCCGTATTTCCGTCGGGTCCGAGCACGTCGTTGTTGTCCTCGCGTCGATCGCGATTCACCTCGTCCATCGGATCGAATGGCTTTTGCACGCTGATTCCCATTTTCGCCGGAACCATGCCATCCATCGCTTGCTTGATCGCACCCGCCACACTTTCGGAAAAACGCTCCGCCAGCTCTTGTTTCGGCCGATCCGATCCCGCCATCAGCACGAGACTTGGTTCATAACCGCCCCACGACGAATGGCTATGCGACGCCGTCAGCACAATATGACCTCGCATCGATCCATCCGGCGCCACTTTGGATTCGAGTTCGAATACCGTGTTTTCCATGACGTACGGTGCATCGAGGCGGACGAGAACGATTTTTTCGCCTCCGGCTTCGAGCGCGAGCACTTCGGCACGCAGCGCGTCGTGAATACCCACGGTCGGAACGAAACTTCTCGCAAAACGTTGCGGTCGTTTGTCCACGGGGTTTGGACCGCCAATCAACCCTTTGGCCCGTGAAGTATATCCGCCGAGAGGCGAACCAATGGGAATGGGCAAAATGACGGTACTGTAACCAGCTTTGATTTCCGTTGGAGAATTGGCCGGTTTTCCCATATGAACCGGCGGTTTTTCGAAGTTACAATGCGCCAATACATCCACGGGTGGTGGTGGTGGCATATCGACGGGTGGTTTGTCCGGATTATCCGTTCCACACGACGCAACGAACGTACCCAAAATACCGATCCCCAACCATCCAAGCCTTCGCCGAAATGCCATGACCAAGCGCCTCCAACCAAGGAGTGTACTTGATCTGTGCTCGGTGCCTATCCCTTGACGAGCTTCATGGTAACGCCGCCGATCACGATACGTGCACCCGACGGCAAGCTGCACGACGTGACTCGTCGACCGTTGACAAAGGTACCCACGCGGCTTCCAAGATCTTCGATGGTGACGTGATCGCCTTGCACCACGAACAGGGCATGGCGTCGCGAGACGGTTTCAAGAGAAAAACGCAAGTCGGCTTCGGGTGCTCGACCTAGAAGATGCCGTCCATTCGCAAGATCCAACGTGCGGCCGCAGTCTTCGGGTCCGACCACGATGAGCTGATAACCCGCGGTATCCTCGGAAACCAACGAGGAGGATGGGCGCGGAATCTCGTCGCTTGGAGGCATGCGGGAGTGAATGTCGACGAGGTTGGTGCGTGCGTCAACCTCCCAAGCAGCATCGGCACTTGCTCGACGCGTTGCAAAGACGCATGCTGGCCCAAGTTTCGACCAGCAAAGCACGGAGAGATCATGGTGAACGTGAACAAGGACATCGTCATCGTCGGCGCCAAACGAACCGCATTTGGGACCATGAATGGCGCGCTCGAAGCCATTACGGCCACCGACCTCGCAGCGCATGCAGCCAAAGCAGCGCTCGCGCAAGCCGGAGTCAAATCAAATGACGTCGGACACGTCATTGTCGGCAACGTCCAGCAAACGAGTGCCGACGCGATTTATTGTGCGCGCCATGTTGGACTCAAGGCGGGTTTGCCCATCGAAGTTCCGGCATTGACAGTCAATCGGCTCTGCGGTTCTGGATTCGAAGCGGTCGTGCAAGCCGCAATGCTCGTGCTGCTCGGCGACGCAGACGTTGTCCTTTGCGGGGGCACCGAAAACATGTCGCAAGCTCCTCACGTACTTCGTGGCGGGCGCAAAGGGTTTGCTTTTGGCAAGGCTCCGGCACTCGAAGATTCGCTTTGGAGCGCACTTACGGATTCGTACGTGCAGTCTCCGATGGCGATGACCGCAGAAAACCTGGCTACGAAGTACGGCATTAGCCGCGATGATTGCGATGAATACGCGCTGCGTAGTCAGAAATTGTGGACAGCGGCAAACGAAGCCGGGGCATTCAAAGACGAAATCGTTCCGGTAGAACTTCCGGGCAAACGCGGAGCGCCTGCGGTACAGTTTGTCGTGGATGAACATGCGCGCCCGTTATCGACACGCGAAGCCCTTGCGAAACTTGCGCCGGTATTCAAAAAAGACGGCGTCGTAACGGCCGGCAATGCCAGCGGCATTTGTGACGGCGCGGCAATGTTGGTCGTGACGAGCGCCGCGGTCGCGCAAGAAAAGGGACTCAAACCATTGGCGCGACTGCTCGGCTGGGCATCGGCGGGCGTCGATCCGGCCATCATGGGTATTGGTCCTGCAGCGGCAATTCCCAAAGCGCTCGCGAAAGCTGGATTACGCCAAGACGACATTGACATTTTCGACGTGAACGAAGCGTTCGCTCCGCAATGGCTGGCGGTGCAAAAAGAATTGGGTTTACCGCTCGAAAAATGCAACGTCAATGGCGGAGCGATTGCGCTCGGCCATCCGCTCGGCGCATCCGGCGCGCGCATTACGACGAACCTCGTGTACACGCTGCACCGTTTGCAAAAACGATATGGCGTAGGCAGCGCGTGTATCGGTGGTGGTCAAGGCATTGCGGTAGTGCTCGAACGGCTGTAAGAGGATGTTTATCAGGCTGCTGCGCGTTGCGAATCGTCGGTCGGGCTTGCTCAGCGTACGATGTACGCTTCCGCCGCCCTCCCTAGCTTCGCAACGCTCGCGACGCCTGATAAACACCCTCTAGGAAAACGGTCCAATGACGGAGTTTATGTCTGCACGCGTGATGGACGCCGACGTGGTTATCGTTGGCGCTGGTTTGGCAGGTTTGTCCGCAGCGCGAGATCTGGTGGAAACCGGCGCTCGCGTAGTGGTGCTCGAAGCGCGGGATCGCGTTGGTGGGCGCACGCTCGGTCGAAACATTGGCGGCCGAGTACTCGATTTGGGCGGGCAATGGATTGGACCAGGCCAAGATCGTCTAGAAAAACTTGCTCGAGATCTCAGCGTGCAGACATTTCCGACATACCACCAAGGCAAGAAGATTCTTTATCGCAATGGGAAGCTCTCGCATTATTCCGGGACGATTCCCTCCCTTCCGCTCCCCGGCCTCGTGGTATTGCAACTGGCGCTCAGCAAATTGGATCGGTTGACGAAAAGCGTACCGCTTCATCAGCCGTCCGCCGTCAAAGATAGTGCGGCGTTCGATGGGCAAACCGTAGAAACGTTTGCGCGAAAATACATGCCGCGCGCGGACGTGCGCGATTTGTTCAATGCGGCCGTGCGCGTGGTTTTCGGAGCCGAGCCGCATGAAATGTCGATGCTGTATTTCTTGACGTATTTGCGTGCTGGCGGCGGGTTGATGAAACTCGTCGAAATCGAAGGTGGAGCGCAAGAGCGTCGTTTCGTGGGCAGTTCGCAAGAACTGTCGATACGTCTTGCCGCAAAATTTGGCGATTCCGTCGTGCTGTCGTCGCCCGTGCGACGAATCGAGCAAAATGACGCGGGCGTGGTCGTCACGTCGGACATGGCGACAGTGCGCGCGAGGCAAGCGATCGTGGCGATTGCTCCGGTGCTCGCAAATCGTATCGATTTCGACCCGATTTTGCCAGTTTCTCGCGACGCACTCGCCGGACGTATGCCTATGGGATCAGCGGCAAAATGCATTGCTGTCTACGACCGAGCATTTTGGCGTGAAGACGGTTTTTCTGGAGAAGCAGTCACGAACACCGGGCCTCTGTCGGTCGTATTCGACAATTGTTCTTATGACGGGACCGTCTGTGCATTGCTCGGGTTCGTCATGGGCGATGAAGCACGCCTATTTTCATCGCGTCCGCCTGCAGAACGGCGCCTGGCAGTGTTGGACAGCCTCGGCAAAATGTTTGGCGACAAGGCCCGAACGCCGACGGAATACATTGAATTCGATTGGTCGGCAGAAGAATGGTCGCGGGGTTGCCCGGTCGCGAACATGACGCCTGGTGCGATGTTATCGTGTGGTGAAGCGTTACGCGCCCCCGTCGGGCGCGTATTTTGGGCGGGTACAGAAACAGCGACAGAATGGACTGGTTACATGGAGGGAGCGCTGCAATCGGGGGAGCGCGTCGCACGTGAAGTGCGGGAGCGGTTGGGGAAGTAAAACCGTTACTTCTCTCCCTCACCTAGCAGATTCCCGAGCCCCGTGTCCGATCCACCAACAAGCCGCCCCATCTGCTGCGCGTAATGAAGCAAGAGGCTTCGATTGTCCAGCACCGGCAGGTTTTGCATTTCAAGCGCCCCGATACGATCTTCGGGTGTAAATGCCCCTTCCGTTTTTTCCATCGATAGTTTTTCCGGCGCGTAGGCACTCTTATCGGCCCGCGTTTCCATAATCGTGTAGTCATCACCGCGGCGCAATGTTATCCGCACCATTCCACTCAGTGGCCCCGCAATCCACCGCGACAACGACTCTTTGAGCATCATCGCTTCAGGATCGTACCACTTGCCTTCGTAAAGCAATCGGCCCAAACGTCGACCCAAGGTGACGTAAAGATCCGTCGTCTCTTCGTTGTGCGTCGACGACAAAATTCGTTCGTACGCAATGTGCAAAAGCGCCATGCCAGGCGCCTCGTAAATGCCCCGGCTCTTCGCACCAATAACGCGGTTTTCAATTTGATCGCTCATGCCGAGACCATGACGGCCGCCTATTTCATTAGCCGCCACGAGTAACGCATATCGAGATCCGTACCTTTGACCATTCAGAGCCACCGGCACGCCCGCATCGAATTCCACCGTGACATCTTCCTCGGCAATCACGACATCCGAACGCCAAAAAGCCACGCCCATGATCGGATTGACGATGGTCATGTTTTTATCGAGATATTCGAGGTCCTTGGCTTCGTGCGTAGCTCCGAGCGCATTGGCATCCGTGCTGTACGCTTTTTCCGTACCCATGTGGTACGGCATGTCGATCGATTTCAAGTATTCGGCCATTTCGGTACGACCACCAAAAGCCGTCACGAATGCGTCGTCGAGCCACGGTTTGTAAATGCGCAATTCCGGATTGACCAGAATTCCATAACGGTAAAACCGTTGAATATCATTGCCCTTGTGCGTGCTGCCGTCACCAAATACATTCACGCCGTCTTCCCGCATCGCGCGGACGATGGCCGTAGTCGTGACCGCCCGTCCAAGCGGCGTGGTGTTGAAGTATTTTCTGCCAGCCGTGGACAAATGAAACGCTCCGCATTGCAAGGCCAGAAATCCCTCGCGTACGAGCGCTTCGCGGCAATCGATGAGACGCGCCTTTTCGGACCCATGCGAAAGAGCTAGCGGCGGAATGTCTTCCGGCGTCTTTTCGTCGGGTTGTCCCAAATCAGCCGTATAACAGAAAACTCGTAATCCCTTGCGCGAAAGCCACGCCACGGCAGTGCGGGTGTCGAGTCCTCCGGAGAATGCAATGCCCAGGGACGTGCCTACGGGTGGAAGCGTGCGATAGATGCGGCTCATGGTGCGCGGCCGAAATAGCAGGCCACAGAGTCAAACGGTAGGAGATTTCAATCGTCCTGCCCAACGAGCCCTTCACGCCGGCCCATCTCGTAGAGTTTTTCCTTCACGTGTTGAAACCGTTTGCGCAAACGTGCCGCCGCACGCTTCTTTTCTTCGACCGATAGCATCGGATTTCCGTCGCCTTGAAGCACGACGGCCAAGTCGTCCCAGGACAGCTGCCGATCGACACGGAGCATGAGCAATTCTTGTTCTTCCGCCGAAAGTTGCGCGCGAAGCTGCGCAAACCGATCGCGCGTTTCGCTACGCAAGTACGACTGCGTCACTGTGCGCACTTCAGCTTCGATCGCGGAAAGCATCGATGCATCAAGCAATGGAACGATGCGCGCCACGCGCCGTTTCTCCGCGCGACGATAATCATGCGAGACATTACGCGCGACGGTGTACGCCCACGTGCGCAGCGAAGCGTCCCAACGAAACGATTTCAAGTTGCGCCAAAATTTTTCGGCAAAAATCGAGAACACTTCGGACGCATCCGAATCGTTGCGATGAAGTGCCGCGACGAACTCGAAAATCTCCGGACCGTACGCACGCAAAGCAACAGACGTAGCGCCGTCGACGTCGTCGTTTTCGATGCGTCGACGAACATCGGCGTCGATCTCACGTTTGCGATCGGAATCCATGCAGAACGTCTCATCTTGACGTGTCGCGCGCCCCTTGGGAAGAGTTCAGTCCGCTGCGCTGATCGGCAACAGCACGCGGAACAGCGCGCCTCCTTCGGGCGCCGTCGATACTTCGATCTTGCCTCCGAGATCTCGAACAATGTCGGCCACGATGGGCAAACCAAGTCCCGTGCCTCCCGCGCTCGACTTCGTCGAGAAAAACAGTTCGAAGATCCGCGTGCGATCGGTTTCAGGAACGCCTGGCCCCGCGTCGGCAACATCGAGTCGAATCCACGCGTCTGCACCAGACTCGCGCTCTTCGAGCGCCAACGTGATGCGCAGCGTTCCACCTTTGGATTGCGCCTGGATCGCGTTGATGCAGAGGTTCATGACGACCTGCAAGAGATGATCACGCACGGCAACGATCGTCGGCACGTGTTCGGCGATGAACACTCGGAGATCGACACGTCGAAACCTCAGTTCCGGCGCTAGAAACGCGGTGACTTCGCGTACGACGTCGGCAAGATTCACCGGTCCACGTTGATCGGCTGCTGGTCGCGCAATGGAAAGCAAACGCTGAACGATGCGCGTGATGCGTTCGCACTGCGACGCGATCGTTTCGAACTGCGTACGCACTTCCTCGGACAAACTTTCGTCGGCGGCACTCAACCGCGACCAACCCAGAATGGTGTTGAGCGGCGAACCTATTTCATGGGCAAATGATCCCGCAACTTGGCCAACAACTGCAAGCGCTTGCGCGTGACGAATGCGCGCATCGAGTTCGACGCGTTTGGCTTCAGCTACCAAAAGTTGTTCACGTGTTTCGGAAAGGGCGCGCGTCATGTCGTTAAAAGCTCGCGCGACGCGATCGAGTTCGAGTCGCCGTGAAGCTTCGACGCGTACATCGAGGTCACCGGCGGCCACGCGTTCGGCCGCATGCACCAAGTTGCCCCATTCACGCCCGAGCACGCGGGAAATCCAGAAGGCGATGGTCGAGACGACAAGACCAACGATGCCGCCCGTTAGACCGAGACGAACCATGGTGACATTGGCGATACGCAACGCAGGTGCAAGTTCGTGCGTCATCGCGATGGCACCGATGCCGGGTGTTCCATGAAGAGGTTCGACGCGTAGCAACGCATCGCGACCCGCAACAAACACGACGGCTTCAATGGGCAAACCACTTTTGAACGCTTTTCCCGCAGCGATATCGACGGTTTGTCGGTCAGTAACCAGCTCAGACGAACACGCACGCACGTGTCCGAGTTCGTCATAGAGAACCACACCTTGTACGGTTTCTTCTGCGGCGACACGTTCGACGAGTTGTGCGAGATCATCAGGACTGGCCTTGCTCATGAAGTGCACGGCAGCAGCGCGGAGGGTCGCGATGTTGTCAACGAGGGCGCGTTCGCTAGCATCGATGACGCCTTCGCGGGTCGTACGGATCGAGACGAATCCAGCGACGAGGAAGCCGACCACGACAGGCGCGGTGAAGAGCGCGAGCAGCTTGCGCGTGAGACGTTTGCGAGCGAGGTTCATGGGGTAACTCGACGTTGGACTTGATACGAGCGAGCGCGAGATGCCAATCGCAAGCATCGACAGCTAGGGCATGGCAAACTTGGCTCCCCACTCGTTCGTCTCCCTGGAACACCTATGCCTTCGCTCACTCACGCCACTCCGATGAACCTGCTGGTCGTGGAAGACGACGAAGCATTGGCCAAACTATTCGTCGGCATATCGAACAAGCGAAACCTGCGTTCGACGTGTGCCACAACCATCGCCGACGGAAAAGCGCGTATCGAAGCTGGCAACGTCGACCTTTTGCTCACCGACGTGCGTTTGCCCGATGGCAGTGGCCTCGATCTCATTGAATGGACAAGAAAAACCGATCCACGCATTGTCATTTTGGCTGTGACTGCATTCGGAAGTATTGAGATTGCGGTTCGCGCAGTAAAACAAGGTGCTTATGATTTTTTAACCAAACCCGTCGAACCTGCCGTGCTCGGTGTAGCGCTCGATCGCGCCGTCGAAGCCCATAGCTTACGCGGCGAAGTGGAAGCATTACGAGGGGCGCTTGCTACCGAAACGGCCGTACGCGATGTCATTGGTAAAAGCGCGGCGCTCGACGACATCATGAGCCTCGTTCGGCGCGTCGCCGACTCGCCCGCCACCGTATTGATTACCGGACCAAGTGGCACGGGCAAAGAACGAGTAGCTCGCGCACTGCATTCCGCTGGAAAACGCAAAGACAAACCGTTTGTCGCGGTCAATTCGGCTGCGATTCCCGAACAACTCCTTGAAAGCGAACTTTTTGGCTACACGAAAGGAGCTTTCACAGATGCGCGCCAAGACAAGAAAGGTCTGTTTTCCGAAGCGAATGGCGGAACGCTTTTTTTGGACGAAATTGGTGATCTGCCATTGATTCTCCAAGCAAAAATCCTTCGTGTTTTGGAAGAACGTCAAGTTCGACCTTTGGGCTCGACGCGTAGTGCTGCCATTGACGTTCGAGTCGTGGCGGCGACGCATCACGATTTGCGAAAAGCCGTTGCCGAGGGACGATTTCGCGAAGATTTGTTTTATCGGTTGGCAGTCATCGAAGTCGCGATTCCTCCATTGCGAGATCGACAGGAAGACATCATGCCGCTCGCCGAACATTTTTTACGACGAGCCACGCAGCGAGCTGGTTTGCACATTAAAGGTTTTTCAGGCGCTGCAGCACGTCTCATCATGGCTCATCAATGGCCCGGAAACGTGCGTGAATTGGAAAATGCCGTGGAACGCGCCGTGGCATTATCGAATCACGAATGGATCAGTCCCGACGATTTACCCAAGGCGGTGCAAACACCAAAAGCACAAGACATTTTTGCTGGTGCTGCCGAACGTTTGATGACATTGGAAGACGTCGAACGAGCTTATGTCGAGCATGTGCTCGAACGATGCGGCGGAAACAAAGTGCGCGCCGCAGCAGCATTAGGCATTAGTCGACGGACCATTCAAAGATGGGTGGGCGGAAGCAACGAAGGTGATTCGGACTGACGCGAAATCATCGCCTCACCTTTACGGCAGGTTTGGGCCGCCCATTCGCATTGGCAGCCATCGCCGTCTCGAGCGCACCGGCCAGATTGTTCCGCACTTCTGCCGGGGAAAAATCGAGCCCCTGCTCGACAGCGGTACGGGCCGCGGCAGAAGAAACGCCGCATAAAATGACGCGTGCTCCCAGCAAAGATACAGCTCGTGCAATACGGACAAGCCCCTCGGCAACCGCTGCTTCGATGATTCGTGCTCCCGTGATATCGAGAATGACCACTCGCGCATTCGTCACACCCACGCTCGAAAGCACGCGTTCTTCTACTCGGCTTAACAACTCCGGATCGAGAGCACCAGCAATCGGCACGAGCATCACTCCTTGATGCACCTTCAACACCGGAGCGGTCAAATTTCGCACGGCTTCAAGGAGGCGCGACGCTTCCGCTCGCGCCACTTCGAGTTCGATTACGTGAATTTCCAGTTCTTGCTTCCGCTTTTCGAGTTCGTTCTTTTGAGCTTCGAGTGTCTGTTTTTGGGCCAAATCACGTTCTTTGGCTCGGCGCAACTCCTTGTTCACGCGCGCGACCATATTGACGACGATCCCCAGTTCGTCGCCCCGCTCGATGAACGGCAGATCCTCGAAACGTCCGAGGAGCAGCCGGCTCATGCGCGCACCGATCCACTTGACGAGATCAAGCTCCTCGTCAGACAGACGCATTGCGAATGGCAACTTGCGCCATTCTTCGGGGCGATCGTCGCTCATTTTCAATAATGGCGCGAAAGCCTATTCCTCCCACGATACGTCGTACGTGCAGAATGCATGACCCTTTCGACGACACGTCGTGTGGTCGATATGCACATCGTGACCCTCGAACGCTTCAATGAATCCACGCAATGCCCCCGCTTCGAATAGACAGTTGTAAGGCTGTTCGGCCTCGACAATCCAATGCCTATCCGCAACCATACGCGAGCGGAATTCTCCAGCATCACCTCGAGTGGCAAAGTACCACGTCCCCGGCAATGACTTGATGAGATCCGTTGCGGTGTGAATGCCGACGCTTTTCAGGGGCGTTCGAAACATATAGTAAATGTTGCGCCCGACAAATTCAGGCAACTCATCATCCTTGTCTTCCAGGATGTTGAGGAGCGTTTCGAGGAGCTGGCCATCGTACCAGATCTCCGGACCGAGACCGCGAATCGCCACGTGGGCTTCTGGCGGCAACGTCTCTCCAGCCACGGTCGCGAGCAGCGTAAACAAACTGCCCCTCGTAAGCGCCGGTCCGGTGCGGTCTTTTTCGCCCGGATCTTCGTAAGCAATCGGTTCAAACGATGAGTGTCGCGTAAATGAGTGCATCGTTCGAGAATCGAGTGCGCGCCGATAGCTGTCAAGCACTTTTACGTCGCGATCAATCTCACCATTCTTCAGGTCTATTCGTCACATTTCCAACGCCCAATGTCTGCGTGATTCATCACGTTGTCTGGAAACGCCCTACATGACGGAAACCAACAATTGTCACCGAGAGTTTCGCGCCGAATCCGCTTCACGAGCAACCGACAATATTTTGACGAACAATTGGGTGAAACCGCTCGAATTCACCTAGAACATAATATTTCAACCGCACTAATCTTCATGGGTCGTGTTTTTTCGCCTTTTTAATTTGGAAAAACCAGATACGGTGAAAGGTACGATAGGGGTGTTTTTGCCCGATCGAAAAAAGGACCAACCATGAACGACAGTATTACGCGTCGAGGCATCCTACGAACCGTCCTGACCGCTTCCGCCGTCGTGGCCTTCAATCCCATTTCCCGGGTCTGGGCTTCAGACGGGGAGATTGATGCCGAGCCTGAAGAGGGAGTGGAATCGGTGCCAGCATTGGATGGTCAGCTCTACCTTAGTGCGTCGGCACTCACCAATGCCGCTGATGACTTTGGGCATATCGTTCATGAGAGCCCTTGGGCGATCCTGGTACCCGGGAGCGTAAAAGACATTCGCAAAATGGTGAAGTTTGCGCGCAGGCATTGTTTGTCGATTGCGGGGACGCGGGGGATTGGTCAGAGTCACAGCACCTATGGGCAGGCGCAGGTCGAGGCGGGCATCGTCGTCGATATGTCGGCGCTCAATGGGATTGGCGCGGTTGACGGCAATAGCATCTGGGTGCAAGCCGGCGCTCGGTGGAGTGCCATTTTGCAAACGACCTTGCCTCATGGGAAGAGCCCTCCAACTCTGACGGACTATATTGAACTGAGTGTTGGTGGTACGCTTTCCGTGGGTGGAATTGGTGGGCAAAGTTCGAAGCACGGATTGCAAGTCGACAACGTACTCGAACTCGAAGTCGTCACAGGCAAAGGAAAGTTTCTGCGCTGCTCGTCGACCCATCGTCCAGAACTCTTCCATGCAGTTCGTAGCGGCCTTGGACAATTCGGGATTATCGTACGCGCTCGGCTCCGGCTCGTCGACGTGCCGCCCATGGCGCGAGTGTACACGGCGGTATATGGCGACATCACGACATTCACCAATGATCAAATGATGCTCGTCGACGATGGCCGATTCGATTATGTCGAGGGGTTTGCTGCGCATACGCCGGGAGGCTTCATTTACATTCTCGAAGTCGTCAAATACTTTGCGCCGAATGCTCCACCAAACGACGCATCGCTTCTTGGTGGTCTTTCGTTTATCCCTGGAACGCAAACCTCCGAGGATAAATCGTATTTCGATTTCGTCAATCGATTGGCACCAACGGTTGCGTTTCTCGAGTCCATTGGCGCATGGCAACTTCCGCATCCGTGGATTGACGTTTTCGTTCCGGGTTCGGACGCTGCGTCGTTCATTGGTGACATGCTCGAGCAGACGACCGAAGCGTCCATGGGCCAAGGTCCGATCATCATCTACCCCGTTCGTCGGGACAAGGTGAACACGCCATTTATGCAACTACCGGACGACGAACATTTCTTCCTCTTCAGTTTGTTACGCACGGCGTTTCCGCCTACGCCGGCAAACATCCAAGATTTGCTGGCACAAAACCGGAGCATCTACGATTCACTCGTCGAAATCGGTGGGAAACGTTATCCGATTGGCGCGGTCGAACTCACGCAGGCCGATTGGCAAGTCCACTTCGGCGACAATTGGAGTGACTTCGTGGCGGCAAAAAACCAATTCGATCCCGACAATGTATTGACGCCAGGACAACGGATCTTCTGATGCTCGCTGCGACAGAAAGTCGCATCTGAGACGACGCGTCACATGCCTGACCTCGCCGAACGGTGAAAACGTCGCTGCAAATGTATTGGCACGAAGAATGCCTATCGCTGCGCCGACGTGACCAATCCTGAAGATTCTCCGATTTCAAAATCAGATGACCCGACACCTCTCGAGAGGGATGAGCGGATTTCATCCATTCCGGAGCCGTTTCAGCCCGAAAACGCCGACAATACAGAAACACTGCTCGTCGCGCTGGAATTTCTGGCGGAAAACGCGGGCGTCGATGTCGATCGTACCGTCGCACGTCGAGCGCTCGACCAAGCTCGACAAGACGCGGTGTTCGTCGGCCCGGATGCCAATTTCGACGAATTGACCCAGGCTTGCGCCGCACTCGGTTTGACTGTCCGCACGATACGCAGGTCGAGCACCGAAGTCGTTTCCCGAGCGCGCACCCTTGCCCCTGCATTAACGTTTACCATGGGGACCGAAAGACACCCTATTGCCCTCGTGGGGTATGGACGAAAAACCGCGCAAATCCTCAATCTCCATAATCAAGATCTATTTGAATCGATCGGCCCAGAAAAACTCGCTGAACGTCTAGGAGCCGCCAACGTTACGGAGCCCGTACTTTGGGCCATTGCGGACGCGAGTGAACCCTTGGGCGCATTGTCTCATTTAAAGCGGGGGCACACGCCAACTGCACGCCTCTTGGCACTCTTACGGCTCGAACGCGACGACATTGGCGTGGCGTGCGTATACGCTGTGGGTGTCGGCATTACGTCGCTCGCTGCACCGATTGGCGTACAAGCGTTGGTGAATACGGTCGCGTTTGGCGGATTGCTGCAGCCGCTCGTCGCGCTCACGCTGCTGGTGCTGGTAGGCCTGGTTTTTGCCGGCGTTTTACGCGCGATGTGGGCCTGGGTCGTCGAACGAATCCAACAACGCATTTTTGCACGGGTAGCCGTGGATTTGGCATATCGGCTGCCACGCGTGCGTATGGATGCCTTGCGCGAAGCGCACGGTCCAGAACTTGTCAATCGTTTTTTCGACGTGCTCACCGTGCAAAAAGGCGCGGCGACGTTGCTCGTCGACGGAGTATCGATCGTCCTGCAAACGGCCGTCGGAATGCTCGTCTTGGCCGTATATCACCCCATTCTACTTGCCTTCGACGTCGCGCTCGTCCTGTCGGTCGGATTCGTCTTGTTCGGACTTGGTCGAGGTGCGGTCGAGACGAGTTTGAAGGAGTCGAAAACGAAATATGCGATTGCTTCGTGGCTCGAGCAATTGACGGAGCATGCCGTCACTTTTCGTTCGGCTGGCGGCAGTGCTTTTGCTCGCGCACGGTCGGAAGACCTTTTGCGCGAATGGATGACGGCGCGAAACAAGCATTGGAAGGTGCTTTTCCGGCAAATCTTGGGATCGCTCGTCATCCAAGCATTAGCGAGCGCGGCATTGCTGGGGGTCGGTGGATGGCTCGTCATTGATGGCAAACTCACGCTCGGGCAACTCGTGGCTGCCGAATTGATCGTCACGACGGTCGTTTCGGGCATAGCGAAATTCGGCAAACACCTCGAAAGTTTTTACGACCTGTTGGCCGGCGTGGACAAACTCGGGCATTTGGTCGACCTACCTCTCGAAGCACCAGGCGGAGCTCCGTTACGTCGCAAAACCGACGGTGCCGACGTGCGCTTCGTCGACGTTTCGTTTGCCCATCCAAACAGCACGCCGATCCTCGACAAGGTCACGCTGAACGTCGAAGCAGGTGCACGCATCGGTATCGTGGGCCCAAGCGGTTGCGGAAAAAGCACGCTGGTCGATCTTTTGTACGGGCTGCGGTCAGCAACGCGCGGGCGTATCGACTTCGATGGCGTGGATATACGCGACGTCGATGTGACTTCATTACGCGAACAAACAGCGTTCCTACGTGGCGTGGAGATTTTCGAGGGCTCCGTCACGGACAACGTGCGCCTGGGCCGGCGTGACGTGCATACGAACGACGTTCGCGCGGCGTTGCAAGCGGTTGGTCTGTACGACGAGATCACGTCACTTCCTGAGGGCATCGACGAACATCTGTCGAATGGGGGACAAACCCTGTCGTCGAGTCAAGCGTTTCGTCTGTGCGTAGCCCGCGCGATTGCCAAAAAGCCGCGCCTTGTCGTGCTCGATGCCGCACTTTCGGATTTCGACCCGCGCACGCGCAAAGCCATCTGCAACGCACTGTTCGATGCAAACGCTCCGTGGACGTTGATCGTCACGACGCACGACCGCGAAATACTGCGGCAATGCGGCGAAATTCACGTGATCGACAAAGGCAAACTCCGTCCGTTACGTGCCACTGATCTCACGGCATGAGCAACACGAGGAACGAAATGGCAACTGCTGTACGACCCATCATGGAACTCGAAGGCGACGCGGACGTTGTGCGTCTTGTGCGTTCGCCCAGACTCGCAAAAACGATCGCGCGCATCTTCAGCGTGTTTCTCATGGTCAACGCGATCGCTCTCGTCTTCGTGCCTTGGCAACAGAACTCGCCAGCACACGGTCGGGTGACCGCGTTTGCACCACTCGAGCGACAACAAGCGGTGGAAGCTCCTGTCGATGGACGCGTGGTGCGCTGGTATGTGCGCGAAGGCGATCGCGTGCTCGAAGGCGCGCCGCTCGTCGACATTGCCGACAACGATGCCGACATGGTGTCGCGTCTCGAGCGTGAGAAGGATGCGGCGCATGCGCGGATCGATGCCGCTCGCGCACGCACGAAGGCGGTTGGTGAACGCATTGAATCGCTCGAATCGTCCCGCGACAGTGCGTTGCAAGCCGCAACATCACGCGTGCGTATGGCGCAAGATCGCGTGCGAGCAGCGGGACAATCCGTCGTAGCAGCAAAAGCTGCGAGCAAAACGGCCGAACAAAACTTGGAACGCCAACTATCGCTCTTCAAAGATGGTTTGACGTCAAAACGAACGGTGGAACTCGCCGAGTTAGACGTCGCGCGAGCGAGCACCGAAGTCGAGCGTGCCAATGCCTCATTGTCCGCCGCTCGTTCGGAAGAAAGCGCTCTCGAGTCGGACATGATGAAGATTCGCAACGACGCGAGTGCTTCGATCAGCGATGCGTCCGCGTCACGTGCGACTGCGCAGGCGGAGATCGCATCCGCAGAAGGGGAGCTAGCGCGTATGGAAGTACGTTTGGCGCGACAACTCATGCAGGCCGTGAAGGCGCCGCGCAGCGGAACCGTGTTGCGTATCGTCGCCAAACAAGGCGGCGAAATGGTGAAAGTAGGCGAAGTGCTCGCAAGCATCGTGCCCGACACCGACGATGCAGCGGTCGAGTTGTGGGTCGATGGAAACGACGTGAACCTGGTTTCTACGGGACGAAAGGTTCGCCTGCAGTTTGAAGGTTGGCCGGCGATTCAGTTTTCGGGGTGGCCTACCGTTGCCGTCGGAACGTACGGAGGAACCGTCGCTTTCGTCGATGCAACCGATGATGGTCATGGAAAGTTTCGCGTGCTCGTGGTGCCAAACGACGCAGAAGCTTGGCCCTCAAAACAAAACTTGCGCCAAGGAACGCGTGCGAATGGATGGATTTTGCTCGATCGCGTGTCGCTTGGTTACGAACTTTGGCGCCAGTTCAACGGATTTCCGCCCTCATGGCCGGGCACACCTTCCACAGCCAGCGACACAGGTAAAACCTCCGAGAAAGGAAAAACCAAATGAGTCGATCGTTGCGCCTCAAAAGAATTCGCTTCGCGTCACTCATGTGGTTTGTCCAGACACTGTTCACCTCGTCGCTCGTGCTGGGACAAACGGCACCGAATCTCGCCGATTTACCACGGATCGACACGCCGGTAGTTTCATCGGACACACTCGAACTGCACGATGTCGTGCGGTCGGTCGAGCAACGGTTTCCGCTGATCCTTGCTGCGGAACAGGAGCGTCTGGCCGCGGAGGGTGAACGACTCGCCGCAGCGGGAGGTTTCGATCCAACGTGGCGCACGAGTGGCCTAGCAACGCCGATCGGTGGTTATCCGTCGGGGCGTTTTGACACGGTGGTCGAGCAACCTCTTCCGTTTTGGGGATCGAGTGTGTTTGCCGGATACCGGTTGGGAGTCGGTGATTTCCCCGTGTACGACGGGAAGCTGGCCACCAACCAATACGGTGAAGTGCGCGCAGGTGCGCGTATCAACTTGCTCCGTGATGGACCGATCGATCGTCGACGAGCGAGCATTCGCCGCTCGGAAATTGGAGTGGATGTTGCGGCTCGCAGCGTCGATCAACAACGCCTTGACGCGGTTCGTCTCGGCTCATTTCGTTATTGGGATTGGGTGGGTGCAGGCCGCAAAGTCGCGATTTCACAAGCGTGGCTCGATCTGGCGCGCACACGGGATACGGGTCTTGCACGGCGCGTCGAGATCGGTGACTTGGCCGAGATGGAGCGTCTTGACAATCAGCGCGCGATTCTTCAACGCACGGCGCATGTCGTCGCTTCGCAACGTACACTCGAACAAGCGGCCATCGAACTTTCAATGTACGTGCGAGCGGACAATGGTACGACGGTTTTACCGAGAACGTCGCAACTGCCACAGCAGATTCCGGAGCCCACGGCGTTCGATGCGACTCGCCTGGCAGAAGCGGAACGTGTGGCCATCGCACGACGACCAGACGTGGCGCGTCTCGAGCTGCAACGGCAACAAGCAGAAGTGGAGCAACGCTTCGCGACAAACCAGCAACGTCCGGCGATCGATCTCGTGATCATGGGCGCGAAAGACCTCGGTCCAGGAGATCCGAAGCAGGACAAACCCATGCTCGAAGCCGGCGTGATGATCGACATTCCGCTGCTCAATCGAACGGCGACGGGTCGCGCGAACGCGGCGTCGGCGCAGGTTGGTCGCATCGAAGCACAAGCAAAACTCGTGCGAGATCGGGTCGTTGCCGACGTGCGCGACGCGATCTCGGCGATCGTAGCGGCAAGCGCGCGGGTGCAGGCGACGCGGGCGGAAGTGGACATGGCGCAGTTGCTGAGCGTGCAAGAAGCCAAGCGTCTCGAGTTGGGTGAAGGCAACGTGTTGCTCGTGAATTTGCGCGAACAAGCGGCGCTCGATGCGGGTCTTCGTTACGTGGATGCGTTGATCGACTGGCATAAGGCGATGGCCGCGTTCCAGGCGGCGACGGCAGCTCCGAGCACGAATTGAGCGGACCATCGGATTTCGGGGCGCTTCGTTTTGCCGAGTGAGGCGCGCCGAAAGGCAGTTTCGAGGGTGGGCCAAATTTTTGGAGAGACGGAAGGCGTTCTGCATGTAAACTGCGGCCTCCAACATGCCGACAGCTCGCCGACGCCTCGAAAGCAAGGACATTCCGCAAGCAGACAGCCTCGAAAACGTGCGTCGCATCGTCGACGCAGTGGTCGATGGCCTCAAAACGAAGGCGGAAGTCTCCGAACGAACTGGGATCAACCCTCGTCACGTCCTCTACGGTCTCCACACGGCCCGCGTACTCGGGTTCGTGGGCGAGAACGAAGGAGGCGGCTTTAGCGCGACGGATGCGGGCAAGTCTCTGCATACGCTCACGGCCAACGGTCCTGAGGAACTGGAAATCTTCCGCGCGTCCATTGCCGACAGTGAAATCATCGCCGCGATTGCGCCGCTGCTTTTGTCGCCGAAACCGCCGACGCAAGACGCCATAACGCAGAAGATTGTCAAAGCGACTGGTTTGTCCGATTCGACAGCCGGTCGACGCGCGCAAACGCTCGTTTCTTGGCGCACCCAGATCATGGGTTCGTCAGGACAGGCCGCCGCGCAGGCAGCAGCTGCAGCCGCAGCTGCCACGGCAGCTCCCGAAGCCGAAACCGAAGCCGAACCCGCCACTACCGCGGACGATGCCCCCACAGCGGACGAAGCTCCCGCCGCCGAAGAAGCTCCCGCCGCTACCTGATCCGACCTTCGCACCACCCTTCGCACCTCCCTGCGCACCAGGCGATTCTTCCCCCACTCTTCCATTCCGTTGCAATTCGTTTGTCGTCAAACGAATCGGGCCATTGCCTTCGTCGCTGATGAACGCAAACGTTTCATTACGCTTGGCCGTGGACGACGCGTCGCAGTTGATTTGTTCGACGTCAGGCGTTTCGTTCCCGATATTCGTCAATCCAAACACGCGCTTCGGCTTCCGTGGCGAAAGCGACCAATGGGATCGTCTTGAGGGACAAATTGAGGGCACGGCTTATTTTCTGGACGATTTCGATAACCGTGCGGTGCTGAAATTGGGCGCGGTAATAAACAAAGGCGCCGTAAATTTGCATTTTTTTCAGGAGTGCATTCGATTTTAGTATTTCAAGATTCGGGCGACCAGCTTCGGCGATGTCGATGAGCGAAAAGTACCCTTTCTCCGGTTTTGGAAAAGCATCGACCCATTCCAAAAGTTGCTGGACCTGCGCAAGACTCAAATCGCCAACGATTCGCATATGCACGATGTCCGGCGATTCGAAACGCAAAGAATGTTTCCCAATTTCATGCCACTTAGCCTCGAGCGCTTCGTTCATGTTGCAGCTTTGTCCGCTGAAATTTCATCCATTCCTTCGGGATGAAAACACGCCACACGATGATGACTACCCGGAACGATTTCGGTCAATTCGGGCGTCTCGACGTCGCATCGTCCTTTTTCGACCCGCGGACAACGCGTATGAAACACGCAGCCTCGCGGAGGATCCAATGCACTTGGAGGGTCGCCCATAAGCACTCGTTTGGGGCGTTCTCGAGGTCCTTCTCTCGCGACTTCTTTGGGCAAAGCGCCGAACAATGCGTGGGTATACGGATGCAAACGCCGTTCAGAAACGTCTTTCGCCGGGCCCATTTCGACAATACGCCCCAAATACATCACGGCAATGCGGTGACTCGTATACGCCACAACGCGCAAATCATGCGAAATGAATAAATAACTGACTGATAATTCATCTTGCAATTTTTCGAGCAAATTCAAAATTTGCGCTTGCACCGATACATCGAGCGCACTCGTGGGTTCGTCGCAAACGACGAAATCCGGACGCACGGCAAGAGCCCGCGCAATGGCAATACGCTGCCGTTGCCCTCCTGAAAATTCATGCGGATATCGGTCGAGCACATCCGAACCAAGACCCACTTTCGTGAGCATTTCAGCAACCGTTTCTCCAGCTTCGCGCGACGTTTTTGCCAAGCGTAATGCAGCTATGCCTTCACCCACAATCTCCCGCACCGTCATTCGCGGATTAAGCGACGAATACGGATCCTGAAAAACGATCTGCATACGGCGCCGCAAGGGTCGAACTTCACGCTCGGACAAACTCGTGATGTCTTGGCCATCGAAAATGATGCGACCTACGGTGGGTTCGACGAGGCGCAAGATCACTCGACCAAGCGTGGTTTTACCGCAGCCGGATTCACCCACAAGGCCCAGGGTTTCACCGGGACGAATGTACAAACTGACGCCATCGACGGCATGTACGAACGTTGGAGCTCGAAAGAGTCCCTTCTGGTGCGGAAAAAGGACCGAAAGTTTTTCAACGACCACGAGCGGCTTGTTATGGGTCCGAGCAGGTGGACGCGATTCGCGATCGGTCATGCCGCATTCCCCCGCGTATCAGGCGTTTCGTACAAGAAACACCGCACGGCGCCGTCATCGAAAGCCACCGTGGCGGGTGCTTCGATGCGACATCGATCCATAACCTTGGTGCATCGAGATGCAAACGAGCACCCAACTCGCAACGATCGCAAATCCGGTACCGATCCTTCGATCGTCGGAAGAGGCGCACGTCGTTCTCCGCGAGCTCGAAAACTGCTCGTCGGGGGAACGCTCTGCACGAGTGCACGTGTGTACGGATGACGAGGATCGGCAAGCACGCGTGACGGTCGACCTTTCTCGACGACCGTGCCGGCGTACAACACGACGAGTTCGTCGGCGATGTCGGCGACAAACGAAAGGTCATGCGTGATGACCAGGAGGCTCATGCCGAGTTCGCGCGAAAGATCTCCAAGCAAGGCCATGATCTGCGCACGAAGGGCCGTGTCGAGAGCGCTGGTAGGTTCGTCCGCGACCAAAAGCCGCGGACCTGCCGCAAGCGCCATCGCAATGAGGACGCGTTGACGCATGCCGCCACTGAGTTCGTGTGGGTAGCTGTCGATTCGTTCTTCCGGATGCGAAAAACCGACGCGATGCAACAAGTCGATCGCCCGCGTGCGTGACGCGGAACGCGACATACGATCGTGCAGCTGAATCGCTTCGATGATTTGAGCACCAATCGAATAAACGGGGTTGAGCGCCGTGAGAGGCTCCTGGAAAATCATGCCGATTTTTCCGCCCCGAATACGTCGCATGTCACGCTCGGACAAACCAAGCAAGTCTTCACCTTGGAAGAGGATCCGACCCCGATCGATGGTGGCTCCAGGCGATGGAAGCAGGCGCATGATCGAAAGCGCCGTCGCTGTTTTGCCGCAGCCAGATTCACCCACGATGGCGACGGTACGTCCGGATGGAACATCGAACGAAACACCGTCGAGGGCTTGCAGTTTTCCACCTTCGGCGGTGGCATACGAGACAGCCAAATCACGCACGGACAAGAGCGGCGTCTCGCTCGACGAACTCATCGCAAGTACACCTCGAGGCGCGGACCGCGACCTTCCGTGACGCCGAGAGAAAACGACGAGCCGTAGGCATCGGTTTCATCGGCCACGATAGCGATGCCGTGATCATCGGAGCGACGTTGGGCCCATCGTTTGACGATGGGTGTGACATCGATACGAACGACGCCGCCATACGCGCCGCCAAACACGCCCGCGCGTTCCGGCACGCCAACCGATGGTACGCGACCGTTGGAAATTTCATCGGCCACCCAAGATTCGAGGATGGGCGAAACGTGAATGGGAAGTGGTGATGCAGGTGGAAGCGCATCACGAGGAGGCTCGAGAACCAAGACCGCGGCGGTGACGTCCCGGGGATCGTTGATGGGCACCGCGAAGTGCAAGAAAAGCGTCGACGAACCGCGGCCAAGAACGACGACCGCGGGTACTTGGTGGCCTCCACCGTTGGAATCACGGGAAGACGAAACGGCTATTTCATCAGGCGCGAGCACGAGACGACGGCCATCGGACGGACCTACGAGGGTACTTCCTGCCAAACGGCAACGACCGACGACGCAGATCCTTCCGTCAGCACACGCAACGCCGTCGCCGCACAAAGGCGGACCAGAAGGAGCTTTGATGCAACCGGCAAAAGCGAGCGCCGCAATCCCAGCGATGATCGAGTGAGGTACACGCACGTCGGACCGGGCGAACAATAGCAGGATGGAGAGACGTCGTGCCGGGGTTTCACCACGGACCCCCTTCCAACAAGGGCTCAAACGAGAACGAGGGCTCCCCGCCCTCGACCCGGCCAGGGACAATGTCCCTTGACCCGTGCATGGGTTGACCGCGATGCGCTCAACCCACAGGGGCGCGAGTACGAC
>JANORL010001566.1:0-10288 GCA_031415295.1 Polyangiaceae bacterium | reverse complement strand
AGCGTAAGCGAGAACGTGCCCGGCTTTCATAGCAGGGGGAACCAAGCGTTTTTGTTACGAAAATTCTCCCCTCTACGAAAACTCCTTCCGGCTCCCCCTCTACACGTAGCGCCGAAGGCGCGGAGTTGGAGAGGGGGCTGGGGGGGTGAGGCGCGAAAACGCTGGCGAGCACCCTCTCTCACTTACCTTCACGATACGCGCGAATCGCATTCGCGACAGCATCGGCGAGCTTCTGTCGGTAGTCGGCGGTCGCGAGTCGTCCTTCGTCTTCGGGGTTCGAGATGAACGACGTTTCGAAAAGCACCGCGGGCATGTCGGCACCAACAAGCACGAAAAATCCAGCAGATTTGGTGCCTTGATCTTTCGTATCGGGCCAGCGTTGTCCGAGCGACGCGATGGCTGATCGTTGAACCAAATCGGCCACGTGGCGTGATCGTTCGAGCAAGTCGCCGACATCGAGGTTGGACACGATGAGCGCCATTTCTTCATCGATGGCACGCGTGTCGCGATCGGCCGCGGCTTTTGCGGGACGAGCGGCGTTCTCGCGTTCGGCAATACGCATGGTCACACGATCGGGATTACGAACGCGATCGAGTGAGAAGGTCATCGGACCACGTGCTGTGCCACTTTCCGATGCGTTACAGTGAATCGAGACAAACAGATCGGCGTGAAAAGCGTTGGCACGCGCGGTGCGCAAATCGAGCGCCACGTAAGAATCGTCGTCGCGGGTGAGTAGTGTTTCCACGCCGAGTTCACGCGAGATGATGGTGGCGGCGCGATGCGCGATGTCGAGCGTGACAGCTTTTTCGGTGAGTCCTGTCGGACCGACGGCTCCCGAGTCTTGACCGCCGTGACCCGGATCAAGGACGACGCGAGTGACTTCACGTTGGCCGGTCGACGATTGTTTGTCCTGACGAAGTGGCGGTCGTGTGCTCACGTCGATGACGATGCGAAACGGATCAGGTAAATAGAACACGCGACGATAAAGGGATGCGGCAAGGTCGAGAACGACGCGCGTTCCGCTTTCTTGGGCGCCGAGGCGTACGCGACGAACCACGCCCCCGACTTCTATTTCTTTCTTGACCCCGCGTGATGTTGCTCGCGCGATGTCCACAAAGACGCGCGCATCTTTTCCAGCGTTGGCATCGGCGCCGAGTGTACCGACTTGAAATGTCGCCGGGCCGCTCAAGTGGATCACGACACGACCACCTTTGTCGTTGCCGAAAGGTTCGACCGAGACAACCTTGACGGGACCTTTGGTGACGGCGTCGTCCTTGGGAGAAATGACGACTTGCCCTTCATCTGCCGACGCTGTCTTGGCAATCGTTGGTGCTGGGTTCGGGTTTGTCAAAGCAGAACCCGCCGCAATGGGCGCAAACGCTGATGGAGCGGTTGCTCCACGCGCAGCGCCAGCAGCGGCGAGATCCCCTTCCCGCTCGAGTGTCGTCATGGCGTCGCTGCGAGGTCGAAACGCAGCTGCAAGAGCGAGCGCGCGATCGATTGCCACGTGACAAGGCGTGCGGGTGGCGAGTACGGATTGACGGCGCGACGCGAGATAAAGCTCGCGATACGTCACGGCTGCATCACTGGCGAGTTCGCCGGCCAAGAGTGCGCGTTGCCGATCGGCTTCGCACCCAGCGAGTGTGCCGGCGGCGGCACTGGCAGCGGCGGCGTGTAACTCGAGTGCTTCGCGGGCATCGGCATCGGCGCGATCGATACGAAAAATCCTGGTGCGAAGTGCCGCAGCCAAAGAGGCCAACGCTGCACCACGTTCGTTGTGACCAGCGCGGGAGGAAGCGATGGCGACGACGTCGGCAAGGGCTACGACTTCAGGTCGCGTCGGCAAGACAGTGCGCGTATCGAGGAACGTCGTCGCACGTGTTTCGTCACTCGGTGCCGTGTTGAGCACAGGAGCGGGCGCGTTTTGACTGCACCCATCGAGCAAGACGGAAGCGGCAAACAGTGCAGCAACGATTCGTGGAGTTGAGGTCGTTGGCGACAAGGTTTGTCCCATGCGCAACATGCGATCGCGTATCAAGCTCGTCGTAAGATCGCACGTACGCACATCGCTACGGCGTGTTCTTTTCGGTTCCATCGACCTCGAACAGAAGTACGCCGACCCGCTCGGCGACGAGAAGTTTGCTGCGGATGGGCGAGCGGTCAACACGGCGCGATCCTTACGAATCGAGCTTGTTTTCAAGCGTACGCGAGGCGCGTGTTTCTTGATTGTCTCCGAGTCGCGGACCAGCTCGCGTCAGAGATCGTTCAATTCGAGATCTCGCCTTTGGCGGTCGACCGTCATGGGTGGTAGCCTCGATTCCCACCCATGGCTTTAGAACAAATTCAAGGGAAAGCGGGGAGCTTGACGCCCGACGAGCTCGACCGTTTGGCGTTGCAATACAAGCCCTCGTGGGAGATCGACGAAATCGTTGCCGCGGCATCCGTCGTAGCAGTCGTCAGCTCTCCACAAGCGAATGGCGCACATGCCCTTGGCGTCAATGGCAACGGTGCAGCGAGTCACGCGCGCGCTGACAGCCCGGACAAACCCAAAATTTTGCCTCCGACGCCGGCATCCGCCCCGCGAGCCGCTGGCATCAAAACCACGGTGATGGGCACCGGAGCGCTTGCAGAAGCACCGCTCGCGGCAGAAGCGCCCGGGCCTGCACCTGCGCCTCTAGTTGAAGCCGTGGTGGCAGAACAACCCGCTGCGCCGGTCGAGAGCGCTGAAACGGCGGCAGAAAACGAAGGCGCGCCTCCGGTAGCCGCTGCGCCCGAAGACGCGGCACCGCCGGCAGATGTTACGGAACCGAAAGAAACGGCCGACGTCATTCTGGGAACCGCGGCAACCATTCCAGCGACCGTCGTGGACCTCTCGGGTTTGTCGGAACCACCGATCGCGGTCGTCGCCGAGCATGGCGCATCAGCCAACGAGAACGCCGAGGAAATTCCCGAAGCAAAACCTGTTTCCATCGTGTCCGACGAAACTGTTCGCGCGACGCGAAACGAGGCAGCGACAGCAGCGGAACCACCGCTCGATGCGATCCCGATGCAAAGTTCATCTTCGGGCTCGATCATGAAGGTGGTGTTTGCCCTCGTCGCAATTGTGGGCATCGCGTTCTTCGCCAAGGGCATGTTGGGAGGGTCCGAGAAAGACAAACCCAAGCCTACGACGAACGCACAAGCAACGACGGCTCCCAAGGAAACGGCCGAGGCAAAACCAGAACAGCCGGCAACGCCACCTCCGGAAATGCCGAAAGCAGCCGCTGCAGCAACCGAATCGCCGAAGCCTGCAAAGACGGACGCGCCACCTGTCGCGGAACAACCGAAGGCAACGGCGAAAACCGTAGAGACTCCCAAAGTGGAAGCGCCGAAGCCGGATGTGCCGAAGCCCGTCGTCACGACGACGGCGACCGCGAAGGCGACCGTAGCAATTGCGCCGAAACCGCCTGCAACAGCACCCGCGCCACGACCAACGGCAACGGCAACGGCGACGGCAAAAACCGGCGGCGGGATCATTCGCGAGACGCCGTTCTGAGCGTTGGTATATAACTTGCGCGCACACCGTTCCCTATGCGAAGCGTTGGCTTGAAGGTTCATGACATCGGGACAGATCCCGAGACGCCGAGGATTTGATGAAGACACGTGCTTGCGTCACTGCCTTGTTTCTATCGCTCACCGGTCCAGCGTTGCTGTCTGGGGTGGGACTTTTGCCGGCGACCGTGGGCATCTCGAATGCATTCGCCGCCGATGACGCAGTGACGGAAGTCGCGCGGCAACGGTACGAAGAAGGCGTCAAGGCCTACGACTCGGGTCGGTTCGAAGACGCGCGAAGTGCGTTTTTGCAAGCTTATGCGCTGAAAAAACATCCAGCTGTCCTCCTGAACCTGGGACAAGCCGAGCTGAAATCGAATCACGTCGAAGAAGGCGGCATGCACTTGCAGCAGTTCCTTCGGGACCTGCCGAATGCGACTGCCGATCAAAAAGCGACCGCTGAAAAAGGCGTTGCTGAAGCGAAACGACGTACCGGACACATCGTCGCGCTCGTCGATGCGCAAGGTGCCGACATTAGCGTCGATGGAACCTTCGTTGGCAAATCGCCGATGCTCAGCGTCATCTTCGCCAAACCCGGTGCACACACGGTAACCGCCACGTACGGAGGGAAATCCGTCAACACGTCGGTGGATGCAAAGATTGGTCAAGCCGCGGTCGCGACGCTTGCGCTCGGTGTTGCAGGTTCGTCCGCGCCGGGCCCCGTCGGTATGTCACCGCCGCCGCCGCCGCCACCGCCCCCTCCGCCTCCGCCGCCGCCACCGCCCCCGCCGCCTACGTGGAACATTCCGAATAACCCTTACGGGCAGCAACCGCCCAAAGGCACGGGAACCGGAACCGGGACGAATGTCGGGACAAACTACCCGCCAGGAGACACGGGAACAGGCATGGGTACGATGACTCCGCCTCCAGGTGGTGAAGGTCCGGATACCATGACCGGCACGCGTGAGCCGTTTTTCACTTGGTACACGAAGAAGCCGATCGCGTGGGTTGGTACGGGCGTGACCGCCATTGGACTTGGACTCGGCATTGGTGGCGCCATCGGGATGGGCGTCACGAGCAGCAAAGCCGATGAACACGCGTTACAGATCAAAGAGTACGCGTCGACGGATCCGGCGACTGGAAACGGCGAAAAACCGCCGTGCGGATCGATCACCACGTCTGGCAACGACATCGCTGGTTACGAAGGCGCTTGCGACACGTTGCGTACGGACCTCGCTGACTACGACAAGAATCAAGTCGTGACGGTTGTCGGCTGGAGTTTGTTCGGTGTCGGGGCCATCGGCACAGCGGTGTATGCGTACATCGATTGGTACAGCGCCAAACCCAAAGCAACGACGACAACGACCGGCGCACAAGCCATTCGCCCGCGCGTTCTCGCCATCACGCCATCTATAACGTCGACCTACCAAGGCGTCGGCATTATCGGTTCGTTCTGAGAGGGTGTTCATCAGACTGCTGCGCGTAACGAATCGTCGGTCGGGCTTGCTCAGCGTACGATGTACGCTTCCGCCGCCCTTCCTAGCTTCGTTACGCTCGCAACGCCTGATGCACACCCTCTGACAAACCGATCACCTCGGGTAAAACGCTTCGCGTTTCTCCCTTGTCAGAGAAAGACCGTCGACGTGAGCTTTGCTCACGTCGACGACTTTCTCTCTACTTTTTTACGATGGGGCTTCGCCCCATACCCCACCCTACCCCGTTCGCACGCCTGCGGATCGCAATAGATCACGCATCGTTGTTCGCGGAAGCCCTGCCCGTCGGGCGACTTCGCTGACGTTTTGTTCTGAATCATCGAACATTTTTTGCAGTTCGTCCGGGCTAAACTTCACACCGGACGAACCGGTACGTTCGGCGATGACTCGTGACACGTGGCCCACGTCGATCACTCGACCTGAAGCACGCATCGCTGCTTGGACGATGACGTTGCGCAGTTCGCGAACGTTACCCGGCCAGCGATACGTGCGTAGTTCCGCGAGAGCCGACATGGAGACGATGTGTTGCTCGAGGCCCGACGTCGCGAGCAAGTGAGTGCACAACGCATCGATGTCCACGGTTCGTTCGCGAAGTGGCGGAACTTGGATTGAACACACCGCGAGACGTTCGTACAAGTCGGCGCGAAACCGTCGCGTTTTGATCATCTGTTCAAGCGGTTCGCATGTCGCCACCACCAAACGCACGTCGACGGGCATGGAGGTTTCTGCACCGAGTGGCCAGACGACACCTTCTTCGACGACGCGCAGAAGCTTCGCTTGCACGTCGAGTGGGAGCGATCCGATTTCATCGAGAAACAACGTTCCATTGTGTGCGGATCGAAACGCACCGCGACGATCACGTTGTGCTCCGGTGAAGGCACCTTTGACGTGACCGAAGAGTTCCGATTCGGCGAGTTCTCTGGTGATGGACGCGGCGTTGAGCGCGACAAACGGTCCTTCAGCGCGTCGACTTTCAACGTGCATCGCGCGCGCGACGAGTTCTTTTCCGGTGCCCGATTCGCCACGGATCATCGCCGGAAGCTTCAACGGCGCGAAACGCCGAACGCTCGCGGCCAAGCGGCGCATCGCATCGCTCGTGCCGACGAGACTAGGAAGCAGCGCCAAAGGCGACGTTTCGCACGCACGACGAGGTACCTCGACAAACACCGTCGTGCGTCCTATTTCGACGGTGCCGCCCGCGCGCAACCACGCGCGTTCGACGCGTGCGCCTCCAGCACACACGCCGTTGCGTGATCCGAAGTCGACAACTTCGATGCCATCACCGCCATGCACGATGGCCGCATGACGAGCACTGACAGTGCGATCGGTCAGTCGCACGTCGACATGCAGACTCGAACCGACGACGACTTGATCACCGGGATCGAGTCGAATTGTGTGACTTTCGTGGGCGTTTTCGAACCGAATCCACGCTGGCCCAACGGCGAGATCACGTGAGCCATCGAGGTCGAGAGTCAGGTTGTCGAGGGGCGATGTTGGCGATGCGTAGGAGGATTGTCGTTCCACGCATGCATATCGATCCGAGCGGGTCGTCAGTTGCGTAGAAAATCAACAATCCACAAAAATCGTTCGTACTCAGTACGTTAGTTTCGAAAGGCCGACCTTCTTGGAAGGCAACTTGCCTGGCCGTAAGGGATCGAACGTTACGCGCAATCCGAAGTCGATGAAGGTGTAGACGCCTGAGCTGGTTCGACCATCTGGAAGCAGGCGAAAACCGCCGAAAGAGGCTTCGAGGTACGGGCCAAAGCCCAAGAAAGGCACGGGATAATAGGTTCCGCCGAGCGCCAAGCGCGCGAAATCCCAGCCGCTGTAGGATCCTGCGCCATTTGCAGCCGATCGTCCGGGAGCATCGATGGTCATGGAGCGGTAATTCACGCCAAAACTGGCCCAAGGGTCGAACGCAAGGCCTTGCGCAAGGTGGTAGGTCAGACCGAGGCCCACACTGAGCGAGTTTCCGCTGCACGTGGAACACGATTCTCCGGCGGAGAGCAGCCCGTAGGCGCCGTTCAGGTCGAGCGACACGTGGCGACTCAACCCGAAGCCCAAAGCGCCGCGGAACCCCACGCCAGGCGCCAAGGCGGTGGTCAAATCGACGGCACCGAGCGTGTCGTATGCCGGGGCGAACAGGCCCGCACCGATGGAAACCAGAATCGCCCCGCGATTCATGTCTGGGGCAGCCGCGCGACTCAGGCCTTCTCCAGGCTCTGGCGGGGCTTGGACGGGTTCTTCGTCAGCGTCTGGCTCGGAGGGTGTCTCGGCAAAGGCACAAGGTGCCAAGGCAAGAAGCGAAGCAACAACGAGCGCGGAACAAGTACAGCGAGGTGCAGCGTGCATCACGAAAGGCTCTAGAACGGTGGACCGGTTTCGGCAAAGCGCAAAGCACGTCGACCCGTGGATGGTGCGCGTTCAATTTGAAATTTAATTCACATCTTGTTGCAATTGAAATGCATTATAGCAATTTCATAAACACGATTTTCATGAACCGTCATCTTCAATGAACGATGCACTTGCTGTGAACCTAGAACGTCCCGCTATGATCCCCGACCGCATGTCGAAGACCCAGCCGGGCCGCGCGATCCGCATCGAAGCTGCGGGATTGACCGATGTAGGTCGCCAGCGACGGCACAACGAAGACAACGTACTTGTATCGCCGAAAGTAGGCCTATTTGTGGTCGCTGACGGCATGGGTGGCCATTCAACTGGCCACGTTGCGAGTGCACTCGCTGCATCATCGATGCAGACATTTTTCGATGCCACGGAGACAGGCCCTCTGCCTCCGCCGGCACCGCCTGACGATGTGAATTTGCCGCATGGCGCTGCGCGTTTGGTGCAGGGCGTGCGCAAGGCAAATCGTGACGTCTACGAAGTTTCTTCGACCCGCAAAGAAAATCGCGGGATGGGATCGACGATCGTCGCGATCCACTTCGACGGAGCAGACCTCCACGTAGCGCATGTGGGCGACAGTCGTTGCTACCGCATACGCGATGAGAACATCGAACAGATCACGCGCGACCATTCGCTCATCAACGATGCGCTCGCGTTGAAACCGGACCTCACGCAAGAAGAACTCGCGCGACTTCCGAAGAACGTGATCACTCGCGCGCTCGGCATGAAAGACGCTGTCAAGGTCGACGTACAAAGCGTGCATGTCGAGCCCGAAGACATCTTCTTGCTGTGCTCCGACGGGCTCACGGGGATGATCAACAACGAGCAGATCCTCGAGGTGTTTTCTTTGACAAGCGACCTCGATGAAGCCTGCGAATTGTTGATCGCGATGGCGAACGAGGCCGGCGGCACGGACAACATTTCCGCGCTTTTGGTACGTGCAGAAACGGTCGATCCGAACGCCCCAGATGTTTCGATCTCGGAGGCGGAGATCTCGATCGATGTCGATGCGATCGACGCACCTGATCTCGACATCGAAGAAGCCGTCTTGTCGCAACCGATTCCGCCCGAGTTCGACGACACAGCGACACAGGCTGAGAAACACGTCGTCGCGTTCACAGGAAGTGCCGACGCCGAAGAAGAAACCGATCCAGATCCGTGGCTCAGCGACACCGTGCCGGTCGACATACGCAAGCAAGCAGCACGCGTCCTGCGCAACGACGTCGCGGTCGTCGACGTCATCGATGAAGAAGACGCGGCGGCGTTGCTCGAGGCGCAAGACGACTTCAACGGGCCGCCGTCCATCGACGATGTCATCGCGGCGCAATGCCGACGTTGCAAACACGATCTCTACGTCGGCAACTCGTTCTGCACCGAATGCGGCATGAAGATCGAGCCCGACTGATTTCATTGCACCTCAAACGAATCCAGTAGGCCCGATCCTCCAGTTGAACATTTGGGGCTTCGGGTCGCTTTCGGCGCCCTACGCGCCAAACCCCAAATGGCCCGTCCAACGACTTCTCAACCCTCACGTCGTGCGCGCATCTTGCCCATCGCCGATCGTCTCGACGCCGACGCCCGTTTTTCCGGACAAGGTGTCACGATCGCGTTCCTCGATTCCGGTTTCTATGCGCACCCCGATCTGACTGCGCCCGAAGATCGCATCGTCGCGTATCACGATCTGTTCAACCCTTCAGCCACACGCACCGACCTCGAACGTTCCGACGCTTCGTCGTGGCACGGCATGATGACCAGTGTCGTTGCCGCTGGAAGTGGTTCGCTTTCTGGAGGACTTTTTCGAGGTTTGGCGTGGCGCGCAAATCTGGTTCTCGTCAAGGTCGGCTCGGCACATCGCATCCGACACGACGACATTCGTCGCGGCATCGAATGGGTGCTCGAGCATCGCGAGCAGTACGGCATTCGAGTGCTCAACATTTCGTGCGGCGGTGATTACGAAGAGTCTTTCCTGACAGACCCTCTGTCACGCATCGCCGATGAAGCTTCACGCCAAGGCATCGTGGTCGTTGCAGCAGCCGGCAACGATGGCCACTTGTTGGCGCATCACGTCGTGCCTCCCGCGAGTGCTCCCAGTGTCATCGCGGTGGGTGGACTCGACGATGGCGGCACCGGAAAACAATCTGGGCACTATCACTCGTCGTATGGACTCACGATCGACGGTTTGCAGAAGCCCGAGATCATCGCACCTGCGATTCACGTCGCGGCACCGATTCTTCCTGGCACTCCGACGGCGGCACAAGCGCGTCTGCTCAACATGCTCGATAAAACGTCCGACGATGAACTATCTCGCCTGCTGACGGAGAACGAAGGCATCGATACTGATCTCGACGCGATCGCTTCGCGTGCGCCGTACCTGATTCGACAACTCGTCGGGGGCAAACTTCACGGGCAGAAGGTGATCTCGGATCATTACAAACATGTCGACGGAACGAGCTTCGCGGCGCCCATCGTGAGCAGCGTGGTGGCGCAGATGCTCGAAGCGAATCCGGATCTGCGACCGCATCAATGTCGGCGCATCTTGATGACGACGGCGCGTGGTGTGAATGGCATCGCGCTCGAACGTCAAGGTTGGGGCGTGGTCTCACCACGTGCGGCGGTGGCGGGCGTGTTGGCGCTCAAAGAAAAGCGCCTCACCCCCTAGCCCCTCTCCAACTGCGCATTGCTTCCCAATGCTACGTGGAGAGTCCCGACGAGGCTTCGCCTCACCCACCCGAGATGAAAGCGGATCACAACGATCTCGGGGGTATGGGGGGCGTAGCCCCCCCATCGTAAACTGGCTAGAGTGCAAGAGTCGGGTCGCGAAGCGAGCCCGACTCTTGCACTGACTAGGGCCGTTCGAGCGT
>JANORL010001565.1:0-4671 GCA_031415295.1 Polyangiaceae bacterium | reverse complement strand
AAGGTCGCCAGTTATTGAAACAAATCGGAGACAGTCTGCCAGAAATGTCGGTGGACGCTGCATTCGATTATGTCGATTTGCTACGTTTGCATATCGACAAAGAAAATGAAGTGCTCTTCTACATGGCCGACCGAATGTTGTCAGCTTCCGATGACAAATCGATTTCGAGCATGTTTTCCCAGGCCGAAGATGCGATGCCGGAGGTGCTAGATCACGACGGGTACCGAAAGCTATTCACGGCTTTGCAGACGGCAGCCAGCGGTTGAGACGCAGATCGAGGCCCGCGTACTTGGACTCATAGGGTAGGGACGAGCTGCAGACAGGTGTGAGTACCCAAGAATCGGCTGGCCTCGTAAACCTTGATTCAGCAATCAGCGCATTTCATCGGCTCTACCAGCCCGCCGTCTTATTGACCGAACAGGTAGGTCGGAAATAGCGCCGCCATGCGTGTATCATGCCCACGGGAAAAATGGGTCATGCAGCGATCGTAAGTGTAGTCCATGAAATTGCCCGTCGGATCGAACCCTGGAAGGTGCCGACAAGTATCGCGCTCGACAGGACATCCGAATGCCGGTGTTTCTTCTGCCGGCGTATCAAACACCATATCACCACCGCTGACCTTGTTCCTTGCACATCCGCCCTGGAACGTGTGATACAGGCCCATCCAATGACCTACTTCATGCGTCAACGTGTCCCCCTCATTGTAGTTATTGGCTGAACCATTGGGCAGGGATGACCCCAAAACGACGACCCCGTCGTAGATCGGATAATCCACGTATTCGTCCGGGAACGTCGCCCAACCCAAAAGCCCGTCCCCCATGTCGTTGCTGTAAATGTTGAGGTCATCTGCCGAGCCTTGGCGCAATGCGGACTTCAATTGAAATTCGCACGATCCTCCGGAGCAAGTGTACCACGAATCGTTTGCGGTCACGTCTGTGGAAACGAGCTCGAACAACCATCCCGAATTCGCAAACGCTCTATTGAGCACCTTCATTTGCTCGTGGATATCTGCCGTCGCCGGCGCGCCGTAACCATTGGAGTCCGTGATCGAGTGCCAGTACACGGGAATGACGCCGCTCGTGGCCAATTGCGGTGTCGATGAACCGCCTTGCTTTAGCGATAACGATTGCTCGATGCTTGCGAGATGTGCCGCGACTTCGTTCTCGATACGCGCCATTCTGTCTGCCGGCACGTCTCGCGTGCTACAGCGTTGATAACGCACGCCCGTCGTCAATGATGACGCTTCCGCACCCAATCGTTCGTCGACGATCGTTTTTCCATCTTCCGGTACGTCTTCGGCCAGGCATCCCATGCCCAAAAATCCCCCGCCCAACACGAGCATGGTCAATGCTCCAATACGAAGTGCAATATGCGAACGAACCATAACCATCACCTCCAAGCGTCGATCCGTCGATCGAGTGGTGCATGGTAAGGGATTTCGAGTACATATTTCTACGTTTTTTTTCGTCCCAGGACGTTTTTTTTTTCGTCAGTCGCGAAAAGTAAATCGGCGCACGACGCTGACTTTTTGAAAAGCGCGACGAAAACCTGTGGTATCTCTTCGGAGAAATTCTCGTCAATATCGAAACCATGTCAACGCAGGTCCTCAATGAAAACCTCGCCCACGTTTGATGCGACATCACAAGAACATGTCCCACTGCTCCAGAAGCTCGTGCGCGTTGTTCTGAAGAGTTTGTCGCTGGTTCCGCCATTGGCCCGCTGGGCGGTGAGACAGAGTCCCATGGCGACACCGGGGTTTTTCCAAGACCATCTGCCCGCCCTTGTTGACGTGCGACACCGAGCCCCAGTCGTGCGGGACACGATGACCGGAATGCACTGGGTGTCGCGCGCTGTGGATGTCGCCAAACTGCTAAAAGATCCGCGCTGTTCTCATGACCCGCAGACTGCGACTTCTGGCGTCGTCGCCCGCCTGGCCAAGACACACGACCCGGATAATACCGCCCGTAGCGACATGTTTCTGGTCGACGCACCGCTTCACGCTCGTCTGCGCCGCCCATTCCAACGCGCGTTGAGCCGACGTGATCCGGCTGCGTTGCGCGCTGCGATTCACGTCGCGGCGGTCGAGTTACTCGACGGAATGGATAACGTGACGACGTTCGACGTACACGCGCAATTCGCGACACCATTGTCGGTTCACGTCGTGGCCCATGTTGTGGGCCTCGGAAAGGTCGACGTTCCTGCACTTCGCCTCGAAGTTGATAACATCGGGCGTCTTCACGACCCGTTCCTCGATCGCCGAGGCCGCCTTGCCGCCATTGCTGCACGGCGTGCGCTTCTCGCTCGTTGCACCCAATTGGTGCAATCCCGCCGGCAGACGCCATTGGATGACCTCACCTCCCAAGTTATCCAACATTCGGATCCTGACGCTCAACTCACCGACCAGGAACTCGCCATCAACGTTGCACGTTTTATAGTTGCAGGCGTGCAAACCACCACCGCCCTTATCTGCAATACGATGGTAACACTGCTACAACACCCCGAGCAGCTCGCAAAGGTTTGTCAGAGCCCCGACCTTGCATCGAATGCCGTCGAAGAGGCGTTACGTTATATCCCGCCATTTTCAATCCTTCCCCGTTTGACCAAGGAGCCAGTGACCGTTGGTGGCTGCCCCGTTGGTGCAGGGAAAACCTTGTTGCTGGGCGTCGCAGCGGCAAACAGAGAATTGGTCGACCACGGAGACCGTTTCGACATTTCACGCCCCGTATCTCCCCATTATTCGTTTGGTGGAGGCGCGCATCTTTGCCTTGGTGCTACGCTCGCGCGAATGGAAGCCGAGATTGCTATCCAGCAGTTATTGAGTCGTTTTCCGAAGATGACGATTTCTGCAAAACATCCGGTCGTGTGGCGAGAGCAGATTGGCATGACCGACCTGCGTGCGTTACACGTCCACACCGGGCGGTAAAAAACGATCGCGAGGTTTGCTTTAAAACTTGATCCAGCGACGCAAAATGCATGGCATCATGCGCGAATGACTCCCTACGAACAAGATCCTTCGACTCTCTCGACACCCGTGAGTCGCACGCCGTTTCTTCTCGCTGCGATCGGTGCGGGTTCCGCAAGCTTGTATTGGCTGGGTTTGACGGCGCTTCTCGCGTTCGGAGCGGCCGTTGGTTCCGTGTCCGCGGCTCAGGTCATTCTGCCGTGCGTGCTCATCGGTATGTATGCATGGCGCGCAATTCAGATTTCCAAAGGCGACCCGGATGCCGCGCGAAAAGTCCTCTGGCTACATGGGTTGGGCGGCATTACGGCAATCATTCAAATTGCATCCGGAGGCGCATTCATGTTCGTGCTTCAAGGAATCAAGCTCGGCATCCACGTTTTTGGTGGAGTGACCGCGTATCTGGCCTCGCGCTCGCCGAGGTTGACCGAAGCGCCGCCCTGGTAATGCCTGTGGCTCACCCCCCCAGGTAAGCCCATTGCATCAATTCTTGGAGCGCTTCGAGCGGCGCATCAGTGACAGAATCGCCATACCGATGAATGCGAACGTGCCTCGCGCTGGGGCTTGCTCACCCGCAGCCGTGCACACACACCCGCCACCTCGGCCCACGAGAGGTTCGTCCGAACTACCCGAGCCACCGTTGCCGCCTGCACCGCCACCCGAGCTGGAGCTGGAGCTGGAGCTGGAGCTAACATTCGGTTCGCAAATGCCACCTTGGCAAACTCCTTCCGAACATTCTGTGCCGTCGACCTTTTCCGGATTGGAGCATGCACCGGTGAGCACGTCGCAAATGCCGATATCGTGACATTCATCGGTCGGCAGACATTCGTTCGTCGTCGCAGCGGTACACGTACCCGCGGTGCACACCTCGGCCTGGGTGCAGACGTTGTCGTCATCGCATTTGGTGCCGTCTGCCAATGGAGGGTTTGAGCAGGCGCCGGTAAATGGGTCGCAAGCGCCCACGTCATGGCATTGATCCTGTGCGGAACAGATGACAGGCATACCAATGCATTCACCAGACTGACACGCATCATCCGACGTGCAGGCGTCGTCGTTATCACACGCGAAACCATCGACTTGATTGGACCACGTCGTCGTCGACACGCTCGGATTGCACGATTGGCATCGGTTCGTTGGGTTCAGCGCGTTTTGTAGGTACACCGTCCCGTCGATGAAGCATCCAGGTCCGCAAAGTCCACCCTTACAGACCTTATCGCTGTCACAAGGCGTACCGTCGGTTGCCAAGAATTGGACGCATGTTCCAGCGCCGTCGCACGCGTCGGTCGTGCACAAGTTGCCATCGTCCGGACAAGGCGTGCCAATGGGCTGATTCACGATGAGACATCCGCCGTTGCCGTCGCATGTCGAGCTAGTCTGGCAGCTCGTCGGCACGCAGGTGAACGCTGAACCGCCGCATGTTCCAGCCGCGCAGACATCGCCCTGCGTACATGCAATGGTGTCATTACAGGAGCTGCCATCGGGTTTGTTCGGATTGGAGCAAACGCCCGTTGTTGTATTACATGTGCCTGTATCGTGGCATTGATCCAGCGCGGTACATGTAATGGGATTGCCCCCGGCGCAGCTTCCAGCTTGACAGACATCGCTCTGCGTACACGCATTGGTGTCATTGCAGACGGTGCCATCGGGCTTGTTCGGATTGGAGCAAACGCCCGTTGTTGCATTACAGGTGCCCGTATCGTGGCATTGATCCA
>JANORL010001564.1:0-2792 GCA_031415295.1 Polyangiaceae bacterium | reverse complement strand
AGCGGGTGCGATGACCGGACCATTAAAGTTGCGAGGTCGCTTCGGTGAACATATTGCGCTCGCGCATTGTTGGCGCCGACGGAGAGCCGTGTCCGAAGGTCGAGAAACGTAGCGAAGAACGACATCGTTGCGAGTTTTGAGACGGCCTTAAACCCGCGGGCCATACGCACGCACCGGGACATGTCGGACCGTCAGATTCATCCACTGGTTCGGTGGTGTTCATGATCAACCGACTCTCCACCTATGGTTTGGAAAGGGGAGCGGAGACAACATTGACATGGAACCCGTCTGTGATCTCGACGAAGTTGAGATCGAGAATCAATCGTTTGGAATCGGAAAAATGTTCTTTCTTCCTTCGGAGAAGTGACATGGCAATGCGCCGATATGCTTGCACGGCTTCGTCTGGCGTGGAAGGACGTTGGAATGCCTTAACGAGTTGCTCAATGCATTCAAGTTGCTCGTCCTCGGGCGATAACGCAATGTTCCAAATGGCCATTGCGATGAGAAGTGCCTTTTTCTTGCCGCTGGCATCGTCTCCTGTCGCGTGCATGAGAGGACTCGCATACTCAATAAGAATTGCTGACATCTTTTCGCGAGGCGAAAAATCAAGGAGCACTTTCTGTCCCATTGCAGCGCGTTCCGCGATATTCTCTTGAAGAAGTCCTTGTTGAGCGTCGCGGATAGCCAGATTGTCGGCTTCTATCTTCTGTCGGTTTCTCTTTGCTTCACCCACGGTGCTGATTCTCCTTTTGCCGAACTGTGTAACACGCCATAAGCTCGTCGAAACCGTCCACGCAACCTTACGCCGCCTCCACGATTCCAATCGCACCCCAAAAGCCATCATCCACTGCAGCCGCGCCCTCATCCGCTTCCGTCACAAACGCCACCCGCACACGACGGGCGCACGCGGTCTCCTCAGCATCGTACGCTCCCTCCGTCGATAACCAGCACAAACGAGCTGCCCTACGCAACGTACACCGCCCCAAAGAGAAACCCTCCACGTCCATACGCGCACACTACTCACGACGCGTGAATGTTGG
Organism: Polyangiaceae bacterium; assembly: GCA_031415295.1. Taxonomy (GTDB): domain Bacteria; phylum Myxococcota_A; class Polyangia; order Polyangiales; family Polyangiaceae; genus Polyangium. The sequence continues at coordinate 1,752 of JANORL010001564.1, read as the reverse complement.
CAATATTTTTTTCAACGCACACGAAACCGCCGAGATCAGTCGCTTCCATCACGCTCGACGCTTCACCCTGATATCTCCTCATGATTGTCGGTCACGATGCGGGAAAACGAGTCCATGGATGTCTTGTCCACATCGATATCATCGGCGACAAGATTTGGATCCAACGCGATGGCACCGAACACGGAATGGCTGTGGACCTCGTTCGTGCTGGCATAACCCCTGAACGCATCGTGCTGGCATTCTCTTCTGCGGGACCTCGACCCTATCCGACGTCGCACGCGGCTTGAAAGGGTGCTCATCAGGCTGCTGCGCATTGGGAATCATCGGTCGGGCTTGCTCAACGTACTGAAGCATCATTGGCCACGAAAGGTTGAAGCAATTCCACGAGCGCGCATAAACAAGACTCGGCCTCCTGTATTGTCTCTGTGTCGAACCCCGATGCCTGGAGGACAGCCGCATCGGGATGCTCATCTTCATGGAAGACTCGACGCCAGCATTTCCAATCGCTGAGCGCTTGGAAATCTTCGTCAATCAGGCCCGGAGACACAAGGTTCACCTGGCGAGCCCATGCACGAAGTCGTTCCGCGTTGTTATTGAAAGTGTCAGACCAAAGCAGAACACGAATACGTGGAGGCCCTCCATCCGCATACAACATGAAAACGAAGGGCAGACCCGCGTCCATCCACGATTGTAGGACAAGCTTTATCTCCCTGATTTCGCCGCGCGTGGGATATTGAGTAAGAATCGCGTCCTTCTTGAAACGTTTACGCAAGCATTCCTCGTAACCATGCTGGATGTCGCCTAGACGCGGTCGGTGCTCCATGGCGAGTTCAAGCGCTCGCGGATGATCCTTCCACAACTGGCGGGCCAAATCTCGAACACGAGTGTCTTCCAAGATGTCCTCCCTGAGATGTTTAGCCATTTCACTGAGCACGAAATAATCTGAGGTGTTCGGCATCGCGGCTGTACGTGCCGCCGAGACGGCGGCAAGCATTGACGAATAGTCGATCGATATGGCGGGGACACGGCTGGAGGCGTGGGCCGTGGCCGGAGCGCGCTTCTGCGGCGCAAGAAAAGCAAGCACAGCTATCTGCTCGGGAAATGCGCAAGCAAGCGACTTCTGATAACGAGCGAGCTGGGTTTGCCCTTCTGCAGCATTGATTTTGTTTTCAATACCGATGACCAGGGAGCCCGCAGGTGACAGGATCTCGATAACGATGTCTATTCGGAAGAGTTCGCGTCGTACGCGTATCGCGGACCACGTAGAGCAGGCGAGTCGCTCATAGGCTGCATATGTGGCCGCATCAACTGGCGCAAGCTCGAGACCGACGGCGTTCACGAATGCGCGCAGCGCCGGCTCGGCCTGACGATGGCGTCTGGGGTCGAAGAGCGCAGCGATCATGCGTGAATGAGTTAACTCGTCGCGGGTGCTGGACATCAAGCTCAGGAGCGACAGCTCGGGCACGTGTTCACCGATTTCGTGTAGACGCGCGTCCGTCGAAAGGCTGGCGAGGGCAGCTAGTTCATCAAGAGTTGTCGTCACGAGGGGCTCTCTTCTGCGCGCTTGCTGGTCAGCTTCAGCGGCCGTCCATTCAATCGGGCGTCTGGTTGTTCGCCGAACGCGAGCGTTTCTTGTTTTCGTTCAAGTCGCTGCTGACGAAACTTCCTACTGCACTCTCGATATCGGCGGATGCTGGGATGCATTTGCGCCGCATTACGGCCTGCTGATGTGCAGCCGCAGAATATGTGCGG
>JANORL010001563.1:0-8325 GCA_031415295.1 Polyangiaceae bacterium | reverse complement strand
GTCGCGGTCGTGAGCGGCGCCGGGAACTTCTTGGCAGGCTTTCAAGGTTTGGCGAAGCAGTTGACGGGTGGCGGCGCAACGAGAGGGCCGCCGAGCGGGAGCCAATCGTCCGGATCGAGTGGCTGGCGCGTCGGGGATGATCTATACAAGCCTACGGCGACGGGAGCAAAGCCAAACTGGAGCACGGTGCGCGCACGTTATTGGAAAAACGCGGCGACAAAAAGTGATGCGACGGAAGTCCACGGTGCGAAGAACGTAGAGCGCATGAAACGTGGACTTGCTCCGCAAAAGTATAGCGATCAAAAAGGTGGCTGGGAATCGATGGACCTTAGCCACGAACCGACACCAGCGCGAGAAGGCGGCACGGACGTCGTTCCAAGATGGCCGCAAGATCATGCAAACGTCGATAGCTATCGGAGGCCAGGATACTGAAATGACGGAGCTAGCTACGCTGTTCGCACAAGCAAAAACCGGTCGCATCGTTGTGGATGGCCGGGTTATTTTCTCCATTCTCCGAATACGTGTGGAAGTGCCTTCTCTGCTGAGAGTGCGCCGCCTGCATGCGTCATCATCCAAATATGTTCCTGGCTTGCGGTTTGCCATCCGCGATGGAACAGCAACACTCGAAGGTGAGAAAGTTCCAGCTCTGATCATGTGGAGCGACATGTCTCCGGCTGAACGAGAGATCCACATCATTCCAAAGCGCAAGAAAATTGCCGAGGCCATGCTTTGGAATTGTTGGAGGGTTTATGTCGGGGGACACGCAGTCACGCAATCATGGCTGGTTAATAATGGAATGTTGGTCGAGGAATCGGACAATACGTGGGTCCTTCGCTGCAATTCGGGACCAAATGCAGCACTCACCTTCGACGATCTCGTCGTCGAAGTGAATCTGACGCCCCAAGCGAAGCCTTGACCACGACTCACGGAATGCTGCACGCCTGCGCTTTGCGGCAACGCAGCTTGACTACGTAGTGGCACTGTATATCGTACGCCACGTTCATGACAAACAGACATTTCGGGCAAACCGGGGCCATTGCTGTTGCAGGGATTGCGCTTTTCTGTAGCGCTTGCGCCACCATGGACAGCGACGGCGATCGAGTAGAAACAGCCTCGCCGGAAGCAGGCAATCCCTACGGCGTATACGTTCCGCCGACCGTTCAGCAGCAAGCCTACGCGCAAGGCTATTCAGCGCCCTACGTATCGCCGACCGCACCATCGTCGCCGTATGTGTCGCCAATGCCGGCTGCGCGGGCATCGGAGGCTCCATCGACAGTCGCAGTTCCAAGCGCGCCGCCCTCACCCGACCCTGGGCTGTACGCCGGTGATCAGGGTTATTCGCCGTGGCCAAGTGCCAATGGGCCGTCTTGGGCAGCGCAGGGTTCGGGCAATGTTGCAAACGCCCGCGATGTCGTGGCGGGTATGGGGGCGGGATTTCGACGCTGCTACAACCGAGCACTCCAAGATGACCCCAAGGCGTTTGGTTCTGTTCGCCTCACGGCGATCATTGGGCCTGATGGTCGGGTTGTCTCCGTGACGCCATCGGCTCCAATCGGTTTGCCGGGCAATATGATTGTCTGCCTCATCGTTCGTGTGAGCAGTGCCCAATTCGCGCCTCCGGCTGGTGGCAAAGCAACCATTGTCATTCCCACGTCGTTCGTGTCCAAATAGCGCGCACTCGACGAACTGGCGGGCAGCGCTGATTAACACGCGCGGCAGGGCTATTGCAGAATATCGGAACCATCCGGATCGCTATCGCGTGCTGCGCCTGGATCCGCGTCGCTCGTGCATTCATCGATTGAATCGATCTTCTCATCCATGCGCACACCATAGGAGAGACGTGCGTCAATCTTCACGGTATCGAGATACCTGGCAAGCGCGAGTCCAGACGCATCGCGAATGGACGTCAATGCTCCGATCGTTGCGGTTGTCGCAAGTCGTGCGCGGTCCTCTTCCCCGATCGGGAAAGATTGCAAAACCATGTACGCGGCTTTGGCTGACCATACGTGCAAATTATCGGGCAAGCCGTACATCGCCTGCTTTTCAGCCTGAATGGCCGCAAGGTCATTCTCGCATTCAGCCAACTTTTTTTCGAGCAGACGTTGACGCTCGTTTGCCGCGGCAAGCCGTTCTGCAAAATAGGTTTCTTGCTGCGATCGTTGTAGGCGCGCCTCGTTGAGCTTTCTTGAATACGATATTATCGTATCGACTTCGTGCATTTGAGCCCGATTGCGTTCCGCTGTAAGAACCTCGAATTTCTCGACATATCGATTTTCGGCGCGTGCCCAAACCCAGGCACAGAAAGCTATGGCTACCATCGGCACGATAATCGCTATGACCTCCATTTCGCACCTCCCATTAACACGACCGGTCGATCCGGGCAGAGGTGCATTCTCAACATGCTTGACGGGTCATGGCCATTCTTGGGCAGCTCGAGCGCTGGGGAATGCTGAGTTGTTCGGGTAAGCGTTAGCAGGCTTCCCTTACTCCATTACGCATCAACCGATTGACGCGCGTTTCGCCATCGTCGCCCATTTTCGTCATCAATGGCCACGACGACACCCAGGGCGGCAAGGCCATCGAGCAAGTCAGCGAGGTCCTTCTTCTTGGCCCCCTTGAAGCCCGCAGCCACCGCATCGACCGTAAATAGCCCCTGAATGACGCCAAGGCGATCACGGATTGCGGCGATCTGCTCTGGCAGCTTCTTCGGCCAGGTTTTCGCTTCGGGAGCGATCGCGGTCGGCGTTTCTTCTTCGGGCTCCTCGACTGCCGCGATGGTCGTTTGTGTCGCGGGTCGTGCGCCCTTCGGGTTTTGAAACTCGGGCCGGAGCCATCGAACCAAACCACGCGCTTCCTCGGCCGCACGCTCGGCATTCAGGGCGACGAGTTTTTCCAGGATTTGCTCATCTGTGAGATCGGAGGGCCAGCCGTAGGCTTCGAAGACCGCGGCGTCGAGATCGTCGTGGATTTGCCTGAGTATGGAAACCAGGCCCATATCATGAATTAGTCGTTCCTTTTCCGTGAGGGCTTCGCGATTGCGGCTTTTCTCGGCAACATTGTACATTCCGGTGATCGTGAGATTTGGGTGGGCGATTTGTTGACGCTTGCGGTGGGCGTCGAGATCCTCTGCGAAATCGCGAATATTCTGCGATAGATTTTCGGTACAATCAGGAAAAGGAAAAGCCTTTTCCGTGAACTTCCACCCCAGGAGAGCAGAGAGCTTGATTCGCGCGTAGCGGGCGAGCACGCGTCACATTGGTTCCGGCGGTCAAGTCTGAATGAATCTCACCAAATGACGGGGTGTAGACGATGTCGGGTGTACCCGTGATGTTGATAGTAGCACGCGCGGTAACACGCTTGCCCACAAGCCTCCCCATCCTTGGGTCTGTCCGTGGCACCGACGACTTGAAGCAAGAATTTGCGCCGTCGTGCAACGTCCGTGAGCTATTCAAATCATTGCGTCGTTCTGAGCGTGTAGCCCATAAAATCCATCCCTCCACGACTGTCGCGTAGCAGGGAGATGAAGTCGTCGTGGAGGGTTGAAGTCGTAAAAAAGGCCGCGAATTGATTGCCGTATTCGGGCACGTTCCGTTTCGAGTTCTTCCAGGCTCGGTTGGAACGTTCCCCGGAAGAAAACCGCACGCGGTTTGCGCAACGGAAACATTCCGCGAAGCTTCACTCATGGAGTGGCAAGGTCATTGCGTCTTGTCGGTCTTGACCGGCGGGATTCCCCCTGTGGACGACGGTCTCTGCGGCAGTGTGGGCATTTTCAACAAAGGTTTGATGCCACCATTCGAGTCCCTGTCGCTCGATTTGGGCTCGTCGACGACCGTCGATGATTGCGTATCCGTGCACGCGCGAAGTTCTGCCGCCAGCGCTCGGATCTCCGTGGCTTGCCACGCCTCGTAACGTCCCAGAGCAGCTTCGACGGCTTGTTTTTCGAGGCTCAGACATTCCGGCGTCTCGGCAATCGATGTTTTCTTGCAATCCGGGATATCGTAGAACTGAGCTTCGTTGCTCAAGCGGATCCTCTCGGCCATTGCGATCGCTCGGTTGTAGTGCTCCAAGTTGCGCTGGTAATTCTGCAATTCGCCCGCGGGATCGCCGATCACCTGCGTCACGATGGTCACGAGCCCGCCTCCGGCAGCGATGATGGCCGTTGCGGTTTGCGAATCGGAGATGAGCGGCGAGCGGGTCAAAATAGCTGCGGCAATACCGGCGCAGGTGCTGAGACTGGCACCAATGATGGTCAGTCCGCTCTTCGCCGTTCGTTGCAGATTCATTTTCGTCACGGATCCATTGAGGCGTTTTTCACAACGCACCACGTCCGCGGCGACGGAGTTTCGTAACTCAATGGCCCCCTCACCATTTCTCGCGTCATCCGACGGAACGTACTTGTTCGCGGTCTGACCCGCCGCTTCGGCGATGAGCCTTCCCGAGCTGGACAACCCTTCTTTCGTGGTCGAGGTCGATAATTGAGGCGGGGTGGGAAGCGTGAAGGCGCAACCCAACGTGGATCCAGACAAGCATACACTGATGAAAAATGCCGCCAGTTTCAAAGCTCGCATGACTGTCGTACCTCGTTTCGGCGTTCCGTTGAACGCGAATGTTTTGCCCGTGTCATACGGTCGGATTGTTGTGATTTCGTTGCGATGCCTTTGCTGGGCGTCGAAAATCACGGTGGAGGCACAAGGAGAGGAAGCGGTACCGCTCCGAAGTGTCTAGTGCACCATCGGAGCGGTCGACGATCCAGAACAGCCGCAAAACCCCGAGTTTCACGCCCAACGATTCGATGTACTGCCGAAAAACCCGCAGATGTTGACGACGATGGCTGAATCAATGAGGAACCGGGCATTGGCCGGACGTCGTCGAACCGGGGACGTTTCGGGCATTCGGTGAAGCGGCAGCGTCGTTTTCGTTGCGCCGCCGCACGATGATCTCGATCTCGCCCTCGGGACGCAGCGTCATCATCGAGCCTGGTTTTACGTCCTGAAAGGGGGCCAAATCGAAATCCCAGCGTTGCGTGAAGTAAGCGAGCGCCAAGATGCCTTCGCACCAGGCAAAACGCTCACCAATACAGACCCGCGGACCACGGCTGAACGGCAGATAGGCGAATTTGTGCAACTGCTCGGTGAAGGTCTCGGTCCAGCGGCTCGGGTCGAACTTATCGGGATTCGAATAGAAACGCGGGTCGTGATGGATGATGTACGGACTCATTGCGACCAAGCTGCCTCGCGGCACCCGATAACCTCGAAGTTCGACGTCTTCCAACACCTGGCGTAAAATGGTTGGAAAAGGCGGATAATGCCGCATCGTCTCCTGAAAAACCTTTCGACAGAACGATGGCTGCGGTAAATCCGCGTACGAGGGATGACGTCCGCCGCAAACCCGCCCCACTTCCTCCTGCAGCTGCTTTTGAAGCGTTCGGTCACGCGCGATTTCATAAAAGGCCCATGAAAGCGCGATGGCGGTGGTCTCGTGGCCCCCCACGAACAGCGTCAACGTCTCGTCACGAAGCTGCTCCCGCGACAGGCGTTGGCCTGAGTCGTCCGTGGCGGCCATCAATTGCCCCAAGAGATCGTCATCGGGCAGGTTACCCAACTCGTGTTGACGGATGATTTCGTCAATTTCGTCGTCGAGAAGCTTCAGACAATCGCGCCATGGTTTGTCGGGTATTTGCGGAAAGGTGGCCTTGAGGATGCCAAACGGCGTCATGATGCGCTCGACGATACCGTGCATCAAGGTCGTCAATGCCTGCCCCAATTGTTCCTGCTTCTCGCCGGGCGGCATGTTGAACAGGGTCCGCGTCGCGACGTTCATCGTGACCCGATGCATCTCGGCGACCAGCTGAAGATAAGCTCCATCCTGCCAACTTTGATCAGCGTTTTGAAAACACTCGAGCATCATCGACGCATAACGTTCGATCGCTTCCCCGCGGAAAGATGGCTGCATCAGCTTCTGCTGTCGCCGATGCAAGGCCCCTTCGGCGCCCAGAATGCTGTAGCCCAAAGCATCACGAATCAGGTCGGCGGCGGCGCCCTTGACGAAATGGCGATGTTTCGCTTGCAGGATTTCCCGCACATCGTCCGGATGGCAGGCCACGTAGACCCAGATCTGCGCGAAGTTGGTTCGCACCAAGTCGCCATGGGCCCGGACCAGCGACCGTACATAGGGCAAGATCGACATTTTCTGAAGTTTCCACAGTTGCTCGAAAGGAAACCGTTCCGTCGGTCCAGGCGGGGACGGCAGCGTATTGAGCGATTTGGATATCCATGGCGATGGCGCCGGAATCGTATCGGTCGGCGGAACGCGAGTCTTCACGTCAGATCCTCCTTGCAGCACGCGGGCGTCCAGCTACCACGCGATTGTTGTGATTTGGTTGCGCCATCGTCGTTCGACTCGACGTGTCTCGACGATGTTACCCCGTTCGAGTATGCTCGGCCGGCATGAACTCGAAGCGACTTCTCGTGGTCGAGGATGACCCAAGTATCGGCGGCCAGGTCGTCCGTGGTTTACGTGCGGCTGGTTTCGAGGTGGAATTGGCCACGGACGGCAATCGAGCGCTCGAATGCCTCGACCGCTCGGTCTACGACCTCATGGTGCTCGACATGATGCTCCCGGGTGTGCATGGATTGGCCATCCTGGAGCGCACACGTGCTCGAAATGGCCCGCCCGCCATCGTGCTCACGGCGCAGAGCGAGCTTCCGAATCGACTCGAAGCGTTTGCCGTAGGCGCGGTCGATTTTCTTCCGAAACCTTTCTGGATGGAAGAGCTGCTCGCGCGTATCCGGGCTCGGTTGCAATTGACCGAGGAAAAGCGGCGCGTCGTCACGTGGGCCGATGTCACCGTGGACCTGGATGGTCGCACGGTGAAGGTGGGCGGGGAAGACGCGCATCTGACCCCGATCGAGTTCGAGATCCTGGCGGTGCTGGTGGAGCGTCGCAATCGTGCCGTCAGTCGCGACTACATTGCGACGCATGTGTTGCGCGGGGGCGAAAAGGTCACGCGTTCGGTGGATCCACACGTGGCGAGGGTACGCAAGAAGCTCGGTGAAGCCGGATCGCGGATTTTGTCCATTCGCACGTTGGGATATCGGCTCGATTTGGACGAGCAAGGTTGAAGTGTTTGCGTGGTCGTGCTTTCGAGACGTCGAGACGATGGACGGCGTCGATGTGTGGGTGTGCATGTAGCCTCCTTTGCGACGACGAAATCGCGACGCCGTCCGTCGCAACCGATCCGCAACAATCGTGATCCAAATAGGCGGCATGCGATCGGATCGATTGTTTGCCCCCAAGTTGACGGCCATTGTTGGAACGCTCGAAAATTCGCTTCACCTGCCGCGGATCCCCTGGGAGCGCATCTTGTTCCCAGTTGTTCCCAAATCGCCCGCGAGCTTCGTCAACTTCTTGTTTTGGCATTCACTGATTATGACTGCTTCGATGCCACTTGCTCGTTTGGTCCATGGGCGATGGATTGGCGTCCACACCATCGAATGGATTCGCTCGCTCTTGGGTTTGAGTACAGCAGCGGCAAGTGCATATCCGGGGGCTTATTTGGTGTACCCGCAAAACCAAGCCCTGGATCGTGGTTTTTCCTATCACGCTTTTTTTGGTCTTCTTTGGTTGCTCTTAGCTTCTCTGCAGATGGCGGTGCTGGCTACGAAGCACAAGCAAAGTCACAAAGTATTTGGGTACATCATTCAGTTATCGTTCCTAGGGCATTTGGGGGCGGCAATGAGCCTCCTTTTCGTCGACACGCAGCAGCACCATTGGTTGGTGAAGTTCATGTTGATGTCGCCCGTCCTGTACTCCTCGACCTACATGGCTCGCGGGATTGCGAGCATTCGTCGAGGTGATGTGGCGGAGCACATCGACCACATGGTTCGGTGTTTCGTGTATTCGATCGAAGGCGCTGGGACGATTCGCACGGTGTCCCATCTCTTCTGGCTCGGGGGCATTGGCCCGACGTTTTACCAAGACCAACATGGCGCGACGGCGACGCATTGTGTCGACGAATATCTATTGAGGCTGATTTTCACGCGCTTGCTGTCGTTGTACTGGCTCGGCTGTTATGCGCGAATGCGAGGCAACGAAAAGCTCACGAAGTCGCTCCTCCGTGAACTCGTGATCACGTGTGTCGGATCGGCGCTCGCATATGGCTATGCTTTGAAATTCGTGCAATGACGTGGCCTGGTCCCGACGCGTCAGACTCGGGTCAGGGTTCGACGGGCTTTGGGCTACGGGTTGCAGGCGTCGCCGCGTGCCGGGTACTTCTTGCATGTCCTCCCGTCATCTCGTTGCTGAATCCACCTCCGCCAAGACGGT
>JANORL010001562.1:0-11898 GCA_031415295.1 Polyangiaceae bacterium | reverse complement strand
CGAACTTCGCGACGATCCGCTCGTTGCGGGGCATCTGGGTCTCGTTCTGCTGGAGTTTCGCGAATACGAAGCGGCTGCGGGAAAGCTATTTCAGGCCGTCGAACGCGGATCTGGTGCGAATGAAGCGGAGCGGATGAGGTTTTTCCAAGCGTTCATTGTTGAAAAAAAAAGAAACGTGTCGAATCGATCTGACCATGTGCAAAACGGCGTGAAGCTCGAACTCGACGGCGAACCGCGGTTCGGAAATCGCCGTGAATTTTGGGCATTGGACGAACCGGATTGAACGTTTTGGCATAAGCGCTAAGGCTTCTTTACCTTTGCCGACTTCTTCACGGCTTTCTTCACCGACACGCCCACGTTTCGCGAAGCCCCCGCCTTTTTCGTGGGCTTCTTGTCCCCCGATTCCACGATCACTTGCTTGCCATCGAATGCAATCACGAGCGTGCGGTTCGAGCTGCCTTTGGAGTTTCTTCGCATTGCCTTCGAGCAGCGCGGTGGTCAATGCTTTTATGTTCCCGCCGCTCGCGTGCAATCCCTTGTCCATCCACGATTGAAACGTCGTTCGGTACAGTCCGTCGACTTCGCGGTTGGGAATCGATAGCAAAAACGGAGGCCGGGATTCTCCAGCGATGATCGGTCCGGAACGCGCCGCCTTCAAGTACCCAGATAAAACCAGGATACTCCACAATGCCATTTTCGTCTTCTTCGAGGTCCGAAAAGACGGTGGTTTCGTTCAAGTTCTTTTCAATGGTTCAGCCTTCGAGTAACGCTTGGATTTCTTTCTCGACTGCGAACGCGTGACGTTGGAGCAGGTCCTTGATGAGCCTGTTTTCGCTCGTGTTCACCCAATAGGGCATGAACTCCTTGGTTTCGCTGGCGAGGAATTCCAGGATCGACCAAGGATTGTACATGGCTATCGTGCCGAATTCATAACCGTTGTAATACGAACGCAGGGCATCCATGAATTGGGTCAGTCCAGCCTCCAGCCATTCGACGGAGGCGTCAATTGGGCCGGATGGAGCGCCGGGTTTTAACCCGACGCGGTGTTGCGATGACGCTGGGTGTTCCGATCCGCGGCAATTTGACACGCGCGGAACTTCCAGCAGCAGTAGTACTAGGAATCAAGGTGCGGGGGAATGCGGCGGAGTCGGGCGTTGCCGTGCGGGAAGCGATGCGGGCGCTGCTGGTGCCAGGGGCCGTGACGGATGCTGATGCGCAGCGGTTTGCCGAGTCGTGCACGCGGGAGCCGCTGTCGAAGTTTCAGCCGTGTTTGCCCGAGGAATTGGAATTGCGTTTTTTGGCGCGGCGCGTGGTGGAATTGCCTTGATTACGCGAGCCGGGCAACGACACCCACGACGGGCATATGCACCCTCTCGCGTCGCAGCATCGCCAAAGCACCGATGTCGACCATGATCCAGTGCCTCGTTTACCCGCACGAGGTGGTGCGATTTTGCGGGCTTTCACGTCTTTCGCGATCGTACTAAGTCCCTGCCCTTCGGCGTAACGCGAGAACAGCTCGTGCACGATCGCAGCCTGTTCCTCGTTGATTTTGTACTCAACGTGCACACGACGATCGCCGTTCTTCACTTCGACGTTCTCGTATCCGCACACGCGCCCGCCCATGACAAACCCTCGCCGAGCCTTCGTTAGAAGGTGTTCGTGCGTGCGCTGTGATGTCTTCTCGCGCTCGAGTTCCGCGGCAAAACTACGCGCCGCGCCGGTCATCCGACCGCCAGCCCAAGGTCGCGCTGTACCTCGCGGTCGCGGCTCACGCGCCAGATCTTCTGGTCAAGGTAATAATGGTGCATCGCGACAAACCACCACCATGCATTCACGAGGTCCGTGCCAGAGAACACGCCGCCGAGCTTCCAGGTCCCGGGAGTGAAGGGCCAAAACCGGCCGTCTACGCTCCAGCTTGCGTAGCGGCCGACGAACGCACAGAGCAGCCCGAGCGCGTACCAGGCGACGACGTTGCGCGTCATCCGGCTGGCGGCGCCGTAGCGCGTCCCGTCGGCGTCCGTGGCGTAGCGCTTTCGCGCGTAGGACCACACGATGCCGTTGTATTGGACGTTGTGGTACGCCGTCACGATGACGGGCAGGGCCAAGAGCTCCATGGAGGTCGACCACGTGGGATGCAGGAGCGTGACCACGTGGAGCGGCACGCAAGCGGCCAGGAAGAAGTTCTTCGTCACGTTCCACGGGGCGCCTCCAAGCACGCGGCGGGCTTCTGAGGCCGCATAAACGACGAACGCGAGCACGGTAAGCGCGAGCATCACCTGCACGATGGTCGCCTCGGGCGCGCTCATCACGGCGGGGAGGCTAAGCTCCTTGCGCGCGCTCGGGTGCCGGAGCGCGAAGGACACGAAGGGCGCGAGCATCCATGTGTAAAAGGCCGCGTAATCGATGCGGTTCGCCAAGCCCGCCGGTTCGCCGGCCTTGCGCTGGTAGAGGACCAGGAAGCCGTAATGCTGTCGCACGACGTGCCAGTAGGCCCACACCTGCGCGAACGCGAGGAACATGAACCAGGGCAGCCGATTGCCGGTGGCGACACCCCACCCCAGCATCGCGAGCGGTGGTAGGCACCAGGCCAGCGCGCCGAACAGCAGGCGGCCACGCGACGCGCGTTCGGCCTTGTCGAAGTAGGTGCGCGTCAGTGTGGCGAAGAGGTGGGGGCCGTCGAAGAACAGGATCCACACCCAGTAGAGGGCTATCGCGGGTACGCCACCCAAGACGTGTGCGAACAGCGCTGCCCAGCCGAGCAGGGCGGCACCAATGAACCAGGGGAGATCGACCGAAGGGCGGTCGATCCAACGAATGGACGTGGCGATCGGCATGGAAAAGAGGCTCCTGCAAGGGGCGGCGTTTCGTCGCACAGCTCCGTGCGGGGGTCAATGGCTTGCCGCGACAACGAGAGGTCGCTGAATGCGCGAACCATTGGCCTTGCCGGCCGCGCGACCGTCGCCCGCTTCCCGATTCGATCGCACGTCGTATTGTTTTTCCAAATGCACCAAGAGCCCCAAAATGAACCCGTGGTACAACTTTTCCGGCTGGGCACCCGCCGGATCTTGAAACGAAGTTTTTCACGCTCCATGCGGGCAGGCAGACGGGCAAGACGACCTGGGAAAAGCGGTTGTACCAGCGGGACATGGACCATGCGGGGAAGAAGATTCCTCCTTGCCCAAGGGCATTTCATGGAAGAGCATTTCGCTCGTCGGCGTCGTTGCAGGGATTGGTTTTACCATGGCCATCTTCATTGCCGGTCTCGCGTTTCCCGATCCACGAATGCTTGGCACGGCCAAAGTTGCGGTCCTCCGCGCATCGGCGATTGCCGGTGTGTTTGCGTTGATTTTCGGACGGATCCTATTGCCAAAGAAGCCACCGGCAGATGTTGCGCCGACGGAGGACGAGGCCGAGAGCTCGCTTCTGGATGCTCGATACGGGCGCGTAATACGGCAGCTTGCTGGAATCGCTCGCGCGCGGCGCGTCGTGAAGCAATGCGGCTGTCAATACCACGCAAACGGCCGCGAATGATGCATTCGAACCGTCAGCCGCACACATAACGCCGCTGATGTGCCTTTCAAGTTTCTCGCTGCGTTTCGTTGGTGTATTCTCCGCACATGATTGAGCGATCCCGCTTCGGATGCCCCTCGTGCGGCGCGCTTTGGACTCCTCCACTTCGGCGGTTGCCTGCGTGGCTCGAGAATGAAGTGCGCTGGGACGTGTGCTCGGATTCGCCCACCGGCACGTGGTCGCTTCGCCCCAACTCTCCCGGTCGTCCAGAGCACCCCATTGCGTTGAACATCGAGGACGTGCAGGGGCTCGTGCTGCACGAGGATACCGCGCGGAGCATCGGCTGCTGTGGCATTGGTTACCGGGACAAACTACCCAACCTGCGTTGCGCGCATTGCCGGCACGATGCCGCCTTCCGGCTCTCCGATGGCGACCATTGCAATCACTCCATTTTCGTTTCGGCCACACCGCTCGCCACTGTGTTGTCCGACGAGCCCGATGATGACGCGCTCCTGGCGTCGTTCTCGGCGCGGCGGGCGGCGGCAAAGGCTACCGTTCCGGATGCAGGAATGGAAACCATTTCCGCGCATTTACGCGTGATTGCCGATACGCTCTGGAACGACGATTTGCAGAACCCTTCGCTGTTCCCAGAACTTACAGACTTTTCTGTGTTGATTTGCGGGCTCGATGTGCAGCTTTCGCTCGACGGCATTTTGGTCCGACCGCCATGGCCCGACGGCGAACGCGATCGATTGATTGCCTTGTGCGCGCTTCCGCGGGGTTTGCCGAATGATCCGCTCACGTGGTGGACCAACGCAAATACAGGCGCGGCGCAAAAGGACCTACATCAATGGTGGCAATGGTGCGTCGACGGACAGTTGTGCGTGGCGTGGCAACGTGCTCCAAACGGAGTGTTTTCGGAACGGGAGGCAACGGCGTTTCGGCTGCCTTGGGAAATATGGGAACTGGCCTTTCGGGAGGCGCTCGAGTTCTGAATCAACTCCGCCAATGTGGAGCGGGATCGTTCATAAAGCGGTGCTCGTTCGACCCCACCCCTAACCTCCGACTTCCTTCGTTGAATGCGGAATGCGCAATCGACATCATTTCTTCTTTGCCGTTTTCTTTGCCGTTTTCTTCGACCCCGTCGCCTTCTTTGCCGCCTTCTTTGCCGCCTTCTTTGCCACCTTGTTCGCCGCCTTCTGCGGCGCTCTGCTTGCCGGCTTCTCGGGCGGCGGCGCCCCCTTTGGGAGAACCATTACGCGTTTGCCATCGAATGTTATGACCATCTGGTGGATCTTCTCCACCCCGGCAGCGCGCAATTCGGCCGCGTAGTCGTGCGCTTCGAGCTGCAATAGCCCTTCCTCCATGGCTTTCTCGATGCTTTTTTCCCCGCGCTCGGCCGCTTTCAGCTCCAGCACCACACGATCCGAGGTAAATTCGAGCGTTTCGCGCGCGAAGAGCTGCCGGCAGTCTAAAACGGTATGTCGTGGCCGACCAATCCGCACACGCAGCGACGATAGTGGAGGCAATGGTTGTGCAACAGTAGAGGCGTCATTTTCCATCGACAACGCCGACAAACAGAGCGCTTCGATGGGCACATTGCAAAAGGTCGCGCACATATGCCTTGACGGTTCGGTCGGGATGTGGAACTTGGGGGTGGTCGCTTCCGAGATGGGGGCGCGTGTGGGAGATTGTAATGAACCTAAGCGAGCATGATCGGAAACGCGTCCAATTTCTGGATAAGCTTCTTTGCAACGGATTCACTTTTCTGGTAGACGGAGGCTCTTTTCACCTCAACGGCCAGCTTGCTGGGTCTCCAAGGAAGCGCTCGACCGATCCCTCGTTTACATGTTACGAATACGAGGCACGTATTGAGGAGTTCCCGTCACAGAATTTGACGGTGCGTATTTTTCTATCGAAGGAAACTGGACGGTTGGCTCTGCGTGCCGGAGACGTGGTCATTCCCTTTCCGCAAGCGGTTTCTCAGTCAATTACCGATGAGCAACGGAAAAAGGTTGCTGAATCGGCCTGCGCGGAAGCCGTTCGGTTAGAATTGGCGCAGAGGGCGACCAAGGGAGCCGAAAAAGATGCGGCGAACCCTGCTCCCGCTTCGGTTCAGGCTACGTAGGCATGGCTCTCAATTCTCGATTTCGGCGGGGTTTGGGGCGGCAGCCCCATCGTCAACTGGGTAGAGGGAAAATGCCGAAAGCGCGCAGCGCTTGTCGGCGTTTTTCCTGACGAGGGTTGAGCGCGAAGCGCTCAACCGGTCGACAAACCAGAGAAAATGTTACGGATCAGAACCTACGTCCGGGTCTGCCCCGCGATTCCATTTCATAGGGATCGGCTGGTTTGGATGCCGATACGTTCGTTGCCGAGGTATTCGATTGCGGAGCATGCTCCATCTTCGTCCCCTGCAAACCCTGCAAATCATGTGCCGAATCGTTTGTCGCGAGCAACCACGAACCGACACAAATCGCCGCGAACACCGTCCAGACGAGCACTGCAATCACAGTACATTCCAACGGCATGCGGGTTCGAACGCGATCGACGTGCAACATCGTTTGCGTCACAAATGCCTCCTCATGCAGCGGACGAATCAAAATGCGCAACTGAATACGCAATCCCTGACCTCAGGTTCTTAACCCGTCCGTTGAATTACGCTCACTCGGGACGCCAATTCCTTTTTGCGTCCATCGAGCGGCTTCAAATTTAACCTGAAAGAGCGAATAAAGCCATGAAAATGGCTCGTGAGCAGGACACAAAATGTCCGATCGAAACGAGGACGTTTCGAAGAATGTATTACTGTTGACGGCTCTTCACCGTACTCGAAAGCATGACGCACCTATTCGTCGACGGTCCCATTTTTATTTCAAAAAATTCTCGATCCCCGGACGTGGACGCGACCCAGTCGTTGGCCGTGGCGAAAAAATGGCCAGGAAGTAGTAACGACTGGACCGAACTTCTATGCCAGGGTGAATCTCGTGCGTTGTTCGTTACGCAGAATTTACTTGGTGGTTCAACCATTCTGCGCTATGCGTTGCATCGTGATGTCCAGGATGAACCCATCATGACTCTCTTAACTCACCAGGAGGCTCGAAATGTTTCAGCGCAGAACATTGCTCACGATTGCCGCAAGTTGGACCATCGCCGCGGCTGTTGGAGTGTCTGGTTGCACAAAGGACGGTATCCCAGAACAACCTGCAGCGATCACTGAATGGAGACTGGGTGTATATTTGAGTCTTTCCGGGCCGGAAGCTTTCTCCGGTATCGACACGCGCGCAGGAATCGAAATGGCAGCGGACGAGATCAATCGTGCCGGTGGTATCAGAGGAAAACCAATCAAACTCATCGTCGAGGACGACAAGTCGAATCCGCAAGAAGCGTCGAACAAAGTCCTGCAACTCATCAATCGGGACAAGGTCGTGGCTTTGCTCGGCGAGGTCTCCTCGGCCCGTTCGAAAGCAGGGGGGATCGTGGCCAACCGATACAAAATCCCCATGATTTCGCCTTCGTCCACCAACCCCGATGTGACCAAAGTCGGTCCATTCGTTTTTCGCGTTTGCTACACGGACAACATCCAAGGACAAATGGGGGCTCGGTTCGTCGTGAACACCCTGGGCAAGAAAAACATCGCCATACTTTATGCATCCGACGATCTCTATTCGTCCGAATTGGCGCACGAGTTCCGCGTGGAAGCAGAAAAAATCGGCGCGAAAATTGTCATCGAAAAAAGCTTCCTCAAGAGTGAAACCAACTTCACCACGTTCCTGAACGAGATTCGCGATGCGAAGCCGGAAGTCATTTACGCTCCTGTTTATTACAACGCGATGGTTCCTATTGCGCGTCAGGCAAAAGCCGCTGGTGTACCAGGCGAAATGTTTGTCGGAGGCGATGGCTGGCACTCGGATTCCCTTGTGAATGATGCGGGTGACGAAATCGAGGGGGCCTATTTCACGAACCACTTTTCGCCAGACGTTCCCTGGCCGCATTCGCAAGTCTTCGTGAAGGCTTATTCGGAACGCTTCAAGCGCGAACCATCGGCGCTTGCTGCACTGGGGTACGACGCGACGGTTCTTCTTGCGGATGCGATTACGCGTGCAAAGGCGGATACGCCCGAAGCGATTCGTGATGCGATTGCCGAAACGAAAAACTTTCAGGGAAGCACGGGCAAAATTACGATCGATGCTGAGAGAAATGCGGACAAACCAATCGTGATCGTCAAGATCAAGGGAAAAAAATTCACCTATCACTCGACCGTCAACGAGAAAAAGTAACCTCGATGGATGGTGCATGTGACCATGCATTTTGTCGGTATTCCTGCAATCTCGTTGTTGCCGCTCGACGGCATTGTTGATAGAGCACGAACTTGATCCACTTTGGCGCTCTTCTGGCTGCCAGCCTTGGGCTCGGCTTTTATCTTGCGCATCAACGCTGGCCGAGCCCTTGTGCGCTCGGTGATTGGTTCTACCCGCTCGCGCTGCTTGTCGTATTCGGTGCCGCGGAATCCGTTGGGCGCGTATTAGGTCTGCGGTCGCATTGGGCCGCACTGAATGAAGGTGCGCGAATCGCTTGGCCGGCGGCGCTCATTTTTGCGCTCCTGGCGTTTGTCGGACATCTGCCGTCGGTCGCACGTGGGCATCTTGGCGCGCTCGTCGTGTTTGTCGCACTGCTTGTATTGACGTTTCGCGTTCATCAACGGAGCCGTCGCGTAGGCGGCATCGCGGTTACTCCAATACCAGCGCCCAAAGGAGGGTTGGGGCTTTGGGAGCTGTCGCTGCTGGGGATTAGCCTGGCAATCGGTGCGATTTACCTGCGTATTGGTGCCACAGCCGAGGGCAATTTAGACAATGACTCCGCCTACTATTTCGGCGTCGCTCGGCATATGGCGCGCACTGGACGATTCGAAGAGCCACTCGTGTGGCATTTCCTAAACCCCCCAGAATCCATAACGCACGCTGCATTCGATTATTGGGGCGGCCTGACGAGTTGCGTGCTTGCGCCCATTCTGACGATTTTCGGACCGGTGCAACGGGTAGCATTCGCCGCAATGGCGAGCATCAGTGCCCTCAGCGTCATCGCATTTTGGTATCTCGTCTGTTTTGCCCTACCAGTCCGCCACGGCATCATTCAGTTGCTGGCGCTGTTGAGTTTCGCCTTTTCGCCATTTGCACACGACTACCGATTCGATACCGAGAGTCTTCCGCTGTATCATTTTTTGCTCACCGTCGCGCTGATTGCCATAGCGCAGGGGCGCACGTGGTTGGCAGTGCTGGCAGGATTCTCCTTGGCCCTCTGTCGAATCGACGGCATGGCGCTCTATTTCGGTATTTGCGTTGCCGTTCTCGTGCAAGTTCATCGCCGTAATGACCGGTCGAAACTCGTGCGCACGCTCTTGTTCGCTACTGGACTCGTTGCCGTGTATGTCGCACGAAACATCTGGTCGTTCGGATCGTTTGTGCCCTCGGGGTCTGCAGCGGCTCCCTGGTTGAAAAACCAGCTGGATCTCTATTCGTGGCGCCGCGATACCGTGTCCATCGCCGACGCAATACGCTCGCGGTTCGAATTCGATTATGCACGCGATCGGTTATTACTTCTCGTACAAACCGTCCGTGCCCTTGAATTCTTGCCATCGCAGCCGCTTTTTTTGGCCCTTGGCGCATTGCCAATCATGTGCACCTTGCGTAACGGACTTGGCCGTCATTTCATACTGCCTGGAGCGACAGTCTTCGCGGCCTACGTGTTGACCTGGGGCAGCGGACCGATGTTTCATTTCTGGCGTACGCTCTCGGGGCTTTTACCACTGGTCGTCGCGACGTGTGCTGTAGGTGCGAGCGTTGCATTCGATTTTATTTTTGCATTGAGTCAACGAATGCAGCGCGGGCGTTCATCGGCGACTCAATCCGCAATTGCATTGGTGACGACGGCGATGGCAATGCTCATCGTCTACCCGATCGCTGACGAGCTTGTGCCTTATCGTCAACGGTCCAGGACATCGGGTCGCCTGAAGGAGCGTGAGTTGCGGCGGCTATCGAAGCAATTTGCTGGCGAACCGGTGATGGCAACCTCTCCATGGTACGTGATGGCCAACACGCGTAGTCCGGTTGTGTCGATTCCCATGGATGGTGAAGAAGCCATCGCGACCGTGATTCGCAAATATGGAGTGAAATGGCTCGTTCTTATCGACAAAAGCCCTTACCCACGCGCGTCGGGGTCGGTTTTAAGTGCAATTCAACGAGGGGGTAAAAAAACAGTGGGCAAGCATCGAATCAAACGAGTTGACGTCCACGGAACGATATCCGTATTCCGAATCGAATAACTTGCACATCGTAACGTTTGGTTTGTCGGCAGGTGGGAATTCGCTGCGTCGTGCACTTTCTTACGCCCCGCGCATCTCGGCGTGTTCAGCACGGCGTCTGGGTGGACGCTCCAAGCGCTTCTTCGAGCGTGGCCGCGGTGAGCACGCGCAACCCCATCGCATCGAGGTCCTCGGTCGCCGCCGCATCGATGCGCGCCAGTGCATCGGGAGGCAACATGCCGAAGCGTTGACCGAGCAGCTGCTTCAACAGTTTGCGTTCACCCTTGAGTTCACCCTTGAGTTCTCCCTTGAGTTCACCGTCACGCAAGCCTTTTTCGTAGCGCCGTTCAGCGCCAAACAAGATCTCTTCAGCGATCGAATTTCCCACGGCTTGTTGCAACGCCACACGCACCTCCTCTTCCGGTACCTTGCCGACCGTCTTCAGATACACGATGAAGGACGCGATGACAAGTCTGCCGTGAGGTTGACTGCGCAAAGTCAAGATCACCGGAACGATTTTCGGGAGTTCCTTCAAGAACTTCTTTGGTGTTCGTCCAAACCGCAGCGCAAACAAGACCAGCCGTCCCTCGGGCGTGATGGGCCGTCGTGCAATGGCGTCAGCGCTGACCTTGCTGATGTCATCCATCATCATGCCAAAGTCGAGCATGTAGGGTTCGAGCAATGCGACATCTTGTTCGGCCACATCGAACAACGCACGAAACCTCAATGACCGCCTCCACCCGCGTTCACTATGGTGCAAAACCACCGCAATGATGACGGGCAAATGGAGTTTGCCCTTGTTGACCGGGTCTTCCACATAGGCGCGCCAAATACGCGTCTTGTATTCCAGCAATTGGAGCGGCGTCCACGGATCGGAATCGGACTTGTGCTCCAGTAAAAAATAGATGAGCGTTTCTCGGCCGCCGATACGTACCGAATACAGGACGTCTGCATAACGCCCAGTCAATTTTGCATCGACAAACTTGATCGATAGCGGTTTGAACGTATCCCAGTCAATTCGCGCCACGAGCGCGGGCTTGAAAATGCACTTTAGTTCGGCCGCAGCGTGTTCTGGCTTGGAGAAGGCCTTGAAAAACATCGCGTCATGGGCCGATGCGGCGTCGTCGCTTTCCCCAGGCGATTGCAGTTTTTCCGGCAGAACCTCGAGTTCGTCCGTCATGGTGGCGAGTTTTACGCGAACGAACGAGGGCGCGCAAGGGCACGGAGAGAAAACCCGAACGTTTGTCGAGGGCAGCGCAGTAACCAGGCGCGCATGTCACGGGATGACGCGAATCGGGTCGGCCCGTGGCGGGAGTGCGCGAAAGTCGGCATCGTCGGGCAATTGCAAATCGAGCTCGCCGACTTCGAAACGACAGAGGCCGACCACGTGCCAGAATGAACCGGCGATTGAAACATTGCTCCGAGGTTCGACGAAAACCCGTCCCGTGGGCGCTGGGGTTTGTCTTGTGTCGGCGTGATGATCGCTTCAGGATACCTTCGGCGCCTTACGTCCCTACCCGGAAACCATTTGACAGGTCCATATAGCGCGTGCAGAGTCCCGCGCATGCGCCCGTGTTTCAACACCGCCGGTCCGTGTAACCCTCGCGATCACTACATGCTCCCGCCTGAGCGGCGCCTCGGTCGCGTGATGCGTCTCATCGACGATCACAAGTTCTTCACGTTTACGGCCGGTTGGCAGACCGGAAAAACCACCAGCACCAAGTGGCTCGAAAACCACCTGAACGCCACCGGCAAGTGGCGAGCGATGTGGGTGGACGTCGAAACCGCGCGCGAGCAACCCGATCCGATCAAGGGATTTCGCACGATTGTTGGAAAATTGATCGATGTCTGCGCGAGGGTTCATCCGGACGTACCACGGCCTGACCTCGAGACGCTGTTGAAGGATCCCGCTCGTGCGCTATCCACGGCCCTGTCGGACCTGGCCCAACACAGTGATCGTCCCTGGGTGATCTTCTTCGACGAGGCGGACTGTTTGGTTGGTGAAACCATGGTGTCTTTCTTGACACAACTGCGCGTAGGGTATCTTGACCGATTTGATCGGCCATTTCCCGCGAGTGTGGCGCTCGTGGGGC
>JANORL010001561.1:0-6763 GCA_031415295.1 Polyangiaceae bacterium | reverse complement strand
AGGCCTCACGCGCGAGCCTATGCGGCGGTCACGCTGAGGTCAACCTTTTGTTTCGGACTGTTCCCTGAGAGGCTCGATGGAGCCATTCGTCCCCCTCGTATTTCTTTGTAGACACAACAAGCCAACCCGCGTAAACGTGGCACGTCTGGAGAAACGCCCAACGTGTCAACCCTGCAACGAACCCCACTCACCTCGCCCGTCCACGTTCGCGATCACCTCGTCAATGTCCTGGGCCGCGATCTCGTGGGCGCCGAGCCTCATGAAGTCCTCTCCGCCGCTCCATCCCGCTGGTATTTGACAGGGTTTTTGGTACCCCGAGAAGCGCCCATTGACGTGCGTCAGGATGCCGATCAAGACGAAGGCGTCGCAACCGGTGGCGACGACGATGGCGATGACGCGCCCACTCCGGAAGTTGCTTCCGCACGAAAAGCGTTTTTCCCGTCCTCTATTGGATTGAGTATACTCGTTCCTAGGGCGACAAATACGCTATCGGTGCGCGCCACATGGGGCGAATATATACGCGAAGGTTCCGTGCGACCTCCTGCGCTGAACGAAACGGATGCGACTGCAACGAAGGCGCGTTACGAAGAACGTTGGAAACGAACGCCCAAAGAAGCAGGCGAAACGTATGCGATTCCCGCAACGGGCAAAAAAGAATATCCGCTGGCCGATGGCGTAAAACTGGTTTTCACCGTGCGTCGAGTGCCCAAAGGAAGCGGCGTCGAGGAAGAAGGCGCGCGTGCCGTTTCCGTATTTTTGGTCAATGACAAAGAATTCCAGGATCGCACACCCAAAGACCAGTTTTTTTTATTTCAAGCAGCACTCGAGGTTCACACTGAAGAACGATTTTTACCGCGCCCGAACATCCGTGGACAACAAGACAGTGACGAAGCGGACGAGCAAATCGCCGAATTGCAATACCGCGACGTCTTCGAATACGCCGTGGGACATGGCATTGCCGCCGAAGCCGATGTGAATGACAACGGCGCGTGCACTCGAGTACGAACGACGTGGTTGCCGACGGCCGAAGTGGAAAAGGTGATCGCCAGCAAAGTCGACGCCGTGACCCTCGAAATGGAAACGCTGGCGAATGCCGAATCCGCAGACGATGTACGAAAGATGCTTGAAAAGCTTCCCGCGGCATATGCGTCATGGATTGAAGAACAAGCACTGACAAAAGTCAGCGACAAACAACAACCTGTGCTTGTGGGATTGCTCGATGCAGCGCGTACCGTGCAACGGCGAACGACGGATGGATTGACCGCGCTGAACAATGCGGATGTCTTTTTAGCGTTTTGCCTGGCGAACAAAGCGATGGCTCGGCAGGCTCGGGCACGCGATACGAAAAAACAGTATGGTCCGCCCACGTGGCGACCGTTTCAGCTCGCGTTTTTGCTGATCAATTTGCAAGCAATGCACGAACCATTGCATCACGATCGTAAAGTCATCGATTTGTTGTTTTTCCCGACGGGTGGTGGCAAAACCGAAGCATATCTCGGGCTGGCCGCGTTTACGCTTGTGTTGCGAAGGTTGCGTAATGGGGGCATTTCCGGCGCGGGCGTGAGCGTGATTATGCGGTATACGTTGCGGCTCTTGACGCTGGATCAGCTAAGTCGCGCCGCGGCACTTGTGTGTGCGCTGGAATTGGAACGGCAAGAGCGGGCGAAAAAAGGCGACAAACGGCTTGGTACGTGGCCTTTCGAGATTGGGTTGTGGGTCGGCAAAGGCGCGACGCCGAATCGCATGGGGGACGACAAGAACTTCGATCCGTCGTCGGCGCGGATGAAGGTCAATGCGTTTCAGGAAAACTCGGACAAGAACCCCTCGCCCATTCCGATCGAGAAATGCCCGTGGTGCGACAAGAAGTTCGTACCCAATTCATTTCGATTGGTGCCGAACCGATCCAAACCGAACAACGTGGAGGTTTGGTGCGCGAATCGAGATTGCGTCTTTGCGCGCGAGATGGCTTTGCCCATCTTGGCGGTGGACGAACCGATTTATCAGCGCTTGCCGTGTTTTCTGATTGCGACGGTGGATAAATTCGCGCAGCTTCCGTGGGTGGGGCGAAGTGGCGCGTTGTTTGGACGCGTGGATCGGCACGACAAGATCGGTTTTTATGGTCCGTGTGACCCGGGAATTGGCAGCCCGATAGAACGAGGACGATTGGCACCTCCAGATTTGGTGATTCAAGACGAACTGCATTTGATTTCCGGGCCGCTCGGGACGATGGTGGGCTTGTACGAAACGGCGATCGATATTCTATGCGAACGCACGGAAAACGGAAAAACGTTTGGCCCCAAAATCATTGCCTCGACAGCGACGGTGCGTCGTGCCGAAGCTCAAATCAAAGCGCTTTTCGGTCGGTCAGCAGTGACGGTGTTTCCTCCGCCTGGACCGGATCGGCGCGATTCATTTTTTGCGCAAACGGTGCCGGTGACGGAAAAACATGCCCGCAAATACATTGGAGTGGCAGCGCCCGGGAGGAGTTTCAAAGTTGCGCTGTTGCGTGTTTACTTGGCGATGCTTTCGGCCGGGAAAAAAGCCTACGATGAATCAGGCGTAGCGGCCGATCCGTATACGACGTTGGTCGGATACTTTAATAGCTTGCGGGAGCTCGGGGGAAGCCGGCGCATTGTGGAGGACGAGGTGACGTCACGCATTCGCGGGTATCATACGCGGAGGCGTGTCGACCAGGAAACGTGCGATTTTGCGGAGCGATCGCTAGGAGAGCCGGTGGAATTGACGAGTCGCGAGCCGACGCATCGCGTGGCCCAAGCAAAGGATCGATTGGCGTGCATCATGGGCAAAACCGACCATGTGGATGTGGCATTGGCGACGAATATGATTTCGGTGGGCCTCGATATTCAGCGGTTGGGCATGATGGTGGTGCTCGGCCAACCGAAAACGACGGCGGAATACATTCAAGCGACGTCTCGTGTGGGGCGCGATGATAGCCGGCCAGGGCTGGTGATTACGCTGCTCAATTGCCACAAACCGCGGGATCGTTCCCATTACGAGCGATTTCACGCGTACCATGCATCGTTCTATCGGGCGGTCGAAGCGACGAGCGTGACGCCGTTTTCGCCGCGCGCGATCGATCGCGGTATCGCGGCAGTGACGGTGACGCTGGCGCGGCTGGGCATAACAGAATTGACGCCGCCGCTAGGTGCCGAGGAAATAGGCAAAAGCGCGTTACGGGATCGCGTGGCCATGGTTGCCAAGCAGCTTGGCGAGCGCACGGCACAGGCGCACGTGGACAAGAATGAAGCGTCGGAGATTGGACAGAAAATCGAAGCTCGTGCGCGTGGTTTGCTGGATTCGTGGAAACGTACGGTCGAGAAAAACCAGGCAGTCAGCGCGAGGCTTCAATACCAGCGCGAGGAGCCGGCGCATCCGAAACTACTACGTGACCCACTCGAAGAAATGCCGGATGATCCCGATTTACGAAAATTCAAAGCGCAACGATCGCTTCGTGATGTAGAGCCGAGCGTGGATGTATTTTTGAGAAAACCCGGCGCTCGCCGCGAGGAGGAAAGCTGATGGCCGCGCGTAAACCCCGAACTGGTGGTTCGCAAAAGACAAGGCCGCGTCCCGAGGGGCAAGTGCGTCGGAGCCAAGTGTTGACGACGTTTGGCCCAGGAGCGCTGGTTGATTTCCCGAAACACGCGGCGATTATGGGCGGGCTGGAATCGTGGGGCGATCCAGACAAGGAGCGATTCCAGCAAATCTTTGAAGAACGTCTTGAATCAGCGTTGAAAACACGCGAACAAAATCCGAAATTGCGGTTGTTTGCGCCACCGACGCCGCACGAAGATCCCGAAGGTCCGACACGAGGCATTGCGGCATTCGAATTTCCAGAATGGTTCATCGAGCAAAAGGACGTTGGAGAGAAAGGTTTTCGGTCGCGTCGGTTATTGCATCAGCGCGCGATCGAGCGGGGCAATTATGGTGACGTCGTGCCGATTCGCTTCGTGCAGGCGTGTCCGAATGGGCACATCAGCGACATTGATTGGCGGGTGTATGCGCATGGCGGACAAACGAGTTGCTCGCGTGAGTTGTTCCTGGACGAACGCGGGACGAATGGGGATTTGGCGGATATCTTCGTGCGCTGTGCGTGTAAACTGAGCCGTTCGCTGGTGGATGCGACGCAAAAAGGCGATCATTCGGCGTTGGGTGTATGTCGGGGTGAAATGCCGTGGTTAGGCAATGCGACGATTGGCGCGACGGAAGCTCCGAGTTGCGTGGACGAAAAAGGCAAAACGCGTCGTAACAAGCTGCTCGTGAGGTCGGCGACGAATGCGTATTTTCCGCAAAACATCAGTGCGATATCGATTCCGGGAGATCCGAACAAGCAAGCACTTCGGGAAGCGGTGGATCAAGCGTGGGGCGATCTCGAGTCGGCGGAATCGCTGGAAGGCATCACGTACGAACTAAAGAAAAACAAATACAAGCACCTGCGTGAACGATTTACGGCGCAAGAGTTGTGGACGGAAGTGCGGAGGAGACAATCGGGTGCCGTCGAGGAGCGACGCGGAATCAAGCAGGCGGAGCTGGATACATTTTGGGCGACTTCGGAATCAGCGGGAGAAGATACGCCGGAAAAACAGGATTTTTTTGCGCATGCATTACGTCTCGATCCAGATCGAAGTGGGCCGATGCGTTACGTGTCGCGGGTTGTCCTGGTACATCGATTGCGTGAAGTGATCGTGCAGCTTGGTTTTACGCGATTCGAGGCGACTGCGCGCGATGTGGATTATGAATTGTCGCTAGGTGTACGCACGGCGCCATTAGCACGCGAGGTGACTTGGTTTCCTGCGGTGGAGAATCGCGGCGAAGGTATTTTTATCGCGCTGGATCCGGTGGCCATTACGAAATGGCGCGATCGTCTCGAAGTGGACGCACGTCGCACGCAGCTCGAAGCGGGATTCGACGCGTGGAAGAAACGTCGTCAGGCAACGAATGCGCGTTTTCCTGGTGTGACGTACGTGATGTTGCATTCGTTGTCGCACTTGTTGTTAACCGCGGTTTCGCTGGAATGCGGTTATGCGGCGAGTTCGATTCGTGAGCGCGTGTATCTCGACGGTGATCGTTGTGGGATACTGCTTTTTACAGGGACGCCTGATGCGGAAGGAACGCTGGGAGGACTTGTTCAGGTGGGTAAGAAACTGACGCAGCACCTCCATGCAGCGCTCGAATTGGGCCGGCTTTGTTCGAATGATCCGGTATGCGCCCAGCATCATCCGGATTATGCGCACGAAGAGCGATTTCTCCACGGCGCAGCTTGTCATGGATGTTTGCTCATTTCGGAGCCGTCGTGCGAATGGTCGAATGAATTGCTCGACAGGTCGCTGGTGGTGGACACTGTGGAAAGCCTTGGCGCGGCGTTTTTCGAGGACGTTTGATGGAGACCGCCGCGCTCGACATTCCCAGCGAGACATTGCTACAGCTTGCGGAAGCGCTCGAAGCGGGACATGTACGCGGCCCGTTGACGAAATTTGGATTGCGTACGTTTACGGTATCGGTACCGGCGGTCAAATCGCTCGAGGCGTTGCGGATTGCGGTAGGTAGCGAGGTGGCATTGGCGCGTATTTGCCGTCTCGTGGTGGCGGAGCGAGCGGCGACGATGGCGCGGGCGCCGAAGGTGGAATTGGTATGGACGGGGCCGGAGCGAATGGGGGCATCGTCGCGAGATACGAAGATTGTCGTTGCGGAACTGTTTCAACGCGCCAAACGATCGGTGATTGTATCGAGTTACAGCCTGGGTAGTGGCGCGAGACTTTTCGCACCGCTTGTGGCACGGATGGCCGAGGTTCCGACGTTACGCGTGCGAATGTTTTTCGACTTGACGGTTGGCGACGAAGCTATGGCGGGCCGGCGAACGCGTGAAGCGTATGAGGCACGGTTTGTGAAGCGTTTTCACGGCTCGCAATGGTCTGGGGCACGTTTGCCCGAGATCTTCCACGATCCACGCACGATTGACGATGACACGATTAGTTTGCATGCGAAATGCGTGATCATCGATGAAGAAATAGCGTTGGTGACGTCGGCGAATACATCGGCTATGGCGCAAGAAAAAAACATCGAGGCGGGGGTGCTGATCGAGGATCGACTGCTTGCGTCGGCATTGGCGAAACAATTTGATGACTTGGTGACGGCGGGGGAGCTTGTGCCGGTAAAGGGGTTGGAGCGAATGCGCGGGACTTGAAGCCGGGTGGGGTTGCGTGAAGTTCAGCTTCAACGACGGCGCAACCGCATGCGTACGACCGCCACTGGCGCAAGAGGGCTCCGCTGGGGCAGCTCTCGCTACCGTTTCCGAAGGTGCGTCGCTGGTGAAGCTCCCGCCGCACCTTGCGTGATATTGCGCTCGAGTAAACCGGCACCAATGCACACGTGTGTCTGCTGGTGAAGAAAAATCGAGGCTCCGAGCGCTGACGATCACCACGTCGAAGCAACGCGTGTACTGGATGTGCGCAAGGATACTATGTGTGGTCAATGAAGCGTTGCGAGTTAGACGTGTCAATGGCGAAATTGCCGGGTTATTCTTCCTAGGAACTCGTTGTCGGCGAAACAGGACGAGTGAAGTCTCCTTTACATGCGTTCGTAGTAAATGTGTATGACGATAGGCAAGAAAAATGTGTACGGCGCAAATTTTGTCGTTGACCCTGATCGGATGTGCCGTATGTTCGGAGCCAAAGGGATTTGGCATGCCCATCATTCGCTCGACGTTGTGGTTGCTTCTCGGTTCGTTGGCGTTGCCGCTCGC
>JANORL010001560.1:0-14996 GCA_031415295.1 Polyangiaceae bacterium | reverse complement strand
CCACTTCCGATTCTTCGCCGGTTGCTTTCGCGCGCATGAAGGTTCTATTGCGCATATCGACGATACGACGGTCGCTTATCACTTCCAAGCAGCCATCAAAAGCGGGATGTTCCACGGAATGATTTGTCCGACCACGCCAAGCGGCTCTTGGAAGTGATAAGCGACCGTCGTATCGTCGATTTGCGCAATCGAACCTTCTTGCGCGCGAATGCAACCGGCGAAGTATCGGAAGTGGTCGATGGCCAGCGGCAAATCGGCGGCCATCGTCTCGCGAATGGGCTTGCCATTGTCCCAGGTTTCGGACAGGGCGAGCATTTCCAGGTTCTGCTCCATCCGATCCGCAATCTTGTTCAGAATAATCGCTCGCTCCGTCAGCGACGTTTTGCCCCACGCCCCTTTGGCGGCATGCGCAGCATCGAGAGCTTTTTCGATGTCTTCGGCCGTAGACCGCGGAATTTCGCAGAATGGACGCCCCGTAACTGGCGTGATATTCTCGAAATATTCCCCCTTTACCGGCGCGACCCACTCGCCTCCGATGTAGTTCGCATAGCGCGACTTGTAAGTGACCTTGGATCCCTCTTGACCAGGCGGCACATACACCATTGCGACATCCTCCGCGTGAATCCCTTGTTGAACATTTGGGACTTCGGGCCGCCTTCGGCGCCCTTCGCCCCAAACCCCCTTGGCCGAGACGAACCCCACGTGGATTCTCGCCAACCAAGGGCGCACAGAAGAAACCGAAGCCCTTCCGGTGTCAAGCGGGATCGTGGTAGCCTGCCCGCCGAATGATCGACGACTTGATCTCCCATCAGCATCTTGGGCCATTTCTGTCGGCCGTGCTCATCTATGGCTTCGGTACGTTGGGGTTTGGAGCCATCGTCGCGCACGCGCTCGTGCTCCGCTTCCGCAAACTTCGGGAAGCTCGCGCCGCGGATGCGAGCGTCGACGTCCATGCCCGCCTCGCACCAGGGCGAGCCATCGTCTGCGGCGCCGTCGAATATGCTCAAGGCGCGCTGCAAGCTGTTCGAGTCAATATCGAGCAAGACGGGGAGGAGTCCGAAAGCTCCGGCGTCTGGTCCCATAAATGGACGGAAAAAAATCGCCGCATCAATGTCGAGCCTTTTTATTTACGCGTCAACGCCGACAAACGTATTCGAATCGAACCGACGCAGAAAGTATTTCTCGTCGATGATATGGATGGCCTCATTCGCGTCGATTTGACCCAACGGGTCAAGTTTGCCCAACTCACCCCCGGTGAACGCGTGTTTGCATCTGGTGAACTCGTCAAAGCGCATGATCCAGAAGCCCCCACGGGTACGGGCGGATACCGTTCTTCCACCGATTCCCTCGTGCTTCGACCTCTCGCTGGGGAAACCATGTTGCTTTCATCCGAGCCACTGGGGGCCCGTTATCGAGCGCGCGCGGCATTTTACGCCAAATGCGCACGTCGAATCAGCGCCTTGGCGGTGGTGCTTCACGTTCTTTTTGGCGGTTATCATTTACGCCGATTCATCGGAGAAACCATTTCGATCCCCATCACGAAGCTCGAGCCGTACACCACGAGGGATGACGATGGTGACTTAGTCTATCATTATCGCGTTATCGCGATGGTTCCCTCCAGCGGGTATGTCTCGGATGACGTGGATCACAAAACGTTCGAGCGTCTCCGCGCCCAGCAGGTCATTCCGTTTCGAGTTGTCACCGGACAGTTTTCCAAGAGCTCAACGATTGGTGCTGATGTCACGGCGTCCTTTGCCGCGTTCATGCTCGTTCCCTGGCTCTGCTTTGCGTGGTTTTTCTATCGATACCACGAGAAAAAATCGCGTCCGTGGTACGAGCGCGACGTTGTCGATACAGGCAGCGGACGACTCGAAGCTACGTTTACGAAAGAACGCGAAGCGTCAGCACGTTCGTGACGGAAGAGTGTCGCGATCCTTGCATGCATTCGTGCTGGCTTTCGACAAGCACTCGGATTATGGTCGGCCCCGTCGTTCGAGGCACCGCCTCGGCAAGACTTTACTCGATGTCGTTTGCGACAAGAGGTAGCTACACATGGCAAAGCATAGTTTCTCGGTCGATTTTCCCGGTGCGGCACAAGACATGGTCACAAAAGCCAAAGGCGCTATCGAAAAGGCTGGCGGCAAGTTCCTCGGCGACGAAAAAAAGGGTGATTTCTCCGTTCCCACGCCCGCGGGCACCGTAAAAGGTATCTACACCATTACGGCGCAAAAATTCGCCATCGATATCACGGACAAACCCTTCATCGTTCCTGGCAGCGCCATCGAATCACAAGTGAAGAGTTTCCTCGGCAAGGGCTGATTTCGGCGCAAGAGCCGGTGGATTTTTTCGAATGTACGGGCGTGGTTCCTCACGCCCTCTTCGAAACGCCTTCAGTAGGCCTGGGGAATCACGTCTCTACCTAGGCCGCTTCGATTTTCCCGCGCCCTGCCAACATCGACTACCGTTTGACGCGCCTTGCCGCACGCAAACGCGCCGTTGAAAATCGTCCCACCACATTGCGTAATCGCTGCGCCGTCCCTTCGTCAATATCTCCGGAAACTCGCACCGCCGCTCGATCCCCTTCGAGCTGAACCACAATACGCCCAGACGCTTTCGATGACGCTACGACGTCTTCCACATCGTGCACAAGATCGCCCGGAGCCCGACCGTCAAGGCTGATTACCTTTCCACGCTCGACCCGAATATCAAGCAGCCGCCGAGATGCATCGACCGCAGCAATGACGCCATAAATGAATGCCAAAAGGCCCGCGATGGCAATCCACGTCATGGTTTAGCCCGCAAGCGCTGAATTCGTTTGTCCGGGCGTGAAAAACTCGCCGCGCAGTCTTCTCATGTCCTTCACGAGCAATAGCGCCATCAAGATGATGAATATCGTGAGAAGTACGAGCACCGCCCAACCCCATAGAGGAACCTTGTTTTGAACAGGTGGGGGCGACTTCTCTTTCGCGCGTGGCCTCTTTTCTCGCAGAGCCGCCGGTTTGGCGTCCGAGTCTTTCGGAGGCGGAGTGGATTTGGAAGGACGAACCAACGTTTTGTCGTCGTCTTTCGAACCGTCCTTTGTATTTTTGCCCTCGGCCAACGGCGCCGGAGGTTCGTCTCGTACAATTTTCTTTAGATCCGTAGCAGATGCTTGCGCATCGAAAAGGGATTGCAATTCACGCACAGGTGGCCCCGAGGGGCGTAAGTCACCAGCAACGTTGGCGAATGCATCCGCAGGCACAAGTCCCGATCGTGGTCTCGTAACCGAAGACGAGTCGTCCGTGACGCTCTTGCGATCGTCTTGCAACGTTGTCTCGTTGGCGATGTGCGCACTGCGTACGGATGCTCGACTGGAAAGTTCACCCAACAAAGAACGCACGCTGCGTTGCATGTCCCGCGCGCTTTGGAAACGGTTTGCCCTGTCAAACGCGAGCGCTCGCGCCATGAACGTCACGAGGCTCCGTGGTGCACCTGGAGAAATCTCATCAAGCGATGGTGCAGGTCTCGACACACTCGCGACGAGCGCTTCGTGTGGACTCAAGTGGCCATGTACGAGTTGGCCTGTGAGCAACGTGAACATCGTGGCGGCCATCGACCAAAGATCGGAGCGTTCGTCGACTTGTTCCCACTGTCCTCGCGCTTGTTCTGGCGGCATGAACGCCGGCGTTCCGATGACGATGCCGTTCACCGTGAGCGCTTTGGAGTGTGGCGTTTCGCGGAGTTTGGCGACGCCGAAGTCGAGCAGTTTGATTTGTCCCGTCTTGCAGATGAAGACGTTTTCAGGCTTCAAATCTCGATGGATCACGCCTTTCTCGTGAGCCGCTGCAAGCACGTCGAGAACATCGTCGGCCATCATGAGAACGTCGTCGAAGTCGAGACTTCCGCCGCTGCGTTGCCTTCGTTCTTCTAGCGTTTCGCCTTCGAGCAAGTCCATCACGAGGAAGATGCATCCATCGTCGTCAACGTCGTCATCGACGACAGACACCATCCCCGGATGTTCGACGGCGTTGACCGCATAAGCTTCACGTATGAAACGACTACGTGCCGTGTCGATCGCACTCAGCTCGGGATGCAGGATCTTGATGGCAACGCGTTTGCCATTGCGATGTGTTGCGGAGTAAACGGCGCTGAATCCACCGCTGCCGATCACTTCATCCAGGTGCCACTTGTCCCGCAACACACGACCAACACGGTCGCGCGCGGCCTGTGAGGCCATGCTGGCGGCGGGGCTGCTCATCACCGCGGACCGTACCAGACTTGTCGCAACTGGTGAACGATCATGCGCACTTCCCTAAAGATGAAAAAAATATCGGGGATCACGCAACCGACGGCGAGCTCGTTCGATGGACAGGTGAACGCCACGACTTCGCCCTGATCAACCTCGCGAAGTCGGGATTGTCCTTACAACCTCGAACATAGTCGACGTGCACCATGGCTACTCCTCGTACTTCCCGTCAGTCATCTGCATCCACACCTACGGCCCCGGTTCAAACGCGGAAGAAACGGTCCGGTTCGTCCGAAAAAAAACATCGACGGCCGAAGCAAGTCGAACATCGATCGAAGGCTGCGACAGCGGCAGCGAATGCCAAATCCATCGCCGCCGTCACGCGAGGCATCGCCGCCATCAAACACAAACTCGTTGCTGAAGCGCCATGCCACGAGATCCTCGACGACTTTTTCGAGGGGATAACGGCCGAGCCATCATTTGTTTTCGAATTTCGTCGCGGTCCAAGCTGGCTTTGCGATGCGATTGCCCGTGCCTGCGAAGAAATCTTGGACAAACCCACCGGCGAATCGACCGTGTACCTCGTCGCCGTGCCCGAGCATGAGTTGGTTCACGGATCGGTGGTGATTGGTGGATATACGGGTACCGCGGTGTTTTTCGAAGACCTTCGGCTTGGCGCCATCGGGCTGTATCCCGAAAACAAGTCGCGAGGCTCTTACTTCTTGCGGCTTGTGATGATCGACGAAACGAGTGTTTGTCGCGACGTACCGAACTAAGAGTGCTTTTCCGGCTCCCCTTCTCCACGTGGCATTGCGAAGCATTGCGAAGCATTGCGAAGTTGGAGAGGGGGCGGCGGGCCATAAGCGCTAACTTAGACATCCATCGCCCTCAAATCTCTATTCCGGTGGGGTTTGGGGTGGCAGCCCCATCGTCAACTGGATAGAGGGAAAATGCCGAAAGCGCGTAGCGCTTGTCGGAATTTTTCCTGACTAAGGTTGAGCGCGAAGCGCTCAACTGGTCGACAAACAAGGGGAAGTTAACGCCTATGGGGCGGCGGGGGCTGAGGCGCAGAAGTCGATCGTGTCAGTCGCCAGCTTCTTCTGAACCACCTGCGGGACGAGCGTAAATGAACACCGTTTCCGACTCCTCGATCGTGCCGTCTTTCTTCATTGCCGATACGCGGAAGTGAATGACAGCGCGTTCCTTGGTCAGCTCGTCGATACGGTACGTAATGAGCTTGTCCGGAAGGGTGCTCTTCTTGAATCGTTCGAGCAATTTGTCGTTCGACCGATTGTTGTCATGTCCCTCGGGGGGCGGTTTGGCGCCGCCTCCACCAATCGATCCGAAACTTGGAATTGCGCTTGCGCCCGCTGATTCTTTGTCCTTGCCATCGCATTGGGCTTGGCAGCTCTGCACGTTCGCCGGGCACGGACAAACATCTGTAGCGGGCCACGTGTAGCCTACCGTCGAGTCCGGATGTTTTTCGACGATCTTGCAGAGCTCTTTCTTGAGCAAGAAGTGCGTGAACTCTTCTTCGGCAATCACGTTTGCGCCTGCCCCTGCGCCGACGAGATCGGGCGCAAGCCAGCAGGTTTCCTTGGCATCGGGGAGACGTTGTTCGCTCCCATGGAACTTCGCAATCGCGTCACGATAATACTGGCGCTGGTTCGGTCCGGCGCAGCCGGTTGCTACCAGTCCGGCGACCAGCACGACGAGCGACATCTTTCGAAACATTGACTATCTCTCCTGAGCGGTCCCCCGCCCGACGTTCGGCGCAGTCTTTACCAGAAGTCACTTCCGCCGGGAAAACGTTTCGGTTTCTTTTGTGCTAGGTTGCGCGCGTGGCACGATGCCGCAAACGACTCGGCGTACACGGGAGCACCAGTGCATTTCCTCAGTAATCGTCACGTACTCGCGATCGGTTTCACGATTTTTTCGCTTGTTGCGTGTGGATCACCCAAACCGAAACGCGAGGTGATCGGAGGAAACACAGAAGCAGGAAAAATCGCGATCAAGAAATATGCATGTGGTGCATGCCACGTCATTCCGGGCATTGAAGGAGCCAATGGTCGTGAATCGCATCCGCTATTCGGTTTCGCCAATCGCGGGGACATTGCGCAGACCGTGGTCAATACGCCAGAAAATCTGGTCCGGTGGATTCGTAAACCTACCGATATTCGCCCGCGCACGCGTATGCCCATCATGGGCGTTTCCGAGCAAGAAGCCAAAGACATCGCTGCATATTTGTATACGCTCGATGGAGAATGACCCCGGCATGACTACGCCATGGGGTATTGGTTCATTCTTTCGTGGTTTGTTCGCGTCGATGGCGTTTTTCGTGGCGACATTGAGCGCGTCGACGGGGGAAACTGCCCCAACACTTCATACGGATTTCCCCTGCAAAGGTTGCTTGTTCCTACCTCCTGCCGAAGGTGCGACGATTGCGCCCTTGCTCGTCGTGTTGCATGGCGATGCCCCCGGAGGAAAAACCCCGCTCGTCAAGCGCGATTCTGCACCGTTTGTCGAAGCAGCCATCGAACGAGGCATTGCGGTGCTCGCGCCGATGTGCCCCAAAGACCAAGGTTGCCTCGTTGGAAGCTTCTGGCAATGGTCCCAAGGTGATCCTCCGGCATGGATTGTTTTGCAAATCGAAGCCGTACGTAAAAAATCATCGATTGATCCCAATCGAATCTGGATCGCGGGGTGGTCTGGGGGAGCATCCTTTCTCGGGTACCATTATCCACGCTTGGCCGAGCATTACGCCGCCGTGATTTTTGCTGGAGGCGGCATGCCTCCTGCCTCCAAGGCCTGCGCGCCTTGTTCTCCTCCTGCTTACTTTCTCGTTGGCGACAAAAATCCTTTGCACCATTTGGCGAAGGGCTTGAAAGAAAACATTCTCTCGTGCACGAAAGACGTCACGTGGGACCTTTTGCCCGGCAAAGATCACGCTGGAGAATGGCGAACGCTCAGCAACAAAACCAAGGCGGGCGAACTTCTCGATTGGCTGGCCAAACATCCTCGACGTTGCCCAGATGCCCTCGACAAACGCTCGACCACGATTGCGGCACAGTCGAGTTCATCAATGGCTTTGCCGATCCCAGGCACGAATGCTCCGCCAACCCCGTCCCCTTCTCCGCCAACCCCGTCCCCTTCCGAAAGTATGGCGCCACATGAACCGCATGGCAGTTGCATGATGTCTGCACCAAGCGGCTCACCGCACCACACGTGGTGGTTCATAGCGGGACTTTTCGTTGGTTTTTCTTGGTACCGTCGCATTGCCACACGACCAATGCTGCGACGGGACGACCTCGACGAACCCATTCAATAAGCAGCCAGTTGCACTCGGCAATAGGCGAATGCCGTCCGCAGGATAACAGTGCAGGTTGGTCGCGAAGCACCTGACCAATGAAGCATCGACGACTAGACTTTGCAGCGATGTCGTCTTGGATCGTGCGAGCCTCACTGCTTGCCGCTGTGAATCTGCTTGCCGGCAAATTGGCCCTGCTTCTCGCCATTCCGCCCGGATACGCAACGGCGTTGTGGCCTCCGTCGGGAATGGCTCTGGCCGCCGTGCTCCTGTGGGGCTATCGCGTCCTTCCGGGCGTGTTCATTGGTTCGTTTCTCACTAATGTCGACATCGGCCAAGAAAACGTTGCCTCATCCGTCTTGGTCGCCACGGGTATCGGATTGGCGTCGACCTTGCAGGCTGCCGTTGGAACATTCCTCGTCAGGCGATTCGTAGGTTTTCCAAATCCGCTCGTGGGACAAAGGGATATTTTGATTTTTTTTATTCTTGGCGGACCGGTTGCCTGCTTGATAGCGCCGACGATCTCGGTCGGTATATTTTGGACGACCGGGACGGTTTTTGCGTCGAATATCGCATTCACTTGGTGGACTTGGTGGGTTGGCGATTCCATCGGTGTTCTCATCTTTACGCCGCTTGTTCTCATCTTGTTCGGTTCGCCACGCGCGATATGGGCCCGTCGAAAAAATACAGTGGCGATTCCCTTGGTTATTGTCGTCACGGCCGTCTCCCTGCTTTTCGTGTACTTCAGCAGTCGTGAAAGTCAGCGTCGTCAGTTGGAGTTCAACGAGCGGTGTCGTCGTCTCGGTGACGAATTGACTACGCAGCTCGATCGTTATCAAGAAGTCATGTGGTCGATTGCGCTATTTTTTGAAAGTTCGGAACACGTAACCCGTGACGAATTTTATCGTTTTACCGCACCAACCGTGAAGCGATTACGAGGTCTTCACGCACTCAGTTGGAACCCCAAAGTGTTGCCTTCGACGCTCGTGACGTTTGAAGAATCTGTTCGTAGCGAAGGTTTTCCACATTTTCGAGTCACCGAACGCGATGCTAGTGGCGCGTTCGTTCCAGTGCTTCCTCGACGAGAATATTTTCCGGTGGAGTTCATTGTACCGCTCGAGCGAAACCTTGCCGCGCTTGGGTATGACGTGGCATCCGACGCGATGCGTGTCGAAGCGCTCGATCAGGCCGCGGCCGTTGGTGAAGCCAGTGCCACGAGACCGGTCAATCTGGTTCAAGACAAAGAAATGCGAAATGGCGTCCTCTTGTTCATCCCCGTTTTTGCTTCCCGTGCGGCGCTTGACACAGTCGAGGATCGGCGCCGATCATTGCGTGGTTATGCCGTTGGTGTTTTTCGTATCGATGACGTAGTCGACGAAGCCCTTTCCGGCGTTCAGTACGATTCATCGGGGATTGAAGTGCGGATCATCGACGCAACGTTGCCTGGCGTCGAGCAAAATTTTTATACCGGACGATGGAGTGTTTCCTCTGAAAGGTTACAGTCACCATTGATATTTACTATGTCGTACCCCATTGGGGGTCGGAATTGGATTTTGCAGTTGCGTGGGGCGCAAGAAAACGTCGCCCCGCTGAGCCACTGGCATGCCTGGATGGTCGATGCGGTCGGACTTGGATTCGCTGCTTTGCTCGGGCTATTCCTCCTCATTCTCGATGGTCGCGCTGTGGAACGCGAAACGATCAACGCCAAACTTCACGAAGCCGTTAATGCGCGCGATGAATTCCTTTCGATTGCATCGCACGAACTCCGCACGCCACTCACGCCGCTCAAGCTTCAACTCCAGTCATTGCTGCGGATGTCGGCCAAAGAGACGGAATCGACAGACGCGCAAGACCGATTCAGGAGACGTTTGCAAGTCATTTACGGCCAAGTTGATCGGCTCATTCGCCTGGTCGATGAACTTCTCGACACATCGCGCATCTCGGTAGGTCGCTTGGTGTTGGAACGGCAATGCGTCGACGTGCGACAAATTGTCATCGACGTGCTCGAACGTCACGACAAGGAATTGCGACGAGCGTCTATCATTGCAAAGCTCGACGCGCCGGAACCAGTTACGGCGCATTTGGATCCGTTGCGTATGGGGCAGGTGATTACCAACCTGTTGACCAACGCAATCAAGTATGCACCAGAAAAACCTCTCCATATTTCGATTGCCGCGGCTCATGGCCACATGGTGCTCATCATGCGGGACGAAGGTCCGGGGATCGCCGACAAAGATCTGGCACGAATTTTCGAGCGTTTCGAGCGTGTTGCGATGACTGGGCGGCAACAAGGCCTGGGACTTGGACTGTATATCGTTCGGCAAATCGTCGACGCTCATGGTGGAACGATTCGTGCCGAAAGTGAACGGGGCCGTGGTACGTCGTTTATCGTCGAGATCCCGCTCTTCGTGGGAGACCCGTAACAGACGATGCGTTGGTTTACTCGGGCAAACGCCGCAACGAATCGAACGGAAATGGCTCCCAAAACGGTGTCGATACCGCTCCTTCGGCTTCATTCACGACAAACCAAACCGTCGACGCGTTTGGCCTCAGTACGTGCACGTTTTGCGCCGGCACGAAACTCTGACCCAATAGCAGTGCACGACGTCCTCCAGCGTCCTCGGCCATATCGAGCACCAGTACAGCATGGCCGTACGGCACGCCCGTGAGCACGAAGAAATCCCCCACGCGAAGATCTGCCAGTTTCACATGCGCGGCATCTCGTGCCAAAACTCCGGTGTTTGCCCAGCCAAACACGTCGTCGAGCCACGTCCGCAAGAGTGCATGCGTCGGCTCTGCCGGTCGCGCGCCTGGTACGAATGAAAGATTGTTCCCGTTGACGCGAAGTCGATCACCGGCCGCATAACGAGCGAATGACAACTTCGTCCCGCTTGCTGCACGATACACGTGATCTCGATGTCCTTGCGCATAACGATATTCAGCATGCAGTCGAATGACGGCGTCAGCGCATTGTTGCAAATCGCGATTCCCGATATCAATGGCTACAACAGCCGCCACATTCGGATGATCAACACCCCGAATCACATCCCCGCGGTACGAAAGAACCGGCGTGTTTGGCGCGGCCAGCGGCAGGGTGCGCAAGAACGACCCAAAACTCTTGCTTTCGAGCTTTACGCGCGAAAACCCCGGCTCCGTTGGGATTCGTTCTTCGAGTGATCCTTCGGCACGAGGTACGCGTTGGTTCGTACCGTCAAACCACGGATAACCCGCCGTGATGTCGCGATTTCGTGGCCTGATTGCCGGCTGAACGGGGGACTCGTGCTTTTTTTGCGTGATCCCCGAAGACCTCGTCCCGGGTGTACGTTCCGCTTCCGGGCCCTGTTCAGCGCGAGCGGATGGTGCGGTCTTGCACGCCAGCAGCATCAACGCTGTCGCGGCCACGGTACCAAATCGTTTCCCCCACGTCTTGCAGCAAGTGTCCGTCATGTTGTGCTCATCGTAGGACGACGCGATTGTGTGACGGCAAGAACGGCGTTTTTCCTGGGGCACGGAGCCTAGCGGGAGCGTTCCCGACAACGTCGGAGCGAACTGGTTTCGCGATTCGTCAGGCTTTGGGACGGGCAGGCACCGAACGCGCAGCTTTGGCGGCGGTCTTGGCTGCTTCTTTTGCGGTTTTCGTCAATTCACGACGGAGCTTGACGATTTCGGGCGTCGGCAATTTGCGTACGAGTTCCACGATTTGATCGCGGTCGTCATCTGGCGGAGACGTCAACAAATAGAAAGACGGGACTCCGAGACCTTTTGCGAGGCGCAAAATGGTTTTGACCGTAATGGCAGCGAGGCCATGTTCGATGCTGGACAGGTGACCTTTCGAGACTTCACTAGCGTCGGCGAGGTCCCCAAGGGACATATTTCGTTCCACGCGTAGTTCGCGAAGTCGTGCGCCGATTTTTGCGGTTTGCGGATCAGATTCCGTGCGACGAGGCATTTCTGTGTCTTTCTTTCGTTCGAGGCGCAGCTTGTGCAAGCACACGCGTCAAGTTTGTCGATCGTTAACATTTCAACTACCGAACGGCAACTGAACGGCAACTGAATGGCGTGTTTACCATCGATTGTAGGAAAGACGAAAGCGTGTTTCTTTTTGGTGGCAAAAAAAGTCCAAACCATCGTTCGTCGACGACTACGTGGTCCATTGCACCAGCATAGGAGCAAATCGGGCACATTTTGTGTAGACATCGTCAAAAGATGCGTGGTAGGCGGTGCGTCGACGGTGTCCTGTTGGAGGACAAGCGGACTTGTCGTGGCGCGTATTCGTCGCGATCGACGTCGTGCTTTGAGGTGATGAGCGAGTCGAAGCGTTTCGTACACGAAGCGTCATGGCGGCACCTTGATACGACCTGCACTCGAACAAATTGAAAGCGGGTCCGGTGATGCCCTGCGAATCGAATGTCAACGCTAGCAAAATTGCAACCACGTGAGCCTTCTCAGGGCGTCCATATAAATACAAGCGAGTTTGCGATTGGCATGATTCTCGTCTTTCACCCCCCTTCGTGCCATCATCCCGCGCATGCTCTCGTTCGACCCGTTTCCCGCCCTGGAAACGCCCCGACTCATCTTGCGCCCACTCGATCCCTCCGACGCCGACGCCATCTTTCACATCCAGTCGGATCCCGATGTCACGCGTTACCTAGGTCGCGACGCGGACACGACCATGGAACCTACACTTCGCCGACTCCAACTCGTATTCGACGGCATTCGTGAACATAGCGGCATTCGTTGGGGCATCGTTCGACGCGACGATCCGACCGTCCTCATGGGTACCGTGGGTTTTTGGAAATGGAACAAACCCCATTTTTATGCCGAAATCGGTTATGAACTCGGTTCCGCTTTCTGGCGCAAAGGATACATGACCGAAGCCATTCGCGCCGCGCTTCGATTTGGATTCGATCACATGGAATTGCACCGTGTCGAAGCGAATATCGATCCGGAAAACAAAGGTTCACGACGTGTCGTTGAAAAACTAGGTTTTGCCCAAGAAGCTGTCCTGCGCCAGAATTGGTTTTACGACGGAAAATTCACCGACAGCATCATCTACGGAATTCTGAACAACGAATTCCCTCGTTAAACCGCGGTTTGCCCGTCAATCATCGTCCTCGAAATCATCTCTCACGTCTTCCTCATCTGGATAATCATCCAATGATTCGAGACGCTTGCCCCGAATTTGATCCCGCTCTTCAGCCTCATCCAGCGCAATGAGCAACGCTTTGGCGACTTTCGCGTGCGTTCCTCGGCGGCATAATACAATTTCCTTACGCACGTTTGGCCGTTCGAACAACGCTTGCGAAATCACCGCCCGAGCATTCGGATGCGCCGCAAACAGCGTGAGAACCATGGGAACCACCGTGGGTGACGCCAGACGTGCAAGCTGACTGCCAAACGATGCCGCAGCGGTCATATGCGACAACCGCTTTTCATATTTCGCCAACATTTCATCGCCCGCAAGCGACACCAGGAATACGTCGGGCGGGGAAGGGTACGTCGATGGATCGATCAGTTTGTCCCGGAGCCACGCGCTCGATTCGTCCACGTGTGCATAGTCCGCCTCGCTTCGAGCACTACGTTCCGCTCCTGCTCTACCGTTCGTGATCAGATCGAGTAACCGAGCCAATTCACTGCCGCGAACATGAAGCAACAAGTCACGTAGACGATCCGTTGCTGGTCCAACGAATTGCTTCGCACGCCGCAAAACGTAGCCCAACTCGAACACCGCTCGCTCGAGTGCTGGTCGCTCTCGACTCCACGCATCCGCAGGAAGCTTCGCAAGCGCCGACGCAAACGCCTCGACGACTTCTGCGCCACCAACGAGTGCTTCGAGCAACAACACAAAGTCCGAACCTGTGCGTGCCGGAATGTTCCATGAGCGCAAGACAAAACCTTCGATCAATCGCAACGCTTCCGTTCGATACAGCATGCGATCGGCCTTCATCGCAGCCGCAACGCCGCGATCCATCGTTGCCCACTTTCGTTCCGCCAAACCACATACCCGTGTCCACATGCATGCTGTTCGACGAGGCCAAAACGTGCGCAGCACCGGCTGATCCGTTCCAACGAGATGCAAAATCGCTTGCTCCGCTTGACCTTTCTTGTTTTGCGACGCGCCATGTAACAACCACACACCATGCGGATAACCGCGTGAAAACGCGAAACTCCAGTACGGCGTGACACCGATTTCTCGAGACGACTTTTCGAAAGCGAGGGGACTATCGTCGTCGGCCCACGCATCACCACCGGCATAACTGCGCCGTTCAGCGCACGCCGCGATCCAAAATTCAGGCCTGGCGTTGGCTTCTCCAGGCAACCGAGTGATCTGCCGTCGACTACGCAAGGCCTCGACGATCAGCACAAGGTCCTTTGAGGTCGAAGGAAATTGGTCCGTCCGGAAATACTCGAAGTTGTCGAACGAGAAAAATCGGTGTGCGGATGTGGCGATGCCCGCGGCAAAACGAAGATCACGATCGAACGCAAAAAGAAGCCGCCGATGGCGTACCCCCAAGTCCACGACAAACGCTTCAGCAGGGGTCACGAGACGTAGCCGCGTGTGATCCGTGGCGTCATCGATCACGACGGAACGAGGCAACCGAGCGGTTACGTGCAGTTCTTCACCTCGAACGCGAGCCATCGGACGTTTGACACGGACGCTGATTTCGTCTGTCGGCAGAGGCAACGGAACAATCCGCGGCGCATCGAATCCCGCGATCGGTTGGCCATCTTCGTCTCGCTCTCCAAGCACGATGATCTGGTTCGTAATCCCATCGACGAAGTCGCCATTGCCAATCTCGATGTTGTCGAGTCCATCGGA
The DNA here is from genome assembly GCA_031415295.1 of Polyangiaceae bacterium. Lineage (GTDB taxonomy): Bacteria > Myxococcota_A > Polyangia > Polyangiales > Polyangiaceae > Polyangium. The sequence continues at coordinate 644 of JANORL010001560.1, read as the reverse complement.
TGCAGCATTCACGAGCTCGTCGCTCGCTCGACGTTTTGTCGCCCCAGGACCGTACGCAAACATCTCCCATGTCACGGGTGAAACACCACTTGGTCGATGCACGATCTGCTCGATCACGAGGGCATCTCCATGCTGCGACGCATAACCCGTCACGCGCACTGCCACCGTCGTGTAGGTCGAGCTATCCCACAGCGGAACCTCGTCGCGCCGCGCAGCATCGTCGAGTTCCGCGATGGTCCAGACAGGCCCCCGCGGCTCGGGATGCACCGTAGCTTCGCCCAGCAGGCTCTCCAGCTCGTCGGATAAACGCGTGTGCGGCAGATTGAATCGTACTGTGTATCGTTCCGCTTCGGCAAACCCAAGCGCTTGTTCGAGCGCGTCGCGAATGGCACCCCCAAGCACCGCCGCACGATCACGCAACAGCGCTTCTGCCCGCGTGTGACCGCCGAAAGCAAGCTTGGCGAGCTGCGCGTAAAACGTCGGATGCCGCGTCATCCAACGACGGGCGATGTCGAGATCATCAGCGCGTTGCAGTTCGTCCGAGGAGACATCGTCGTCGTCGTCATCGTCATCATGGACGGGTGCTACGTCCTCCGACACGTCTTCGCCGTCGTCCTCGTCCTCGTCCTCGTCCTCGTCCTCGT
>JANORL010001559.1:0-1811 GCA_031415295.1 Polyangiaceae bacterium | reverse complement strand
AAGGTGCCGAAAGGCGAAACGACGTTCACTATTTCATCCTCTTCCGTATTCATTGGTCCGGGCTCACTCATGATCCGCGGTCAGTTCTAATCGCGTCTAATCCCGTGTGCCCACCGAGATTGCTCGGCCGCATGAAAAGCTGAAATCGCTCGAGCGCCTCGCGCACGGCGTTTTTCCCGATTCAAGCAATCAACAAATGATTTGATGGCTGGGGCTTGCGGCCGCGCGATGCGATCGGAACATTCACTGGTAATGGTCGCACCCGCTCCGTCTTTGCTCGATCCAGATCGGGTCGAAACCGCTCGCTCCAATGCATCACGCGATGGAGCTTCAACATCGGAAATAAAGAAAAACGCGACGCCCTACATCGTTCTCGTAGGTCTCGATTTGTCCGAACCTGGCGGACGCGCTTGGCGGTTTGCATTCGATTTGGCCAATTTACGTGGGGGGGAAACGGAAATTCACGCTGTCGTCATTGGTGCTCGAGGTCTGTCGCCTGGAATGAAGGACGTCGCGACGCCGCTTGTATCGACGGCACGAGCTGAGGAAGCGCCTTCGCCCCCACCGTTGCTGAAGGTTCTCGAGCACCGATCCGCTGCGGGCGAAGCACGTCTCATGGCGATGCATTATCGTGACGGGCGACCGGAGAAAGCCATTGTGAAACTCGCGTGCGAAATTGACGCGGACCTTATTGTGGTCGCCAGTCACCCGCCGACGTTGTTCGAACGTTTGCTCGGAGGACCCTTGGCGGATCGTATTGCCCGAAATGCGCCATGCCCCGTGGTCATCGTGCGGCAAAAGCGCGATGAAAATGACCCTGGTGTGGAGGAATACGAGCCTGGATCAAAGCGTTGATTTATCGGGTTTTTGCAATTTCAGACTTTTGAATACCTTCGGAAGTTCCACCTTCACGGGGGTCGGCGAAACCATACGTCATGCCTGAAGCAGCATCGACGAGAATATCGTTTGCGTCACCTTGCGCGAGGCCATTCGGCTCGATGGAGTGGCCACGTTTGGCGAGTTCCGCGACGACATTTTTTGGCAAAGGTCGTTGTTTTTCGATACGGAGTTTGTCGGGTAAAAATTGATGATGCACGCGAGTCGTATTGACGGCTTCATCGATGGTCATGCCCCAATCAACGAGATTTCGCATGACTTGGGCGACGGTGTTAGGAATGGTATCGCCGCCGGGCGAACCGAGCACCAAAACGAGGCGACCATTTTGCGAGACGATTGTCGGGGTCATCGACGTGGCCATACGTTTTCCAGGCGCTACGACATTAGGGCCTTCTTTGGAAAAACCGCCCAATGCGTTGCCTAACAAAATGCCGGTTTTGGGAATGACTATTTTCGATCCGAATCCCGCCGAGAGCGTATACGTGCAAGAAACCGCATTACCCTGAGCGTCGACAACGGAGAAATGAGTCGTTTCGGGTGATTCTCGAGTTTCGGCAGCCGCCACCGTGATTTCAGCGGATGGCGTGGCTTTTGCCAGATCAATGGCCGGTTTTCGCGTGGCCAAATGTGCACCGGTCAGGAATTTTGCCAATGTGTTTTCGAGTTCCGCCGGCGCAAAATCGGGGTCGGCGCCAACGAGGCGTCGTTCGGCATAAGCTCTTCGCGACGCTTCGACGAACATATGAATGGCGTCGACTGATTTCGCCGGGTGCTCGTATACGCGTGTTCGTTCGAGCGTGCGCATGATGAGTGCGAGCGCAATGCCGCCCATGGATGGAGGCGGCGCGGTATCGACGGTAAAACCACGGTAAAAAAAACGTAGCGGTTTGCGCAATTTGGCTCGGTAATCTGCA
>JANORL010001558.1:0-5977 GCA_031415295.1 Polyangiaceae bacterium | reverse complement strand
CGAACCAATGCTTGGGTCAAGGGGCATTGCCCCTTGCGGGGTCAAGGGCGAGGAGCCCTCGTTCTCGTTCTCTCTAGCGTCACAACGTTCGCAACGCGTGATAAACACTTTCTCAGTTGAAAGTGGGCGTGGCTTTAGCTGACGGATTTTGGATGCAGCAGCCGGTGATGCAGCTAAACCCGTTCGGGCAAGGGAGTTGGCCTTGTTGACCGCATTTTTGCACGCCGGCGGGGCAGATTTGTTCGGTGCAACCAGGGGGCAACTCAGTTTGTCCGATGCAAATTTCGCATGTTGCGCACGTATTGAGGCATGCTTGCACTTGGGTGCACGGTTTGCATTTCAACGGATCGTTGATCGTATTGGAGTTGCAACTCCCGACGCCCGATGGGTTTTCCGATCCGAGCCAAACGGTGTAGTTGATGCCTGGAAGTGCGCAGCAACCGAAGCAGTCGCATCCATTGGGGGTCAGTGGTCCGCAATAATCGAGGCACGCTTGGGATTGCGTTGTATAGGCTTGCGCGCAGGTGCCGCCGTAGCCTGGAATGCTGGCGCCAGGGTTGTAGGCACATTGGCTGCCCTCCGGTGGGTAATTCGGAGCCACTTCGAGCGGGTCGCATTTATGGCTCCAGTAGCAGTCGTCGTTGCCTGCGCCCGTATCTTGATCGAAGTAACAATCGGACTTGCACGGCGAATTGTTTTGGCCAGAAATGCCGCCGTAGAAGCTATCTTCGGTGTTGTCGCAGGGGCCGAGGCATTGGCTGTCTTGAGAATCGATTTTGCAATCACCGTCGTTGTCGAGGCAATCGCCGCACGAGTAGACCTTGCCCTGGCACGTGGCGACGGTGCAGAAGTTGCCACAACCGCCTGCTGTTGGATTACACGTTTCGCCGCATCCGCAGAGGGTATTGTTCGGTACCGATTTGCAAGCGTTGGTCATGGAATCGCACGTATCGGCCGTGCAAGCGACGCCGTCGTTACACAGGGGAGCGGCGCCGGCCATGCAACCGGCGGCTCCGCAGAGTTCCGCACCATTGCAGAATAGACCGTCATCGCACTGGAAGTCTTGCAGCAAGTGCACACACGTACCCGATGGTTCATTACATTGATCGAAGGTACAACCAATGCCATCGTTGCAACTCACATCGGGTGGGTTGGTGCATCCAAGCAGCGTGTCGCACATTTCGGTGCCATTGCATGCAAAACCGTCGTCGCAGATAGCATTGTTGGGCGTATTGACGCAAGCGCCGGTTTGGGCGTTGCACGAATCGTTGGTGCACGAAACGTTATCGTCGCAATTCATGGGAGTGCCGGAAAGACAGTAGACGCCATTGCACGTTTCGACCCCATTACACGCATTGCCGTCGTCGCATTGCGAGTTCATCGAACAAGCCGTGGCTGCAATGCAACCTAGTGGCGGGATGCAATTCTCGCCCATGTTGCAGAGCATCGAGTTTGGCGTGGCTGTACAGGATCCGTTTGGCTCTTGGCAACTTTCGACGGTGCACGCAAGGCCATCGGCATTCGGACATTGGACCGTAGTACCATTCACACAACCTGTTCCTACCGGACCAGCAGCGCTACACGTTTCGACACCATTGCAAGCGATGCCATCGTTGCACACGGCATTGTTTGTAGCGAAATTGCAGGAATCCGTAGCTTCATTGCAGCTATCGGCGGTACACGAACGGTTGTCGTTACAAACGATGGGACTTCCTGCCTGACACCCAATTCCAGCCGCGCACGTCTCGATGCCATTGCAATACAAGCCATCGTTACATGCCGCATTGTTCGTCGTGTGGTTACAGCTATCGTTGGCCTCGTTGCACGAATCGGCTGTACACGCGATGCTGTCATTACAATTGACGGGCGTTCCAGCTACGCATCCCATCATCATGTTGCACGTTTCCACGCCGTCACAGAACAAATTGTTCGAGCACAACGTGTCGTTTTCGACGTGTTTACACGTGTCCATCTGCAGATCGCAGAAATCGTTCGTGCATCCCACACCATCGTCGCAATTGAGCGGCGTACCATTCATGCACCCGAGCATCGCATTGCACGTTTCCAGGCCGTCGCACGCCACGCCATTGCTGCAAAGCATGTCGCTGGCCGTGTTCGAACAAGAATCGGCGGCTTCATTGCAAGCATCCACCGTGCAAGAAACGCCGTCGTCGCATGGCGATCCCGAACTTGGCGTACAACCCGTGCCCATGGCGCCCGTCGCTGGATTGCACGATTCCGTCCCATTGCAATACAATCCATCGCTGCAAGCTGCATTGTTGGGAGCATTCGTGCAAACTCCCATTGTACAAATATCAACTGTACAGGAAAACCCATCGTTGCAATCGCCGTTGATCACACATGCAGACATGCCTCCCGAACTCGAACTCGCGCCGGAGCTAGAAGAAGTCGAGCTAGAAGTCGAGCTGGAAGACGTCGCCATTCCGCCAGCGCCACCCAATCCGCTGGAGCTGGTGGTCATTGCACCTCCCATACCGCCCGATGAAGTGACCATCCCGCCGGCTCCGCCAATGCCGCTCGAGCTTGTACTCATTCCACCAGAACCTGCAGTGCCCCCAATTCCACCAGCGCCTCCCGAAGCGCCTCCCGTCCCCATTCCGCCAGTACCACCCAAACCACCGCTTCCACCTTTGCCGGCTGTCCCAGACGAACCATTCGAACTCGAAGTCGAACTTTCGCCCCCGGCACCACTCGAACTACTTCCAGAGGCGTTTATCGGCGTTTCCGTATCACCGCAGCCACTGATGAGGGTCAAACTCATCGCCGCAATCCAATGCGCGTGTCTTCGAAATACATTCATGGCCGTGTCTCCGTGGGGGAGGGAAATGTTCGCGTGTGTTTTTTGAATATCGCAAATTAATGCATACATGTGCAACTCGTATTTCGCGTTCCAAAGAAAATTTCATTGCAATGCACTCGAAACCGCCCAAATGAGTCAAGCCACACGCGCTCGTGAAATCGTCACATTTCAAGTTCGACGGATCTCGACGCCGGCTCGACCCTGAGCCAAAAGTAGTTCCGATGTTGCCACGCGCGGAACTCGCCTCAAAACTACTCGATCCTACGTTCGTTCGAGAACTCGAGGTTCTTCGACGACGGCTCGAAGTTCGCGCAAGGTCCGGCGCTTCCGGTGAACACGCCGCTCGACGTCGTGGAGGATCTGCCGAATTTCAAGAACATCGTCCCTACAGCGCCGGCGATGACCTCCGTCGTATTGATTGGGCCGCATATGCGCGCACGGACGAACCCGTCCTCAAACTATTTCGTGCAGAAGAAGACGTCGTCGTTCGTATCGTCCTCGATGCTTCGGCCTCCCTCGATTTCGGAACGCCCCCCAAGTTCGAAGCCGCAAGTCGTCTCGCTGCCGCATTTGGATACATGGCTCTCGCTTCATCGGAACGCGCCCAAGTCGTTGCTGCTGGCGAAGGCATCGTTCGTGAAGAAACACCCGTTCGCGGTCGAAATGGTTTGCTCGGATTACTTCGGGCACTTGCGGCAATCACGCCTCGCGGTGGTACGGACCTCGCACGGGCGATCGATACGATTGTTCGGAAAAGCAAGCGTCCCGGAATGCTGCTTGTCGTTTCCGATTTTTTCGACAGTGGACCGCTTCTTACCGCGCTTGGTCGCGCCGTTGCCGCAGGACATGATCTATCTCTTGTGCAAGTCGTCGCTCCCGAAGAAATCGAACCCGTCTACGATGGCGATTGGGCACTCGAAGATGCCGAAACAGGAGCAGTCGTGGAAGTGACGATGGACGCAGCGGCGCTCGAAGCGTACGCGCTGCGATTTGCTGGCTTGTGCGAAGAATTGCGCCAAGTCGCGCGTCGTCACCGCGCTACCTATGTGCGGGCTCGTACGGACGAACCCCTCGAAGGCGTCGTGCGTCGTATCGTATCGAGGAGCATCGACTGAATGACCCTCGATATCGTTCGTTCGATCGGTTTTGCTGAGACAAACCTATCCCCGGGGTTGTTTTTTGCCTCGAGCGCAGGTTCGGGAGCACCGCTCGATTTTCTCGCCCCTAAAGGTCTTGCTCTGCTCGGGCTGCTCGTTCCGCTCGTGGTTCTCTACATTTTGAAGGTTCGTCGCAAGCGACTTCGTGTTGCTTCGACGTGGCTCTGGGCCTCCGCCAAACGCGATTTGATTGCTCGTTCGCCCTGGAAAAAGCTCATCGCCCAAGTGCCGCTCATTCTTCAGGCCTTGGCGCTTTTGCTCCTGGGACTCGCTCTGGCCCGACCCGCGACACGCGGGCGCGCGATCATGGGTGATCACGTGGCGATCATCATCGATGCCAGTGCGTCGATGTCCGCGGAGAACGTTCTGGATGACAAACCTGCAACGCGGATCGAAATCGCTCGTCGCGTCGCCAAAGACATCTTGTCGTCGATGTCACCGGGCAGCGATGCGATGTTGCTCGAAGCAGGTCGCGAAGCGCGTGTCGTCACGCCGCTCGATCGCGACGTCGTGCGCCTCAAAGCCGCGCTCGATACCGTCAAAGCGCACGATGTCGAAGGGGACCTTGGCGCAGCCGTGGCGCTTGCCGTTGATCGTCTCAAACAACTCGGTGGATCACGGCGCATCGTCATCGTCACCGATGGCAACCTCGCGTCTGCCGCAGCACTCAATGGCATATCGCTTCCGGTCGAAGTCATCACCGTTGGTTCGCCGATCGAAAACGCCGGGATTGTCCGCGTAGATGTGCGTTCGGGGATCGAGCCGTCGCTCAAACGAGAACAGGTTCAAGCGTTCCTTGTTGTCGCCAACTTTGGTTCTACTGCGCGTGAGTTGTACGTGACGATGCGTGAAGAGAATGCTTCCGACGTTCTCGCTTCGCGAAAAATTTTGGTTGGTCCGGGCGAACGACAACCTGTCGTCCTTGATTTTTTGCCCGCTTCTGGGGACTACCGTCGTGGGTTGATTTTCGACATCGCCCCTCACGACAAGATGGTCGTCGACGACTCGGCGTTTGCCCGGGTACCAGCGGGGGACAAACTCCCCGTCGTGTATGCCGCGCCCGATCCTGAAAAAACATCTCCATGGATCGAACGAGCGATCGTCAGTGATCCTGCCACGACGCTCAAAACGGTAGCGCTTGGCGATCTGACGAAACCAGGCGTCGTCGATTTGGACGCGTTTGTCGTCATCGAAGGTGCGTGCCCGCCCGTTGTACCTGGTGGTGATTTGCTCATCGTTGCACCTCCTGTGGGACCTTGTTTCGGAACACTCGTGGGTCGTACGCTCGAGTATCCGGCGATCACGTCGTGGGAAGGCGGCGACGCACGTATGCGTTTCTTGTCGCTCGACGGCATCAGCATCGCGCGCGCCACGGCCCTTGCGCCGGAAGGCCCCACGCAAGAACTGATTCGTACGCAAGAAGGCGTCATCGCCTCCGACATCTCCACGCCGACACGAACAGCGACCTTGCTCGGTTTCGATGTTGGCGATAGCGATTGGCCGCTCAAAGCAAGTTTCGTTTTGTTCACGCGTAACTTGCTCGAACAAGCCCGCATTCATCGCGCGTTTGGCGTGACCGGACCATCGCGTGCAGGTGAACCGTTGCGAGTTCGTTTGCCAGCGTCGGCGAAAGAAGTCGAAGTGCTCGGACCTGCCGGGGACAAACTCGACGTATCGATTCGGAGCGGACTTGCGGTCGTGCCGGAAACATCACGCGTGGGCCTCTACAAGTTCACGTGGTCAGGACCCGAATCTGGATCGATGGTCGTCCCGACAAACTTGACGAGCGCTCTCGAAAGCAACGTGACCACGCTCATCACTGCTGCCGGACCCGCCGACACGGCCGGCGTGGAAATTCGCGCTGCCGGTGTCGAACCAGACGCGCACAATGAATGGACGTGGGTTCTTGCGTTGTGTGCGCTCGGGTTTGTCTTGGCTGATGTTTGGTACGTGACGCGACGACCTCGTCAAGCCAGTCTCGAACCAGCGGTACCGCGTA
>JANORL010001557.1:0-12159 GCA_031415295.1 Polyangiaceae bacterium | reverse complement strand
GCGGCTTCATGAAAAGCGCGCACGTGATTACGCGGTTCGTTCAGTGGAACCCGAACGAGCGCTTGACGACTTTGCCACCTTCGCCGAGGGCGTAACCCGACGTATCGCCGAGTGCTTCATCGACTGCACCTCGGCGCGTTTCGGGAATCGTCCATCCGCGTACGAGTAGTCCGTCGGCAATTTTGTTTTTGACTCGTACGGATTCTTCTTGCACGAGCAAGTCGAGCAACGCTTCGACGCTCTCGGACATGCCTTGGGCAAACGTCGTTTGTACCGCGTGAAATCGCACGGTTTCGTTCACGTCTTCAAAGAAGCGTTCGATGGCACTACGAACATCGTCGTGGACGACGTCTTCGAGTGCCTGGATGGCATGGATTTTGGGTTCGACGTTGCGCGCGTATTCGGTGTCGAAACGGTCGAGCAATGCGATGAGTTCGTTGCGGTATTCGTCGTCATCCAAAAGCTCGGCGAGAATCTTGAGTGGCCAAGTGAGCGCTTCGGCTTTGGCACAGAACTCGACGATGGCAGGGACCACGTGTTTGCCCGTGGCGACGATGCCGCGGAACGCGATGTCCTTTTCTTCTTCGTCGGTGATGGACGGGTCGATCGTGAACGTGAAGCGTTTGAGAAGCGCCGCGGCGGCGTCAGGCGTGTTCATCTCGACAAGCGTTTGGATCGCTTCGAGACGGTCATAGGTTTGGGCGCGTTTGTCCGCGACCACTTTTGCGGGGCCGCTGATCTTTTTGTCGACGGCGGATGCCGTGCTCGACGTGGATGTCGAGCCTTTGGGATTCCTGCGGAACAATGAGTCGAAAATGCCCACCTGGACCTCGATGCGTGCCTACTCGAGGCAAGCACGGAGGGATCGCATAGGACCTGGGGTCGGACAAGGCAAGTCTTCCAAGAATGGTCCGTAGGCTGCTTCGCGTTACGAATCGTCGGTCGGACTTGCTAAGCGTACGATGTACGCTTCCGCTGTCTTTCCAAGCTTCGCAACGCTCGCGACGCCCGCGGAACATCCTCGGACTTTGAGTTTTGGTGGTGCAGTTGAGGTGAAACGGAGGCGGGGACGAAGCTCAGCGTTACTCGCTGACTTTGACCCTGTGCGGGAACGAGAACAGCAAGTTCACGGTGACCACGCTGTTGAAGCGGAACTGGCGGTCTTTGATGTTGACGGCCGTGTCGGGGAAGGCTGCGGCTGCGTCGGTGCCCGAGCCGGCGTTGTCGAAGCCGGAGGTGTTACGGGCGAACGGCATGGCGCGATATTCAGCACCGAAACCGAAGAACTCGAGCTGACGCGGGTAAAAGTTCCAGGCGAGGCCGAAGGTTGGTGCGATCCGGACGCTGCTTTCGAGTTCGAACGAATCAGAGCAAGCACCGATGGCTTTGCCCTCGTCATCTTTGCCGCAAGCCTTTCGTTCTTGCACGCCGACAAACGCAGCTCCGGCGAAGAAGCTGATGTCGGTGTCAGCGGTGAGAGCACCGAAGAGTGACAGTTTGCCGCGGAACGGAACGACGTTGATTTGCGGTGCAGCAACGAACTGGATTTTGCCGAGCTGATCGTCGACGAGTTTGCCAGTGGACGTGGGGCCGCCAGTCGTCGACGCGATCCCAGGGCGCGTCAGGTTGACTGCGGTGAGTTTGCACGGAGAAACGTTGTCGGCCGATGGCGCCGTGCAGTTTCGCTGGTCGATGGCCTTTGCTTGGAGTTCGTCCGTGAGGGACGTCGTCGTAGAAATGCCATACGCGCCCCAGACACCGAACCCGAGCCAGTCTGTCGGATGCCAACTGACGCGAAGCCCAGGAAGGATCGTGCGTTGGTATTCGTCGAGCAACGTGAACGAGGAGCCCAACGCAATCTCGACGCGGCCTTTGCGGTGCAAACGCAATTGGCGCACGGCGGGAGCACCGGCGAGAGGCCCAGTGAGCTGAATTTCTTGTGCCTCGGCACTCGCCGTTGCCACGAAAGCTGTGCCCGCGGCAAGAACTGCGAGCATCCCGCGGCGCAGTTGCGGAAGGCGAGACGCGCAAAGGTTATTGACGAATCGACGCATCATGCATGTCCCCGTACTTGGCTGAACCGTCCTCTGAGTTCCTCTACGCCTCGATGGTCGTACCGGACAAACCGGTACGACATCGGATCACTTCGGCAGTCGGTACTCCCAACTGAACGGGAGGAAAACCGAGAAACCAACCTGCGCCTGAACGTTGTTGGTGAAGCTCGTTTCGGAAGCCGTCCATGTTGCGGGCTTTTGCGCAAACGGAATGCCATCCGCCGGATCACGACCAGTTACGATCGTCGGATTTTCGAGTTCGTCGAAGAAGATGTAGTCGCTAATTTCCGCATTGACCGCAAACCAACGGTTAAGGAAGACGCGAAGTCCAGCACCGACGTGGAACGACAACCGCGGCTTGTACTCAAACGTGCGGTTGTCAGGATCGACGACGGCAATGGGACGCGATGCAATCGCTCCGACGCCACCCAACACGTACAAATCGTAGTGGAAGATGAAGTCACCGAATCCAGCGAACTTGCCGTACGCAGGCACGTACGTGAAGTTGGCGTTGGCGTTCCAAGCGTACTCCGTGATCGGAATACCGACGCGCGCTGCACGGCTGGTTTGGAAGTTGAAACTCGATTGAGCGTTCAGGCCAGCATAGAAATTGCCGTTGAGCCCGATCGCCATGACGTTGTTGACGTAAAAATTGACCGCAAGACCAGGTCCGTTGTGCGCCACGAACTGATCGTTCATTGTCAATCCGAAGTACGGATTGATCTCAACGCGGAAACGACGGAGCGCATAAATCTGCTGCACCGCGTACATCTCCGTGCTGAGCGGGCGCTTGGCCGCCTCCTCCATGTTGATGCTCGGACAGGCTGCAGGATCGATCTTGCAGATGTCCCCAAGGCCACCCGTGTCTTCGGGGTCGCCTTCTGGCCCTTCGACCGGAGTTGTTGCGTCGCCAGCAGCTCCAGTGCCAGTCGCACCAGCAGCAGGCGTCTCCTCCTCGTCGAGGTTGATCTCTTTGGGCGGGTCCTTTTTTTTGGGTTGCGCTGACACCGTCAACGGTACCGTCAGCAGCGCCGCCGCTACGAGGAGCCCCACTCGAGCCTTATTCATCGCCATCCCTTCCGCAGTACGTGCGACGCCATGATCGATCGGTCCACCATGCTTCTAAGTATGCGACTTCATTACGAAATATCGACCAACCCGAGAAGTGGGCTGGACTATATCACGGGCAAAATCGGAGAATCAACAACGAAATTATACTTTGCACTCTGAATCATCGCCGCGTTCCAGTCTCGCACGACGCGGCCGATGGAAGCACCATCGTCGAAGAAGGGGAAGACCCTCTCGACACAAACAACATCGATTCGCTTGGAAACAGGGCATGAGAAACGCTCGCGCAGAGCAGTCCATTCGGGACTTGCCCCACGCGAGCTTTCCTGCATCGAAGCATCACGCAGCTGCATCGGTTGCTTCATCGCTTTGGCCAAGGAGCGCTTCGACAAACTCATCCGCATTGAAGTCGCGTAGCTCGTCAGGACGTTCGCCAACGCCAATGTATCGAACGGGAAGCGCATGTTCGGCACACACGCCAAGAATCACTCCACCCTTCGCCGTACCATCGAGCTTCGTGAGAACGATCCCGCTGAGCGGTAAGGCTTCTTTGAACAACGCCGCTTGTTGCATCGCGTTCTGACCGTTCGTTGCATCGAGCACGAGGAGCGTTTCGTGCGGCGCTCCAGGCAATGCCTTATCGATCGTGCGCGCTACCTTCTTCAGCTCGTCCATCAGGTTTGTCTTGGTGTGCAATCGACCCGCAGTATCAGCGAGCACGACGTCTGCACCGATCTCGGCTGCCCTCTGGATCGCGTCGAAGATCACGGCTCCAGTATTCGCGCCGTCCTTGCCGCTCACGACTTCACAACCAACTCGCTTGCCCCACACGACGAGTTGCTGCACTGCCGCCGCTCGGAACGTGTCACCAGCAGCCAGCACGACCGTGCGTCCTTCGGCCTTCAAACGCGTGGCCAACTTGCCGATCGTCGTCGTCTTACCCGCGCCATTTACCCCGACGAACATCACGACGGTCGGTCGCGCGGGTAGCTTGATGTTGCCACCACCGTTGCCAAGGATCTCGCGCACGCGCGTGCGCAAAGCTCCCCAGACTTGATCGTCGTTGACGAGCTCCTTGCGCTTGATCCCAAGGCGAATCTGCTCGAGCAACGTTTCGGTCGTCTTGACGCCAACGTCCGACGTCAAAAGCACTTCTTCGATTTGATCCACGAGGCTTGGATCGATTTCGGTGCGACCGACGAACAGTGCCTTCAAACGTCCGAAGAAACCTTCGCTCTCTCGTACCTTCGAAAGTCCTCGACGCAGCCCCGCAACATCCTTCTTGCGAGGAGCAACGGGCGGAGGTGCAGCACCCGCAACGATCGCTTTCGGCGCCAGTGCTGCCGTTTCTACCTTTGCTGCAGCCGCGGCGTCGGCTTCGGGTTTGGCCGCAGCTTCTGCCGCTATCGACGCGGCTTCGGCATCCTGCTTCGGAGCAGTATCGACCTTTGGCGAAGGCTTGGGTTCATCTTCGGGCTTGGCCTCCGTGGCCCCGTCCGTCGGCTGCTTGGCGGAAGCTTTTTTGACCTCGGGCTTCGCGGGTTTGTCCGCGGATTTCTGAGGCGTTTCCGATTCAGCAGCGGGCTTCTTGTCCTGGAGCTTTTTGTGCTCCGGCGCTTTCTCGATCTGCTTCGGGGCTTCCGGCTTCCGAATGAACAGGAAGTAAACGGCGACCAACACGACCAGACCGATGACGATGTAGAGGGGCTCCACGATGTGCGTTCTCCAGCGCTCCGCGAATTCGCGCCCGCGACTATATGAGACCCGACCCGTACGTCAACGTTTGCGCTCTTTGGGGAGCACAATGAAGCCGCAGAGGACTCGGGTTCGGCGAACCGAGTGCGCGTTTGGCGCGTATCATACCCCAACCTTGCGGCCACCGCGCGGTTCTCCAGCCAGGAGTTGCGTCTCGAGCTGTTCGTCGACCATTGCCGGCCCATAAACAGCCGATTCGACGCCGCCCGCCCATTGCTCGACCTCGTCGTCTTGCGCCCGGAATGCCGCCCGCCGTACGTGTCCTGGCGTTGGTTCCGGTTGCGTATCGAACGGGGTGCCAGTGCGTTGGGCCCATCGCACGAGCCGCTCGAGAAGCGTCCGGCGACGTGTAACGAGAGTAATTCTCAAAACGCCCGGCAGCGGAAGCGCTTGCTCGAGCTTACTGTGCGCTGGCGCTTCAACGACAAGTCGCGCGTCCGTGCGATGCTTGGCGTCCAAGACAAACTCACCGCGTTCATCCGACGTTGCTCGGGCGACGACCCCATCACCCTGAAATGCAGGAGCAATCACGGATAATCGCGCAGTCGAAATGGCCGTGCCGTCATGAGCATCGATGACAGTGCCACGGTACGAGGTTTGTCCTGCCTCTGCGCGAATGACATCGACGCCAGCGCGTCCCGTGGGCACAGGGGTCTTACCGTCGTCGAGGTTGGTAACTGCGCGCATCGGTGCGCGTCGCCATCCGAACAGGATCCACGCCGTCACGGCGAGCACCACGAGCGCGATAAGAATTTGTTTCATCACGCCTGGACCGCGAACGGAGATCTCGACACGGAGTGGTTTGCTGGCACGAAAATAGGGAGCGCTCGGCACGTAGTGAAGCTCGAGCGGAACCTTGCCCGCGCGTTCGAGCGAAAACGACGCGATGACGCGAGCCTTGCCGTCTCGTACTTCCCCGGCACCAACACTCTCTTCACCACGCAACGCTTCGACGACGCCTCCAGTCACGGGACCACGCAGCGTTTTTACGTCGACGTCGATCGGCACGCCGTCCTCGGGATCTCCTACGTCAATCGGATGATCCAATGACAACACGACATCCGCTCGACGCACGATCGGTTGCGAAGCCGTTGCTTTGGCGAGCGTCGTGGTTCCGTCGAATCGCAAGCGGAGTTCACCTGCTCCAGGACCTGCAAATGCCGACGTAGGAAGCTCGAAACGGACACGTCCATCGCCGCCCGTCAGGCCTTCCGCGATGCGTTTTCCGTGCTCGTTTTCGAGTACGACGATGAGCCCTTCTCGACGTGCAGCACTCGAAGCAGAACGACTCGCCGCCGCTCGATCGACACGCAATGAAGCCATGAGAGAAATATTGGGACGTTCGAGATCGATGACGTCTGGAGCAGGCTCGAAACGCACCACGGTATGAGCCGCCGATGCGTTTTTCGTGTCGAAAGAAATCGCGATGTCCGTAGCGTCGTGCAGAGCGTCGCCTTCGAATCGCAGCTTTAACGATGCGCGTCCGAGAGCCGCTTCGGTGCGGATACAAAACTCGCCGTGATCATCCGTGCGCACTTCATACTTGTCGGAACCAACGAGCCGCGGAACTCGGCGCTCCCGTCGTGCGGACTGATCACACGGTGATGGCTGGGGCAGATCTATCGCTGGAGCACCCGCAGGAGCAGTGACGTGCAGGATAATCGGCATGCTTCCAAGCACCGCACCTGCGTCGTCCATGAGCTGCCCACGCACGATCGTGGCCGTGTCATCGATCGACGCCGTCGCACCGATCTGCGCTCCACCTCGAACCTGAATCCGTATGGCACTTCCTGGCTTTGTCGATTGAGCCGATGTGGTCGTTGAAACGAGCGCCACGAGGAACGCGACGAGCACGGACAACGAACGACGTAGCAGGCTTGTTGAAGAGGCGTTTCCGCCACGAAGCATTCTTCTCCCATAGGTGGGAACGTGTCGCGTGGCCAGGGCTACTTCACGAGTCACAGATCGTCTCTTGTACGAGTCACCTTGAAGCTCCATGGCAGTACTCACGTCCAAGGCACCGCGTCCGCAGACCTGTCCTCGTGGTGCTCCATTCGAGGAGATATGTGCACGCGAAATACTTAAAACGTAATTGCCGACGAGCCGAGGTGCAGGGTGACGACCAAGGGTGCGCATGTGTATGAAGGCTCTTCGATGATGACGAATCACAAGGAACCTCGTCGCTCGAAAGCGACGAAGTGGTGTATTGTGAAAAGTCCTATGCGCAAGGGTGCTTCTCTGCTCGTAGCTTCGCTTCTTTTCTTCGCGTTTTTACGCGAGTCGCAAGCTGATCCACGGACCGGCTTTCTCGTGCAGCAGCTCAAAACCAGCGATGACTTCCGCGTGCGTACACAAGCTGCGCTTGCATTAGGAGCGTCCGGTGACGATGCTGCGGTAAAACCTTTGTGTGATGCGCTGGCGGACAGCAACGACTTGGTCAAACAGTCGGCAGCCGCGGCGCTCGGTAAACTCGGCAAGGCTGCCGGTGCTCCCTGTTTGCAAGCGGCCCATGCCAAAGAAAAGGCAGCGGGTCCGAAAAAACAGATGCAGAAGGCGATGGACATGCTGGCAGGATCCGCAGCTCCACCACCGCCAGGCCCTGACTCGAAGTACTACGTGGCGATCGAAGTCACGAACAAGTCCAAGCGCAAACTCGATGAAGTCGAATCGATCGTGCGCAGTGCGATGCAGGTGAAGCTGCTTGGAAAAACCGGCTATGCCGTCGCCCCCAAGGACGAGTCGAGTGCTAACGCCGGCAAGATCGTGAAGTCGAAAAAACTAGCGGGCTACTACCTCATCGCGAGTGTCGAAGCGCCCGTATACGACGGCACCAACCTGTCGCAGACCGTGCGTGTGAGCATGTGGACGTACCCATCGAAGGCGCTCAAAGGCGAGTTCGCTCCAAAACTCACGCAAACCGACACGGCCGGGCCCGATCCCGAGAGTGAAAAGGTCCTGATCAAAATGTGCGTCGAGAGCGCGATCGACACATTTGCCAAGGTCGTTGCATCGATGTAGCGCGCTTTTCTGGGCCAACGAAACGCGTCATGGCAAAAGACCTGTGAGGTCCTTCCATGAGCGATGCTTCAGCCCCCGAACCCAGCTCTCCCGTCAAGATCGGGCGTCAGCAACGCCGACTCCGCAATTTCCTCATAGACAAACGTTTCCAGCTCAAATACGCGGGCATGCTCGCGGGCGTGGCGATCGTCGTTTCCGCGATCCTCGGTGCAGGACTTTGGGTCACGAGCAAACAACTCGTTGATCAGAACCGTGATGCCGTTGCGCAGAGCCAAGACCTTGTCAAACAAGGTCAAGAAACGGTTCGTCGCGGCCAGCTCGTGATCAAAGAGAGCAAGAAGGTCAACGCGGTCGTTGCGATGAACATCTCCAAGGCGTACGGGGACGAACCCGAACTGGCCAAAGAGTTCAAGGAGCAGACGGCGAGCGATGAAGCGAAGTTCGAGGCTGAGCAGAAGCGTCTCGAATCGGAAGCTGCGTCGCTCGAGACACGCGCTGCCGATCTTGAAAAGCAAGCTGCTAAATTCGTGACACAGCAGCAAGCACTGCTCTTCAGTCTCGTCCTCGCGCTCGCGCTGCTCGTCGTTTGCATCGGCTTCGCAGGGATTGTCGTGACGCACAAGGTGTCGGGGCCGGTGTTCAAGATGCAGCGCATGTTTGGACAGGTCGGCGATGGCCACTTTTCGGTACGCGAGCGCCTGCGCAAAAGCGACGAGATGCAAACGTTCTTCGAGGGTTTCGAGAAGATGCTTGGACGACTTCGTGACATCCAAGGTCAGGACATGAAGAGCATCGACAATGCGATCGCGAGCATCGAGGCCAACGGATCGAAGGATGCCGTGGAGACGCTGAAGAAGCTTCGTGCCGACATGCAAGTCCGGCGCGATGGTTGATGCTCAAACGAATTTGATCAGAACGCTGCGCGGATGTGTTCGACGATGGGTTTGTCGTTCTCGTCGAACGAGACGGCAACTGCGTCGAAGCGCATCCGCGAAATACGTTTGTCCTTCAAGAACCTTCGTCGCCACAAAGTTTCGCCGGCAGTGCGTAGACGTCGTTGCTTGCTCGGCGTGATGCTGTCGAGTGCGCGCTGAAAGGAACTCGGTCCACGCGTGCGAACTTCGACGACGACGATGACGTCGTCTTCTTGCACGAGCAGATCGATCTCGGCGCGACCTACGTGCAGGTTCCTGGCGAGAATCGAATATCCTATGTGTTCAAAGTAGTTTGCCGCGGCGTCTTCAGCGCGGGAGCCGGAGATGCGTCGCGCGCGAGCAGCGTCGGATGGTGTGGAACGGGGTGATGGATTGGTGGCATCACGCTCGGTGGCGGGAGCTGCCGAGCGTTTGGAGGGGCGGGGAGGTGGTTTGTCGGAACGGAACAGGGTGGGGGGAGTGGTTGAAGGTCTGCTTTAGGGCGAGGTGTTGATTCCCTTGCACTGCAAGGCGTTTGCGTTGCCTTGAGCAAACTTGCAGTCGCTCTCACCGGCGAAAGCAGTGCTGTCTTTGATGCAGTATTTACCGGTGAGCTGTTTGTCGCCGAGGCCCACGTTGGGTCGGATCTGTTCGCAGCTAAAGCCGCTGGGGCATTCGCAGAAGTTGAAGTTGGGGTCCGCTTCTTCTCCGTCCGCTACGGCGCAGCGGCACGAGCAGTAGACGGTTTGGTCAGCATTGCGGTTGGTTGTTTTGGGGGCGCACTGTCCACAGACTTCGACATCGATGGGCGTGTCGGTGCCAGGCACGCAACAAGGCTTTCCTTCATCAGTCGTGTCATCAGCGCGTTGGCAGCCTTTGGCTGGGTCGAAGGCCGGAGGTGGATTCGTTTGTCCAAATGGACAACTCACGCGGCCTTGAAAGTGGTTGACGAGGCAAATACGCGTTTGACATTGGAAGGAACGCGACTCGATGTTCTCCTCTGTCACTTTGAAGCCGGCGAAGTCGGTGTTGTATTCGTCCTCAGGGACGCAAGGGTCGCCGACCCCGCCGCTTTGACAGGCGAGGGGCAAAACGCCCACCGCCAGTACGCTGATCAAACCAAGCATGCCGGACAAGATCGAACGGGTCATCAGATCGTGCTCCTTAAGGCCGGAGGCGCGCCTTTGCTCCATGCGAAGCGCGCGAGCATGATGCGCCGCCACGCGCCCTTTGGCGAGGACTCAGCCAGCGCGGCCAGCAGTGTGAACGCTAGTCGAAACGGTTCGAGATCGTCAACCTCTCGATGCATGTCTGCTGTCGACAGTGTTCGATGTCTTGGATCCGCCACTGAACAAATGACAGGACCCAAGCGTGAGAGGCGGATTCGTGTCCTTGGTGGGCGCTAACGACGATGACGCCGTTAGGAAGTGCGTCACGTGCGGAAAGGGCCGCTTGACAAGGCGAACGTCAACCTTTTACCATCCGCGGCCAGCATCAGAATCCGTTGATTCTCATTGGTTTTTTCGGTCTCGCTCTCCAGTGACGGCGTCTGGCGAGACGGGACCACGAAGGCTTCATGTGCCGTGGATCTCGGGACCCACGCTCAATCGCAACAAGCATCGGTAGCTTGGCGCGACATACCTTCGGATGGCCTGCTTCCAGACTCAACCTTCCGAAACGAAGAGGAACGACGAATGCGGAAAGGGCTTGCAACTCTCTGTCTCCTTGCCTCTGCGCTATTAGTGGCACCCACGGCCCAGGCCCAGAACAACAAAGGCAAGCCGGCCGCTCCTGCCGCTGCTGCAGGTAAGGGGGGCGCAAAAGACGCTGGCAAGGGTGGCGGCAAAGCCGCGCCCAAAGAAGTCCAGCTCGATGACGAAGACGGTCCGGTTACGGCTGGACAAATGACCGAAGAGGCAGCGCAGGCCAAACGCCTTT
This sequence comes from Polyangiaceae bacterium, assembly GCA_031415295.1. Taxonomy (GTDB): domain Bacteria; phylum Myxococcota_A; class Polyangia; order Polyangiales; family Polyangiaceae; genus Polyangium. Next base: position 1,412 of record JANORL010001557.1, on the reverse strand, counting down.
TCGACGCCGATCGCTGGAGCGAAGCGGCGCTCTTGCTGAAACGCGTCGTCGACGGCGAAACGGGCGACGACGAAGGCAACAAGCAGATCCATCAGTACCATCTCGCGATCGCTCTCTATCGCTTGCAGTTTTACCAAGCGAGTTACGCGATTTTCTCCGAGATCGCGGACAAGCCAAACCATCTCAAGTTCAACGAAACGCTGCTTTGGTTGTCGAAGCTCGCGACGCAACTTCCCGAGCCTGCGGACATCATCGAGCGCGTCGGTAAGTACAAGACTGAGCAGATCGCACGCTTCAACAACCCGCAGCAGCGCGATCTGTACTGGCAACTCAACTACTTGCTTGGTCGCTACAAGTACCGCAATCGCAACTACGACGAAGCGATCGAGCTTTTCGGGAAGGTCGATTCGAAGAGCAAGTACCACGTTCAGGCGCAGTTCTTTTCCGGCATCTCGTACGTGCAAGCGCGCAAGTCCGTGCCTGCGATCAAGTCGTTTCAGAGCATCGTGAAAGCGCTCGATGAGGGCGTGGAAGGTGTCGAAGACGAGAGCCGCATGCGCGACCTCGCGTTCCTTTCGATGGCGCGTACGTACTACTCTGCATCGATTCGTCTCGACGAAAACGGAGTCCCCAATATCGACGGCCAGAAGCTTTCTGCAGCCGTGAAGTATTGGAACCGCGTGGACGTTGCGAGTGAGTATTGGCTCGACGCGCTGTTCGAGCAGTCGTGGGCTTACTTCATGGCCGGCGACTATCCGCACGCGCTTGGCAACATCCACACGATCGAATCGCCGTACTTCCCGAACGCGTTTTACCCGGAAGCGGACATCCTCAAGGCCGTCATCGCGTTCACGATCTGTCAGTACGAAGATGCGACGACGATGGTCGCGAAGATGCGCAAGCGATACGACCCGATCAAGAAAGAGTTCGAGTCAATCTTGAATCGCTTCAAGGGTGAAGACGCGGAGCAGAAGTTCTTCGACTTCTTGAAGGACGTTCGCGCGGGCAAAGCGACGCTTTCGCCGGGAATGAAGCCGATCATCGAGAACGCATTTTCGGATCGCCAACTTCTCCGCAACATCGAGTACGTCCGTGTGCTTGATGAAGAAGACAAGCGTTTCAAGTCGGCGCCGTCTGCATTTCGCACGTCACCGCTTGGAGGAGACGTCACCGACGCACTCCAACTTGCGCGTGATCTAGCCGTTCGCAACGCCGGTACGCTCGCACGTGAGCGTTACCAGCGGTACCTGGACGAACTCAACGAGCACCTTCGTAACGCTTCCAAGATCCTCATCGACATCACGGCGGCGGAACGTAGCAAACTCGATACGGAAGTCGTCAGTGGACAGCTTTCGAAGGAAGAGGCGCTCGTCTTTGGTGTCGTCAAACCCGACGAGGAGCATGTTCTCTGG
>JANORL010001556.1:0-13478 GCA_031415295.1 Polyangiaceae bacterium | reverse complement strand
ACTCACGCTCGAAACGTTCGAGGGTTTCACGCGAAAGCATCGGCACCTCGCCAATACGCTCGAACGTGAGCCCGTGTTCTTCGAGAGCCGCGTGTTTGCGCCTTACATGCTTGCCCAGTTGCTCGGCGTCTTTCGCTCGTTCACGAATACGTTTGTCGAGGTCACCTTCGCGTCGGGCAGCGTCGAGAGCAATGGTCAACCGTTCTGTGGGTACGACAGGCGGCAATGATTCACCCCGACGTTTTTCTGCGGCACACTTTTCTTCGGAAGCATGCAACGTTTTCTTGGCTTCGCGAATACGGGCATCCACTTCGACGCGTTGTTTGATGAGCCCTTTGATGCGTTTTTCCAAGGCGACCGATACCGTGATTCCGGCGTCTTTGCCGGCCAAAACATCCTTAGGCTCACGATTCAAGCGTTTGCACAAAGTCCGCACTTCGTCTTCGCTATGCTGGAGGGCAGTCTGCAACAATGCCGCTTCATGTCGCGCTTTCCGGTAGCTGCCCAAATCTTCCGATAATTGGCGTACAGAAGTGGCCTGTTCGAGGAGTTTGTCCGGAATGATCAATCTATCGATGCTGATTTCGATATCGGCGATTTCCGCCGTGAGTTGCTCTTGTCGTGGGCCTGCTTCACGAATGGTTTTCTCGGCAGCACGCCGATCCTCCGCGGCAGAATCGGGCAATACGACATCATCGCAACGTAGTTCGAGGGCGGCTAGGATGTCCGCTCTTTCCGCAATGGGTCGCAAAGCGCGTTTTACCCGGGACAAACGGCGGTGTTCTCGCGCCAACTGGTCGACTTCTGCGCCAAGTGCCTGACGACGCGTCTCGAGACCTTCTTTTTGTTTCTTTTGGTCGTCCCAAGCGCGCATCGAATGCGAAGCTTCTTTTTGCGTATCTTTCGCGGCTTTGAATTTGTTGATCGCCACGTTGAGTTTTCGCGTGCGCGCTTGCGGCGTGAAAATTTCGTCGGCTTTTTGTCCCAGTTTTCGCAAAAGCGCCGAAACACCAGCTTGGCCTAACCCAGCGCCGTACAAACTTTCGCCAAGGTCACCTTTGCCCAAGACGAGCGCCTGCCCGCCAGCGATGAGGTTTTCATGGGACAAACCAAACATCATTTTGAATTGCCCCTCTTCGACGTTGCCCAAGAAACGACGTAATCGTTCTTCGTCCAAGGGTTCACTTTGGGCATTTTTGAGGGTATGGCCTTTTTTGCCTTTGCGCCGAAGAAACGCCAATTCCGTACCATCTTGGGCCGATATGCGCCCACCCAGAAGCAATTCGTCGAGCTTGTGGCGGTGTCCGTCGGAGGTATTGGTGGGAATGCTAAAAAAGAGCCCCGTAATCGCGCGAAGCGTGGTGCTTTTGCCAGCTTCGTTCGAGCCCACGATCAAATGTAGCCCTTGCGGCGGATTCGAGAAATCGAGACGTAAATCGGAGAATGGTCCCCAGCGCAGAAGATCCAGGGTGAGAAGCTTCACGACGTCTCGCTTTCGCTGATGAGATCCGGCAACAAGTAATGCGCCATTTCGGAAACGAGATTTTTGACAACCTCCATGTCCTTCACGTTAAAACTGCCAGGATGGTGCATGTATTCGGTGGGCAATTTATTGACAATATCGTCGAAAGTGCCAGTTAATTTGGATAGTTGCGTTTCGTCGCCTGCGATCGCCCGTAGTTTGACCAAAAGCGCTCCAATCACATCGTCACGCTGCGCGAGTTTGTTGAGATCGGCCATCGTATGCGAACGAATGCCCACTTTTTCAATCCACACGTCGCCGATATCCGTCGCTGCGGAACACAATTCAATGCGAAATTTGTCCGGATCGCGCGTCAATGCCGCATGCGCTCGTGATGCCCCCTTGACGACGATACGCGCACAAAGCGCCCGTTCGCCAGCAGCGTCTATTTCTCGTAGCAATGATTTGCGGCACAAATCGACCACATCCGCAGGCGTCGACGCCGGAGAAACATCGACCTGACAAACCGCCCAACGCGCCACATCGAGCACGCGATGTTCGACCGTTTCGATTCGCCCTTCCTCGACCGTGACGAGCGTTGCGCCTTTGGGACCCGTTTCGCGCGCGTGTCTTCCTTGGAGATTGCCCGGAAAAACGATCCAAGGTCGTTCCTGCAAAATCTCGCGCTTGTGCACATGGCCAAGCGCCCAATAGTCGTACCCTTTGTTCGCCAATGCCGCGGGCGTGCATGGCGCATAATCCGCATGCCCCTCACGCCCACCCGCCGCCGTGTGCAAAAGACCGATGTTGAATTGGCCGCGCCGTGGAGCCGGGTATGTTTGCGAAAGATCCTCTTTCGTGTCGACGCGAGCATACCCTCGACCATGAATGCATACGCCAATGTCTTCCAGCGTAATGGATTCAGCCTTTACGGTGGATAATTCGACGACTCCATCAGGTAAACTGAGAATTTTGCTTTTGGCGTCGTGATTCCCACGCACAATGAATACGCGAATACCAGCATCCCGCAAACGCGCCATTTGCCGAATGAAAAAAATGCCGGTATTGTAATCAGTCCAGTCGCCGTCGTACAAATCCCCCGCAATGAGGAGAAAGTCGACTTTTTCAGCAATACATTCGTCGACCAGCGCTTCGAGCGCGCGACGAGTCGCTCCGCGTAGTTTGTCCACGGGTGCGCCGTCGTACCGGTCGAGGCCACATAAAGGGCTATCTAAGTGAACGTCTGCGGTGTGGAAAAACTTCATGCTCGGATGAGCAGGTATAGGCCGGGGGGAAAAAGGTGCCAACCACTTTTCGATGAGGTGGTCGGTTTGTCTCTCGGGACGTTTGGAAGCTCCACGAAGCGAGCTTCCAAATCATCCCCTGCCGTTGAAACGCTCGCTCAATCCGGCGTCTGGGCCGACTCGATGGCGTCCACACGACGCTCACGAATGTTCGTCGCCAGAACCTTCTTGCGCACGCGTACGGCATCTGGCGTCACTTCGACGAGCTCGTCACCGTCGATCCATTCCATCCCGGTTTCGATCGTCAGCAGCCGCGGACTCGCAAGCATGACGTTTTCATCCTTGCCGTGATTGCGAATGTTGCTGAGTTTCTTTTCTCGGATGACGTTGCAGTCGGTGTCGTTGGCGCGATTGTGCTCGCCGACAATCATGCCTTCGTACACTTCGACGCCCGGAACGACGAAGAAATTGCCGCGTGGCTGCAAATGATGCAGCGCATACGGCGTCGTAACGCCAGCCCTGTCCGACACGATGGCTCCCGTGGGACGACGCATCATGGGGCCACCCCACGTGATCCATCCGTCGAACATGGTGTTGAGCAGGCCCGTCCCACGCGTCGAAGTGAGAAATTCACCACGGAACCCGATGAGACCGCGCGACGGAACAATAAAGTCGAGTCGTGCCCGGCCAAACCCAGGGTTGGTCATCTTGACCATTCGTCCGCGACGCGAGGACAAACGCTCCGTGACGATACCGACGTAGGTGTCTGGAACGTCGACAATAACGAGTTCGACGGGCTCGCGAATTTCACCGTCGATCTCTTTGGTGATGACTTCCGGATTCGACAACTGCATCTCGTACCCCTCACGACGCATGGTCTCTACCAAGATCGCGAGTTGCAGTTCACCACGACCGAGTACGAGGAACGTGTCGGGCACTTCGGTCATCTCGACACGAATCGCCAGGTTTCGCCGTGCTTCGCGTTCGAGACGGTCCCTCAAGTGACGGCTCGTCAGAAACTTCGACGACTTTGCTTTGCCAGCAAAAGGTGACGTGTTGACGCCGATCTTCATCTTGATCGTCGGCTCTTCGACGACGATGCGCGGAAGTGCTTCGGGACGTGAGGGATCGCAAATCGTGTCCCCGATGTTGGCGTTCTCGAGACCCGCGATGGCCACAACTTCACCCACCGATGCACTTTCAGCCACGGTGCGCTTGAGCCCCTCGAACGTGAACAGCGCCTTCACGCTGCCTTTGTTGGTCGTTCCGTCACCGACGATCACAAGGTCGGTGTTGGCCTTGATGGAACCTCGAGCGATGCGTCCGACCACGAGTTTGCCGACGTAGTCATCATGCGTCGTGTTGCAAACGATGAGCTGCAACGGTTCGTCTTCATTTCCACCGGGAGCCGGAATGCGCGAAAGAATCGTCTCGAAAAGAGGCGCGAGGTTCGTCAGCTCGTGCTCCATTTCGCGCTTGCATTGTCCGAACTTGCCGATCGCGTAGACCACCGGGAAGTCGGTCTGTGTGTCGCTCGCACCGAGATCGCAAAACAGATCGAAGACCTCGGAAAGGACCTCATGCGGTCGCGCATCTTGGCGGTCGATTTTGTTGACGACGACGATGAGCGGGAAGCCTCGTTCGAGGCATTTCGAAAGGACAAACCTCGTTTGAGGCAACGGTCCTTCGGCTGCATCGACGAGTAATAGGGCACCGTCCGCCATCATGAGCGTACGTTCGACTTCGCCACCGAAGTCCGAGTGTCCCGGAGTATCGACGACGTTGATCTTCACGCCTTTCCAGCGAACGCTGGTATTTTTCGCGAGGATCGTGATGCCTCGTTCGCGCTCGAGGTCGTTCGAGTCCATCACGCGCTCGGCAACGACCTCGTTGTCCCGAAACGCTCCGGCTTGGCGGAGCATGTGATCGACGAGGGTGGTTTTGCCGTGGTCGACGTGGGCGACGATGGCGATGTTGCGTAAATCCTGCCTGGGCATTTTTGCGGGCGGCCTACTAGCACGCAGTTCCATGCATGGCGAGCGATGACCACGAAGGAATCCACGAAGACGCTGGTCAACTTGGAAGGTTTCGGCCATCGTGCGGCGAAATTGATGATGGATCTCGACGTGCTGCGACAAGTCGCCGAAGAGTTCATCCCGTTCAATAAATGGCTCGGCATGAAGGTCGAGCACATGGAACGCGGGCACTTGATCGTGAGCATTCCATGGCGTCCAGAAATCGTTGGAGATCCAACGGTTCCCGCCTTGCACGGCGGCGTGATCGGCGCCGTTGCCGATGCGGCAGGAGGGATCGCCGTCTGGTCAACGCTGGAAAACGCAGCCGCGCGGCTCTCCACGGTCGATTTGCGTGTCGACTACCTGCGGCCGGGTAAACAAGAAAAGCTGATGGCTGCTGCCACGGTCATTCGCACCGGCTCGCGTCTAGCGTGGGCTGACATTCGCCTATTTCATCCTGATCGAGAATCTGACCTCGTGGCCTCCGCTCGCGGCGTGTACGCCATCAAAATTCCGAAACACGCTCGTCTGGATGGATGATGCAGACTTGGCCCCGCTCGACGAAAGGCGATAAGTCTGGAGCCATGCGACACTTGACGTTGGCACTTTTTGGCTGTCTTTCTGGTGCTGCGTGTGTCACCGCCGCAGGTCAATCGTGGGTACAAGGCGAAGACGAGGCGACCGACGGATTGGAACACCAGGGTTGGTCGGCGCCACGAAGGACAAACACTTCGACACCGGAACAAAATCGTACACCGACAGCCGCAACGAATGCAGCTCCGGCGGGCACGACGACATCGGACGAACCCGTGGAACTCGTCCTGCAAGGCGGCACCAAAGGCCTCGATTTCCGCAGTGGCGAGCGATTTCGCAACACGTATTACGACTTCCCGAGAGAAGACGCGGGCACAAAGGATACGGCGATTTACGACGCGACTTGCAAAGCCATCACGAACGTCACGCGTGACTTTCACGACCGCGTGTGTGTCCAAGGCAGCGGACGATTGTCGACAGGAGAAACGGTCAGTTTTGCAAAACGCAACTGCGACTGCGCGGAGCTGTGCCCCCGTACCAACCAAAAAATTTGTTTCGAACGCCTGGACCCCGCGCGATTTCCGACAGGCCGCGGAGCTATGGGCACGGCTATCACGCCGCTGCGTTCCATCGCCGTCGACTCGTCCGTGATTCCTCTCGGCACCGTTGTTTTTATTCCAGAATTCAAGGGCCTGGATCTTCCAAGCGGCGGGCGACACAACGGTTGCTTCATCGCCGAGGACCGCGGACTGAAAGTCGTCGGACGACAAATCGATATTTTCACCGGTGACCCGACCGTGACGACGCAGGTGAACGCCAAAGTGCCCTCCAACAAGGGCGTACGTGTCTATCCCAACGATCCGCGATGCCGCGCTTTGTAGACGCAACGCGTGATTCAAGTCGACCGCGCGCCATCAGTTGCGGAAGAAACAGGCAGCTGGCATTCTTCGACCACCAACGAAACACGCCATGTCTGCCCCTACTGCCGAGCGTACGAAAAGCGAACTGATCGTTCCGCCAGGACAAACCCCGGCTGCCGCGGGAACGCTAGACCAGACACCACTTTTGCACCTGTACGTTTATCTTCTCGACAAGAGTTTGACCGGTACAACGGTGCTGACGCCGCCCTCGGGTCTCACCGTGGGGCTCTTCGTTCAGGACGGCTGCCCGACACGTTCGCAAATGCGTGATGGAACCGTGGCGCTAGATCGCGCATCGATGGAGCGATCGCTCGTCGACTTGTGTTTGCTTCCCGCGGACACGCGGTACGCGTTTTACCCTCGGCACGACTTCTTTGGAAGTGACACGCCGAGCACACGCATCGACCCACTCGCGGCAATCATGTCGGCGGCGCGCGCATGTGTCGGCACGACGTTCGCGTCCGCAACCCTGCGCAAAGTCATGAAGGCTTCGAGCATTACGGTTGCGAACAAAGCGTCGCCGGAACGATTTCGGTTGTCAGCGGAAGAACGAGCGCTGGTCGAACGAATTCGCAAGCAAGCCATTCCGCTGCCCGAACTCATTTCGACAAGTGGTGTACCGGAACAAATCGTCCGGGGAGTCATCTACGGGTTGACCATTACGCGTCACCTCGATTTCGGCGTTCCAGCAAGGCCACCGGTCGGTGTCGACGTATTGCCACAACAAGCAAAGCCGATTCCTCCAGCAACCTCGTCGAATCCGGGAATCGGATCGGGCACGACGGCAACTTCAGGCATTGCGAAATCGGGGCAGACGGGTACGACGGGTTCCATCAAATCGGGCGCGACAGGAACGGGTTTGCAAGACCAAACTGGACCAAGAGTCACACACAAGTCGGATCCCGAACCTTTCGCAATGCGGCCACGACTCAATTCCGAGCTGGAGCTCATCGAGGCCCCTCCATCTTCGAAGATGCCGGTTTCGTACCGGATGTTGGAAACGGTAACCACGGACAAACGTCGCGCGGAAATTGAACCGAAACTGGCCAAAATTCTGACGGAAAATCATTTCGAGATACTGGGCATCAAACAAGACGCTTCGGTGCTCGAGATTCGCGATGCTTATTTCGGAATGGCGCGGATTTTTCACCCGGATCGAATGACGGACATGCAGGATTTGCGTCCCAAGGCGCAAGCCGCATTTTCGCGCATATCAGCCGCATACAATGAACTTTCCGACGATAAGAAACGAGCGGCCTACGTCGCGAAGTTAAAGACCGAAGCGGAAAAAGTAGTTGGTTCCGCAAATGCGTCGAATACGGCAGGCCAAGCCACCATTGGACGAGCCGTCAATGCCGCATTCGAAGCTCAAAAAGCTGAATTATTTCTAAAAAAGAATGAATTGGCGGCGGCCGAAACCCACGCCAAAATGGCGGCGCTCGCCGACCCTGATCAACCGTCCTACACCGCATTGCTCGTATGGATTCAGGCCCAACAACGCGCGGTTCCGCCTCTCGAAGACGGAAAAATGAATGCCGTGTACGATGATTTGATCGCCGCGCTCGACCAGATTCTCAGAAAAGAACCAAGCTTCGAGCGAGCGCTTTTTTATCGTGCCGTTTTGCTGCAACGGTCGGGACAAACGGACCGAGCTTTCAAGGATTTTTCCCAGGCGCTCGAATTGAATCCACGCAATATCGACGCCGCACGAGAAGTTCGTTTGTACAAGCTGCGCCACAAAGACAAATCGGACGACCCGCCGCCGAGCACTTCAGGAGGCGGGCTTTTCGGCAGACTCTTCAAGCGTTAACACCCTGTCAACGCGACGCGGCCGCAGCCGTACCGATTACCCGCAAACTACGACACAACGCTTCGTCTTGACACGGGCCAACTCGACCCCCGTGCGCCGCCCACGGCACCGGATGCACGAGCGACAGATCTCGCACATCCGGACCTCGCCATGGACCAAATGCGCGCGGAAGATTCGCTTCACGTTCGGTCGCTGATGGCAATGAAAGGGTAATTTGCGGCGAAATGCCCACTTTTTGTACGGGCGTTCCATCCGGCAATGCAAAAAGCAGCGTCGTCAATCGCAATACACCCGTGTGCGCTTCATCATCGAGATACTCTTGCGCACAACCTTTGCCGTACGTCCGATCGCCCACGACGACTCCGCGACGGTAACTCGCAATGGCTCCAGCAATCATTTCTGCGGCACTTGCACTGTCGCCATCCACGATCACCGCCAATGGCCCCGTCCAGCGATGGTCGATAGGAATCTCCGGAGCCCGCTCGATTTCAATGCCTCCGTCACGACGACGCATCGGAAACAATGTCGCTCCAGGCAAGAAGTGTCCAAGCGCAGCAATGGCGCCGTCCGTAGAACCTCCACCATTGGCACGAACATCGAGCACCACACCACGTGCATCACGTTCGACGCGTACACGTGCCAGCACAGAGGTCATTCGTTCGCCAAGGTCATCGGGAACGTCGTGAATCGCGATAACGGCCGCCCGACCATCGCCATAACGAATCCAATCGAGTTGAAGCTCGTCGCTTTCACCCACGGGAGCCGTCGCTGGTTGCGGTGCCGTCGGTTGCAAAACGACTTCCAAGGGACTGGACAAACCCGATCGTAACACTTTGATGACTACAGTGGGTCCGTGAGGTACGTCCGCAAAAATTGCGCTTTGCTCGGCTTGCTCGAGACTCATGCCCGCCAACGCGACCCCTCGTGCAGACAGAACAACATCGCCATCTCGAAGCGGAGCGAAGGCGCCGTGATCGATTCGAATACCAAGCGCGGTGCGCGTCATCTCGGTCCAGAGCCGCAAAGGCGGATGGGTTTCGAGGTCGAGGTCGTAGATGGAGATTTCTTCCTCGAGAGGCGCCCACGCACCGTGCGCATCGATTTGCGGCACATACGCACGCACAGCCGCAGCAATGACGACGCGTCCCCACGCTTCGGCGGAAAGATCTGGAAAGAGACGCTCTTGTGCAGCGACGACGAAAGGTTCGATGGACGTTCCGTACGCCGCCCGCGCGATGCCGACATCATGCCCGAGTTGACGTGCGAGGTCTCGGCCGTGGCGAGTGATGGGGCCATCCTGAAAGGGGCCGCGACAAACTGTTTGCCATGCTTCGGTGATCGAAGGCGGCGACGTGCTCTCGACGTGCAAACCTTTGACGAATGCGCCGCGAAGCTCGGTCATCCAGTCCGCAAGGGCAGCTCCGATGACGTTCGCACTGGCGCATGTGGTCGAAGGCGGTTGCCCTTCGAGCTCGTGCAATAGTTGTTCAGCTTCGCGCTCGAAGATGGGGGCGATGGGAGCATCTGGAGCCGCCGACCAAAGACCATGGGGGTCGAGCCAATCGGCAGCGCCTCCGGCAAACTTTGCGGGATCGACGGGCGGCGTGACGGCGGCGAGGTTGTCACGGACTTGCGTGATGATCGTTCGCGCCGATTCGCACGAAAGCGATGCGGGCGCACCGGTTGGCAACAACAGCCCCCCACCTTGGGGCGTGCCACATTCTGCACCCATCGCTTCTTCGTCTGGAAAGTCGAGAAGCCTGAGCGACCAGCGGGCAATACCGCGTTCGGCGACTTTGACTTCCTCGGCAGGCAGACGAACGGCAACGAGCGCCAAGAGGGCACCACAGAGGACGAGGGGAAGCTTATTTGCGAACCGCTTGGCCACGCGTTTCAAAGGTTTACCACGAGCTGGGTGTGGAAGTGAAAACGACGCCTAGCGATTTCCGATGCGGTCCACAGATGCGGTGGGGACTCGATACAAATGCCGCTTTGGAAGATCACGCAAAGGTTTCGCTTGGTAGAGCGTTGCCGTGACATTTGCGCGAATGGACGCAAGTCATGCGTCAATACGCCGCGATTTTTGCGCGGCACCAAGCATGCATAGGTCGCGCGCACGCGGGTCGATGTCTCCGTTAGCCGCAATGGGGCAGTCGCACTCGCACAAGGAGACACGACCATGGCCAGCCGCCCACGCGAAGCCGTTCTGTTCGGGATGCGCAAGGTCGAAGTCGAAAAAAGAACGCCCCTCACTCCAGAGCGAGAAACGGATCTTTCGGCACGGTGGCGCAAAGGAGACCGCAACGCAGGGCAAGAGATCATCGAGAAGTGCGTGCCCTTCGTCATGACAATCGCCCTGGAGTACCGAAGGTGGGGAGCGCCCATCGACGACCTGGTGCAAGAGGGCAACATCGGTTTGCTCAAGGCTGCCGAACGGTTCGATCCGAATCGTGGTTGCCGTTTGGTGACGTATGCAGCGTATTGGATCCGCGCTCAAATTCGCGAATACGTGGCACAAACCTACCGCATTGTGAGACTAGGTTCGTCCAAGGGCGAACGGCGGATGTTGCGGCTCTATCGACGTACAAACGAACGAGATCCCGATGTGCTTGCTGCACAAACGGGTTTGTCACGCGAGCGAGTGCTGACGCTTCTTCCGGTGCTCGGTGCTCACGATGTGAGTTTAGATAAGACAAACTTTGACGGAGACGCGCCTATCGATCGTCTTGCATCGATGTCACCTTCACCGGAAGACGAAGCGAGTTCCAACGAGGAGCACAAGCAGGTCAAAGAGGCGGTGCATCAAGCGATCGCCGAACTCCCAGCGCGCGAACGTAAGATTGCCGAGATGCGCTGGCTTTGCGAGACTCCGGTGACGCTCGAACAACTGGGCGTGGATTTCGGCGTGAGCAAAGAACGCGTGCGACAACTCGAAGAACGCGCAAAAGAACGGGTACGTGTGCGGTTGGCCGGACTTGTGTCGGCCTGATCGAACACCGCGGGTTTTTCCTTCTAGAACTCGCGTGCCCGTTCCTGGGTTGCGCTTTGGTTGGCGCTTGATTTCTCGGCACCAGCGGCACCCCGAACTCGCCCGCCAAAGCGCGGGCTCAAACAACGGGGCCCCGCCGCAGCGCCAAGAAATCAAGCACCTCCCAAAGCTGGCCTTCGTGTGAATTTGGTTCGGACGCGAAGCGAACGAACCAAACACGGGGGACTACAACGCTCTCGTAGAGGGTGTTTTACAGGCGTCGCGAGCGTTGCAAGGCTAGGAAGGACGACGGAAGCGTACTTCGACGCTGAGTAAGTCCGACCGACGATTCGCAACGCGCAGCAGCCTGTTAAACACCCTCTCAAACGTCGATGATTAAGCCTTCGCGCGCAGCGATGGTATTGGGAAACAATTCACGGGCGCGTTTTTCTTTTTCGCGCACCATCGCGTCCGTTTGACTCGGGTCGTGATGATGCAACACGAGCTGCTTGACGTTGGCCGCTAGAGCCAATTCGCATCCAGCGACAAACGTTGCATGACCCCATCCGGTCTTGGGGCCACCACCGACTTTGCCCGCATATTCTTCAGGCGTGTACATCGCGTCGAAGATGAGCACGTCGGCATCTTGCGCGAGACGCCGCAACTTGGGATCGACGATCGCGTAGTGCTCGGAATCGGTGATGTAGACGATCGACTTGCCTTCGTGATCAACACGATAGGCGTAGACGCCGTTGGGGTGATTCCCTCGCGCGTTCGATACGCGAACTTCCTGCTTCTTGCCGATGGTGATGACCTCGCCTTCGTAAAGGTCACGAAAGGTCATCTGTGCGCCCATTTCGGATAGGTGCACCGGGAAGCTCGGGTAGTCCATCTGGCCCGCAAGCGTTTCTTCGAGTGTTCGCGAGACGTTGTGACCGCCGTAAAGATGGATGATGTTCTTGCGGACAAACGCCGGCGTGAAAAATGGAAAGCCTTGGATGTGATCCCAGTGCACATGGCTAAAGAAAAGCCAGGCTTCGATGGGCATCTCGGGAAGCAGACTTTGACCCAAAAGGCGCAGTCCAGTGCCTCCATCCAAAATGATCAAGGCGTCGCCGGCCCGAACCTCGTAGCAGCTCGTATTGCCACCAAACTCAACCGTATCGGGTCCGGGCGTGGGGATGCTTCCGCGGACACCCCACATCTTTAGTCGCATCCTGATCGCCCTTCCGCCCCCACAGTGGTCCGATCTCTGTTGATAAATGGCTTTGGGGCGTAAGGTCAAATAAAAGGAGCCAATGGGATGACTTTCACGATCTGTGGGCATCCCGAAGTCACGACGCTCCCAGTCTTGTCGACCTGACCGCGAGCCAACGTTCGGCTATGGTCGGCGCCATGCGGGAAGAAGCCGACGCGATTGTCGTACTCGGATGCCGCGTGTTGCCCTCGGGAAGGCCGACAACGGCCGCAACTCGCCGGGCCCATCGGGCTGCTGAAGCGTTTCTTGATGGTGTCGCGCCACACGTCGTCGCCAGTGGAGGGCGGCGATGGGGTCAACTCATCGAAGCGGACATGTTGCGGGCTGGGCTTTTGCGAGGCGGCGTTCCGGAAGACGCGATCACGCGTGAACTGTGGTCACTCACGACGCACGAAAACGCTATTTTTTCAGCAGAAATCTTACGTCGTCGCGGTGCACGGCGCGTCGCCGTGGTGACGTGCGATTGGCATGCCGATCGCGCGATCGCGAATTTTCGCGCCGCAGGTGTCGATGCTTGGCCCCTGCCCTCTGCAGGGATACGCCGAGGTTTCATGGGCCAAGCCTATCGTTTTGGGCACGAACGAATTTGCACGTGGCTCGATGCTCGCGCCATGAAACGAGCCGAATCGTTGACGCGTGTGTTTTGGACAAACTTTGATCATACGCCAACAAGCGGGGAATTTGCGTCATGAGAACCGATAGGGTCACGCGTCGGTGCGCGCTCTTGGCGTTTGTCGCGACAACATCACTTCCGGGGTGTACATCGCGAGGATCAGCTACGGATGCGGGGAGCGATGCGAGTGTCGATGCAGCGAACGTCGTCGATGACACGAAGGAACGGGAAGCCGCGATTCTTCGTGCCGAGCTGCGTCGATCAGCTGCGGAAATCACGTCCGCCGATCAACAAAATCGAGCGGTGACGGTGCGACGTGCCGCGGCGCGAGCGCTGGCACGGATTGGCGGGGACGAATCGCGATCGGGGCTGCTCCGCGCTTTGTCGGACGAAGATCCCGACGTGATCACGTGGGCGGCGTACGGGCTGGGATTTTCTTGCAAGGGACAGGAAAAACCAACGGTCGCGGCGTTGACGGCGCGCTCGTTATCGTTTGACGCCCAACCATCTGGTGAAAACGTTTCCGATGCTGGCGAGGGTGCGAGCCCGGGATCGGGATCGGGTAGCCGTTTGGATCCACAAACCACGATCGCTCGCGCGATCGGTCGGTGTGGCGCGGAAGAGAGCGAAGCGACGCTCGTGGCGTGGCTTTCC
>JANORL010001555.1:0-1873 GCA_031415295.1 Polyangiaceae bacterium | reverse complement strand
TGCCGCGCGATCCAAATTCATTCAAGGATGAACCAATGAGCCAAATACGTTTGTCCACGACGAGGAATCGATCATGAATCGCTGGTTTTTTCCCCGGCATGACCCGAATTTCAAACGGATTCATCTGTTCTTGCTGCCGGACTTGCCCAAGCACATCCAAAAGTTGTGCGCCCTTTTCGACTTTGTTCCCAGGGGCAGATTCTTTGAGAATCTCGGACGAACTCAAGATTCGAATGGGTATGTCGCTTCGCCCTACGGCGAGGGCAAACCGCACCAATTCTTCCGCACCGAAGTACGGATCCACGACGAGGACTTGTTCGTTTGCTTCGTTGAGCAGACTTTGCAGGTAGGCTTGGGCTTCCTCTTTTTGATCACGATACCAGCGCTGATCCTGCGCTTTGGCGGTGGCTTGGTCGTCATTCCGATACTGCGCTGCGACTAGCCGCGAATGTGCTTTGGGAATTGGCATCTTCGATCCGATAATAGATTTCTCGGGAGAAGAATAACGCATCACTTCAAATGATTCCTCGCTGGCTTTTTTAACCACTTTTACAACAACTTTTTTGGTCAGCGCAAGATTCATTTCAATCGAACCGATGAAGCCATAGGACTTATTCGAAACCTCCAAGAAGCCACGCTTCGGATCCCATACATTAGCATTGGTCGAGCGTAGACCTTGCTCGAAATTCATTCGCACCAGCGGACTTGCAACTACGACCTGCCTCGACGTCGTCACACCCCAGCTGTCTTTCTCTGCGAAATGCAATTCCAGGCATTCGACTGTTTTGCCGGCCCGCGGCTGAAACTTGAACAATACCGATTCATTTGGCGTGCCTCGAGGTTGAAGTCGCGTATGGAGCTTGCGATAAATTGGATTCGGGGCCAACAAATGAATCGAGCCCCAATATTCTGGATATTTGGCTAAGTCAAAATGCAATCGACCTTGTAACCAATTTTGTGCTTCCGTTTGCTCGTTGGCCGTCCACAAGCCATAAAAATCGAAATCGGCAAGCGGCAAAAGATGGTGTGTTCGTGGATGCTGCATCCATGCTGGACAAAATGGAATCGTCGTGGCTTCGTCCGATGTCGCAATGAGCCCCGGCCACGGTGGTTCTTCCCCGAGATCAGCCAATCGTAATGATTTTCCGTCGGAAGTTACGGCAGTACCCGTTCGACAAGAAAGATACCATTCGAGCGCTTGCTTCGCCGTCATCACCGCGTGCCGAACGTAAATGTAATGCTTCCCAAGGCGCAACGAACACCGCGGACTCTTGGAATCGTAATCGTCGATCGGCGGAGGGACCTCGGTCGGAAGAAGCTCGACGAAGGCAAATAGTAACGTTCGTTCGTTCGTTTCGGAATGTCGGTCCCACGCAAGATGAACAACGGCATGGCGATAATCGGTCTCGAAAGTGTCGAGAAGATTCGCAGGTAACGGTGTCTCTTCCTGGATTTTCATCAATGCTCGTCCAGAATTCCGAACGGTTCGACAAGACGATACCTCATGCCGCATGGCGAAGCAACATCGCAACTCGCTTGGTTCGAGCATCCTTCGGAGAGTCGTGAAGTCGTGAAGACGCAAGAAACTTCAACCCGAATGAGGTCGCGTGAGAGTCCCGCCCGGCGAAGGGTGAAGTCCGGCCAGCCGGAAGCGAGCATTGCGCCAGGCGCGGTAACGCGACTGGCGATGCGTAGGCACGTGAGCGAATGGGCCGTTGGAAAAGGGACTCGATCGCGTGCTGTATCACGCGTCGGCGGGCCTTGTGGCGAACGGCGCTGCTGCGCTGGCAGCGGGTGGTGTGGATCTGCTAGGTCGCGCGGGTATAGATGCGAAAACCGCCGCAAAAATGCTTGGACCGCTCTTGCGAAGCGT
>JANORL010001554.1:0-1536 GCA_031415295.1 Polyangiaceae bacterium | reverse complement strand
GTCGAAGGAACGCGGCGTATGGAGGCGCTTTCGGCACAATATCCTCTCGATGCGGAACTCGTATTTTGGCATGCGCGGGTGTTGTTTTTTTCATCGGCCGAGCCTTCGTCGTTACAACGTAGTATCGACTTATTCGAGCGGTGTGTGCAATTGGATCCCAAGTATGCCGATTGTTGGCAGATGAAGTCAAATGCATTGCTCGCGCTGGGCAATCGAGACGAAGCGTCGCGAACGTTGGATCAATGCATCAAGATATCGGAAAATAGCGCGGATTGCATGCTCGACAAAATCGAGATTGATTCCCATTTGGGTCGTTGCAAGAATGTCATCGATTTGGCCCTCCAATTGAGAGCGAAGGAACCTGTTGCGCCGCGGGGCTCGTTGTTGTTGGCGCAGGCGCTCTACAATCATGGCGAACCGGAGGCCATCGTTCGCAATGCGTACGTCGAAGCTGGACAACGTATGAAAAGCAGCGGACTTTTTTTTGAAGCGGCTCGTACGGAGGTGTCTTCGGCCATCGATTACGGCGATTTTTCTGCGGCAATCGAGAAAGCCAATGCCATTGCGCAAACACTCACATTCCCGAACGTGGAAACGGAAATCGTGCATTGCTGGGTTCGAGCCGCATTGTATTCGGAGGTTGGAAAGAACCTCGACGCGGCTCGCGTGGCCGATGGATTTCTCACGTCGAAGGCGTTACGAGCACAGTCCAAATCGAAATTTCACGTCGATGTGACCATCTTGATGCACGCGCTTCGCATGAGGGCCGGGAAAATAACGGCGCAGGATTATCGGCGTTTGCGAACGGAATGGCTTGCAACGCAGCCACAATCGACGGATTTCGAACGCGCGCGCGTTTGGCTTGCTGCTTATGCGGTGCCTGCCGATTCGATGGAAACCGCCCGTGAAGCGTTGGAGGCAATGCCGCAACCACTAGCAACGCAATCTCATGACGGTGGACGATATTCAAAACCCTTTGCAAGTTTTCAAGGTCGTGTGTTGCTCTTGGCTGGAAAATATGGCGACGCCATTCCGATACTCGAAAACGCCGCGCGAATCTGCACAACCGACGACAGTTCCTTGTGGCAAACCCAAAACCGCGCTTTTCTCGGGATTGCCCGCGAAGCCACCGGCGACAAACCCGGTGCATGTGAAGCCTATCGGTACGTTCTGTCCCGTTGGGGCACGTCCAAAGAGTCACAAACCGCAATAGATGTGAGCAAACGAGCGAAGAAATTGGGATGCGACCAGAAGACGCGTCAAACAGCACTTTGACCATCGGGACCAACAATTCTTCCCGCTGTTAAGCGCACCCGTATATGCTTAGAATTTTTTAACCCGCCCATTTGGCTACCGCACCCTCTTCGTGAAGGTTGGAGATGGGGCCCACCGAATTCTGCTGATATTGCGAGGGCTCGTGACGCGAGGCTTACGGGTAGAAGCAGATGTCGCCACCGCTTGCGCCTTTTGCCGGAGCGGCAATGGTAGGTTCACTCTCGTCGATCGATAGGAGATACGTGATCAGTTGCCGACGTT
>JANORL010001553.1:0-6281 GCA_031415295.1 Polyangiaceae bacterium | reverse complement strand
TCGTCGGGCTCGCTTCGCGACCCGACTCTTGCCCTCTAGCCAGTTTACGATGGGGGGCTACGCCCCCCATACCCCCGAGATCGTTGTGATCCGCTTTCATCTCTGGTGGGTGAGGCGAACGCCTCGTCGGGACTCTCCACGTAGCGGCGAAGCCGCGAAGTTGGAGAGGGGGGTTGGGGGGGTGAGACGCACAAAGCGTGCGAGTCATGACGACGTCCCGCAGTAGTATTAGGTGCGCCAAATCCGGACTATTTTTCACAGTTTCTCGTTTTTGTTGACAACTCCGTTACGGTTCGTACAATGTGATGCCGTGACAACCACTTCTTTCGTGGGGAGCGTCGATTTCGCGCGCAATGGCCGGGGGCAAATTCGCGCGCATGTCGCCGTTGTTGGCTCGAACGTCGAAGCGCTGACAGGCGACGAAACCTTCTGCATTCCGCTTGAACGGTGTGTGCTCCTCACCGAAGGGCCGAGAATCATCGTCCGCGACGAGGATGGTTCCATGGCCATTGCGACCGACGACGAGAGGTTTCTTGATGCCCTCGAAGTCGCACGACGAGGGTTGTTGCGTGGTTACGTCGGACGCATCCGGAGCGCACGGCGTCGACGTCGGGCGCTCCTGCTTGGTGGCCTTGGTCTCGCAGCCGCAATTGTCCTCTACGCGGCAAGTGTACATGCAACACGATGGGCCCTCGGGGGCGGCATTTCGACGATGGTGGATCAAATCGGGGAATCGGCTCTCGGCCAATTGGGCCTCCATGCGGAACTCACGCCCGCGGTCGAAAAGCAATTTAATGACATTGCGAAGCAGCTCCAACCCGCAAGTTCCTTATCTGGTCGTTCCTTTCGCGTATTGCTTGCCGGTTACAACGATGCGCATACCTTCAATTTGCCTCCCGACGCGGTTATTGTGACGTCGGGACTCGTGTGCAAGGCGGATGATGTCAATCTCGTCATTGCCGCAGTGGCCCTTGAACTTGCCCACTTGGAGGCGCGTGACGTTGGTCCGTCCCTTGTTTCCGCCGTCGATTGGTCGACGCCCATGAATCTCTTGACGGGAAACGACAAATTGCGGGAGCGTTTGCTCGATTATGCGGATCGTCGGCGTTCTCCGGGATACTCGAAAGAACAAGACGAAGCTGCCGAAGCTCGAGCGCTGGCCATATTGAAACAGGTCTTCACGCCGGAATCTCCGGATAACCTCGCAGCGTTGATAACGCGCGCAAAGCAACTTCAAGACGGCGCGGAAAACATCCAAGCCCAAAGCGAGAAAAGCAAAGACGACGTCCATTGGTCGGACGCACGTACAGAAGCTTGTAATCTGATCGAATCCCCCTGATCCGCACAAGCATTGCAAATGCTCCATGCAACTCGACCGCTTTCGAGCAAGGGATCTTGTGATGTCAAACTTCTTGCTTCACTGCTTGCACCCGTGCTACGAGTGCCAGCGCGTTCGAGGTGAACCATGGTGCATTTTGCGTATGACAATGCGGACTTTGCCGATATTCGACGGACGAAAGCTTTCTACGCTAGCCTTCATGTTCAAGTATCGATCTCTTGAAGGCTGCGTGCAGGTCTCAGGCCGAGGAAAAACAAACCCTCCCGGACGCTTGTGCCCGAGTTTTCTCGACGTACCTGGTGGCAGCCGATGCGACGTTTGCGAAAGCCATCGGCAAGTGGCTCTCGCGTGACTTGCGTTGGGTTTCTTTGACACAGAAGAGGAATCGCGAGCATGGATTCGAAAGCTACGCGGCGAACAAGACGCGGTTCTATCCGGACGCTGACAGAAGATAGATTTCGTAACGCACTCAGCATTCATCATCGACGATAAGCCACCGCAATGACCAAGCCCCAGCAACTTCAGCCGTACACCATACAAGTTGGCCCTCACCGGCTCGAATATGAGCCTCCCGATGTGGTGCACGTGCACTACCTAGGAGATGTCGATCTCGAACAATTCAAGGTCATCGATGAAGCCCTGCGCCGCATCCCTGCTCCCCTCCGTGCGTATCTTTTGCGTGATGGACGGCAAGGCGGAGCCATGAGTGCGGAGACGCGAGCCTACATGGCAAAACACATCGACCCGTCGGGAATCGCGGCGACGATCACGTATGGTTCGTCCTTCCACACGCGCACCGTCATGCAAATGCTGTTCAAAGCCATGAGTTTGCTTCACGACAAACATACCAATGCTATTTTTCTCGACACCGAAGAAGACGCTCGAGCTTGGATTGACGAACACCGCGCGCGCTAGTCGGAATAACCCGCCAATTTTGGAATTGACGCGTTTACGCCGCACGCGTCACTGGTTGTTTTCTGTACCTCCACGTACATGTTGATGCCGCGTCTCTTCGCTCCGCGCTCGTCGACGCTCACTCGCATCGAATTTTGTTGACCAGTGGACACACGTGTACATGGGCACCGGCGAAGGGTGAAGCTCGCCCAGCCGGAAGCGAGTCCTTGCGACGGGCGTGGTAACGCGACCGGCGATGCGTAGGCACGCGAGGCGGTCACGTGATTACGGCCGTGGGAAAGCAGCCACGAAAACGTGGAAATTCCGGGTGCCGAGGGTTTGTCAGGCCCAAAGGCGATGGCGGTCTTCCGCAACAAGGGCGAGGGAAGAACGTACCCGGCGGGGTGTACGACCATGGCACGCAGCAACAGGACGATCCAGGCAGTGGGAGGCCCTCCTTCCGCCGCGGTAAAACCCGGGCAATGGAGACCCGGTGAACAATCTCCGACGCACCAAGCGCATATGGACGCACGTTTGGTCGGCCGACTCCATGCAAATGGCTCCGCACAGAAGAAGCGTCCACGCCGAGGTAGGTCGCCGACGAGGGACAACCATCGTCACGACCGAAGGGCATGAGGGCGTCGGAAGGCTGCATAAATGAGCAATGAAGTCCGGGAACGTAATGGCACGCGGACTCGGACGAGCGGCAAAGGCTCGGCAACCTTTGACTTTCTCGGGTTTACGCTGTATTACGCGTTTACCCGAGACGGTCATTGGCAAATGATGTGCAAGACTCGGCGTGCGCGTTTGAGAAAGTCGATTCAGGCAATCGCTGATTGGTGTCGGCGCCACCGGCATCTGCGAGTCAAAACGCAGGACGAGGCGTATACGAGGCAACTTCAACTACTTTGGCGTCAATGGCAACTTTCGGAGGTTGCTACTGCTCGTCAGGGAAACGGAGCGGGCTTGGTACAAATGGCTTCGCCGTCGGAGCCAACAAGCGCACCTCAATTGGGAGCGATTCAAGATGCTTTTGGCGCGTTTTCCGCTTCCACGGCCCCGCATTGCGGTGAAACTCTGGGGGTCGTAGCCACGAGACATTTCAGCGGAGGAGCGGGATGGTGGAAATCTCCTTGTCCGGATCTGGCGAGGGCCTCGCGGGAGCAATCCCTCGGGGCTACTCTACAACCTGACCATTCGTCTCATTTTTCTTCGGGATCTGCCGTTCAAAATCGATGCGGCCCTCCTATTCAATCCGGATGCAGTTGTCTCACAAGTCGAGGGCAAACCTTCACAGCAGGATCCGGCGCTTGACGCAAGTCTCACCCGGAGCCGCACCAGGGCCATATTGTCCCGAGGCTGCCGAGGTCAACGATCACGGGGATCAAAGCCGCCTACGTGGGGTTACTCGCTGCTGGACGAGCCAAACCCCTATCTCTGAAGTCCTTCAAAACAAGGGAATTTCGAGATGAGATCAATGGTCAGGGTTTTAACCCGCCCTGGCGCTACAAACGAATCAATCAAAATCCCTGCGTCGAGGTACTAGTCCAAACAAAGTGGCATTTTCGCAGTTGACGCGTTTACGTCGGCCGAATCGTACGCCATTCTATATGACGTTGAGGCGACCAAGAATGGCGGCACTACCACCGTGAAGGTCAAAGACTCCATGCTCGCCGGCAGTGACATGGAGGCGTGTCTGACGAGGGTGCTGGAAAGCATGGATGCTTCGGTGGCGACGAATATGCTGCATAACGTGTAGCCTCAATCACGTTCGATGGTCGGCGTTACGTGCGGGTGATAACGGATCGAGCCATTCTGCGGAGATTTGGAGCATTTCGTAGGTGATGAGGCGTTTTCTGGACATGACAGTTATGCGTTATCGAGCAATTCTTCCACGCGCTTGACCCACGCCTCTTTTCCATCAAAGACGAGCGCATATTCGTAGAAGGGCGATGCTCCCGCAGCGCGAACTTCCTCGGCGTATTTACGGGGGCGACGAGCACGAAGCGTCTCAGGTTTCGAGCGCGTTTGCGATGCTGCGTGCCAGCAAGTGTGGTTTGTTTTTCTTCCACCGTTTGAAAACCGTTCGACGACCGAGCGGTCGTACGACCCCTTCGTTGTTTGTCAAGTTTGCCGCTCGGATCAATGATACGATACGCAAATGAAACGGCAATTGCGGTCCCTTCTGGGCGTTTTCTTTTTTTTGCTCATGGGTTGCGGCGAGGCGAATCTTCCTGACAAACCACCGAATCCGACTCGTTCTGATCCATTTTTATCGAGCGTCGCCTTCAATACGGTCGATCCGGCTCGTGCAGTCGCAGTCCTTGAGCCTTTTGGTACAATGGCCGTACCGCCCAAGGGAAACGAATTTAAACCCATGTTTGCGCTTTCGTTCGAGTTCCGAAACGACATTCAGATTGTGGGAAGCAATCGTGCGGGTGAGGTCGCGGAAATCGTTCGCGTGCCTGTTGGCGCCGGACCTCGCGATGTTGTGGCCGTTGATTTAAATGCCGACGGGCAACTCGATTTGGTTACAGCAAATACGGGTGATTCCACATTGACGCTGATCATGCGAACGACCAATGGCGGGTTTGAGCCCGTGACGACGATCTCGTCAAATGCAGCACCGCATCACCTTGCTGCCGCGGATATAGATGGAGATGGCCAGCCCGAAGTGATTGCATCCGTGGGCCTTGACGGGCAAGGAGGGATATTCATGTGGAAAGTTGACGTCAATACGCTCGTTCCCGTTGGCAACCTTTTTCCTTCGCCCGGTGCGGCTCGAATCACCGCGGGAGATATGGATGCTGATGGAGATATGGACCTCGCCGTGGTGCATTCCGGTGGCTTGGCTTTGCTGCGAAATGAGGACGGCGCTCTTCAACTTGCCAAGTCGTTCTTGCCATGTGATGCGCCATGGGGGACGGCAATCTCGGATATCGACGGAAGTGGCAAACTTGACGTGGCTGTGGCTTGCAAAGGTGAGGTCGTTGTTCTCTTCGACCCGATGTTAGGAATTGACAAACACCTTTCGCTTCGTCCCGCAGGTCGATTGTATGATGTAATTGTCGCGGATTTCGATGCCAACGGGACGCTCGATATCGCTGGAGCAGACGTTTTGGATCACGTCGTAAGGATATGGTTGTCGCCCTTGTCAGGTGGTAACGCCATCTTTTTCCAACATCCGGTGCATCGTGGTCCTGTCGCTTTGGGTACAATCGATTTCGGATGGGATGGCGATGTGGATGTAGCCGTCGTTGCTTATGAACAAAGAACACTTGAGATACTGAAAAACGCGACGAAAGAATGAGTTGACGCCACGTTCGAACAGCCTAATCTCATGGAGCGATCGGAGGAAAACCATGATTCGCACAATTGGCTTTTTTGGCGTGGCAACTGTGTTGCTCGCCGCGAGTTTTGCAGCAGGATGCGGTACTGACAAACCCATGGGAACAGCCGGTGCAGGCGGTGAGCCGTGGGGCGGCGGAGGCACGGGCGGAGCAGGTACGGGTGGTACAGGGACCGGCGGGGTTATGATTGGGATGATTCCCGATCCTGGGACGACAGTGGGTGGTGAATGGACGGATATCGAACCCAACGACGACCCCAGCAGTGCTGTGCCGGTTGGCGTTCTGGAATCATCGATTTGGATGGGTTTCGCTATGCCAGCGACCGCAATAAGTTCCCCAACAGACGTGGACAATTTCGTCTTTCGGACGGGCGCGGTGGCGACGTTGTCCAACATCAATATGCAAATATGCTGGAGTTTCCCTGGCAATTTGCTTGATATGAACCTGTACGACGTGGTGCAAGGCAAAAAAGGGGCACTTGTCAAATCGGCAAAAGTAACAGCTGGTACATGTGAAACGCTGATTATGCCACCCGAAGGATCCATGTTGCTCAAGGCTGACACGGTATATTTGCTGGAAGTTGTGGCTGGTCCGATGCTTATGTTGAATGGGGATGCCGGTCTCTATAGCGCCTGATGACCGATAGGTTGTCCGGTTCGGACAACGAAAAGGTAGTTTGAATGTTCCAGCGGGATGCG
>JANORL010001552.1:0-9247 GCA_031415295.1 Polyangiaceae bacterium | reverse complement strand
GCTTTGGGAGGAGAATTGGTCATTGCGGATCGCAGGGGACAACGCGGTACCGAAGTGCAGTGTCGTTTGCCATATTGGGTGAACCCAAAGGTTGTCGAAACATTGGAAGGAGACCGGGCATGATTCGCATTTTCATTGCGGACGACCACGCGATCGTTCGTCAAGGATTGCGGCAGCTCATCGAACAGCAGCCGGACATGCGTGTGGTGGGAGAAGCAAGCGATGGGCGAGCGGTTTTATTGGCACAAGACAAAGACCTTTGGGACGTTTTGATTTTGGACCTCTCCCTGCCCAAGGTCGCGGGCATTGAAGTATTGCGACGCCTTCGTCAAGACGTGCCGCGATTGCGTATCGTGGTGTTATCGATGTATCCCGAGGATCAATACGGCTTGCGGCTCATTCAGGAAGGTGCGGCCGCGTATCTGTCGAAGGATTTGGATGTCACGGAAGTCATTCAAGCATTACGGGTCGTGGGATCGGGCGGCACGTATTTGAGCCATGGTTTGGCTGAGCAAATGCGGCAAGGAGGCCTCGGGCGAGCGAAAACTCCACACGCGAGTCTCAGTGCGCGTGAGCATCAAGTCTTCACGCTGATTCTCCAAGGACGCACGGTTTCGGACATCGCTTCAGAACTCAATCTCTCGGTCAGCACGGTGAGCAACCACGTGGCGAAAGTGAAAGAAAAATTGAATGCACCGACGATTGCTGATATCGTCAATTATGCCCATAGAGCGGGTCTCGTGAATCCTTCGTAATGGGTGTGTCAAGCGAAACCCGGCAACGCGCAGGCCCACGCGCGACGGTTTCTGGTTGACGCACCCACGATCTGTTCACTTCACTCGTCTGGACCTTCGGACGTAAGCACGCGCGCACGGCCAGCAGTCCGGGAGTCAAACAGTTGTGCACGTACGCTTTGCGATGGCACTCCCATTGCTGTCCTAGGCGCACGAGAGGTGACCTGTGCGGACGAGAATCAACGACGATACCCAGGACGGATTCTCATCGGGCGAACGCCGAAGAAAGCGGTTCTGGCCATTATGGATGATGCTGCTCGCCATTTTGATCATCATTGCGACTGGGTGCAGCGCGTCCCTGGGGCTCAGACCCACCGTGGCTGGTTACGCGGTGGCCCCTGCAGCGACCATGCCCGGCGTCATCGACAACTACCCGCGAATGTTTTACCAGGATCGTTACGCGTATCTGATCGACGGACAATGGTATTACCCGACAAGCGATGGTTGGGTGGTTTTCCTGGAAGAACCTCGCCCATTGGTCCAATACCGCGCACGATTGCAAACGGCTCCACCAGCTCGACGTCAACCGGACGTGTATTACGGTCATCCGTCCGAGCAGCCGCAACCTAGACGCCTCCCTCCGCGGCAACCTACACCCCCGCAGGAACTTCGACGCGAATATCGACCCGAATGACAAGCGCCCAAGAAGGAGATCCGGATGCGTTCTTTCACGACGAATTGGTTTTTTTCGAAAATGGCTACATGGACCATCGCCATCGCGGCTTGCGGATGCACGCTCGATGCTGGCATCGGCATTCCTGGCAGCCAACCACCACCACCACCCCTGGAAACACCCTCGGGAACGCTCACGCAACGTTGGTCCATTGGCAGCCGATTCGATACTCGTGCCTGCGTCGCGTACGGCGCCTATCGCATGGAACTAGTCATTCGTGACACGGCTGGCTACATCGTGGCCCGCGCATTCCAACCATGCGAAGAAATGCAAATGTCGGTAAAACTTCCGACAGGTTCCTATGTCGGAGACGCCTGGTTCTTGGCCGCCGATGGGACCAAAGTGAGCACAACGTTATCGCTGCGGCCATTTGAGATCCTAAACGGCACGGAAACGTTCATCGATACCGATTTCCCGATTTCGTCGTTGCTCACTGCCATTTGACGCGACCAAAGCGTGCCGCTTTGTGGAAATTGCCCATTCCCAAAATGGGTGACCACGCGACGCCGCCGTTGTCCTGCATCGCATAAAAGTTCATGCGCCAAAAACTACCAGGGGCCGGCGGCACTTTGCTCGCTTTCGTAAACGAGGCCCACGGTATTTTTGCTTCAACGACGTATCCTTCGTCTTTTTCGACTTCATTGTCGATTTTGCCATTCAAGACAACCGCGCTTTCAAGTGCCGCGGTCCATTCTTGGTGCCCAAAAGGTCCACTCGGTCCACCTTTGGGCTGGTTGTAATGGTCGAATTGCGAATCGAAAACGAGGTTTTGCGGGTTGATTTGAATCTCGTAATAATCCTTGTTATCGCCATCGCCATCAGGATCCACCATGATTTCGACGGTATCGCGCTCCCACAAATGCGGATCTTTCGCATCGGCTGGAAAGCCGCCGCGGATGGCCAAGTCTTTCACGTCGAACGCGACATACATATACGTCGCGTCCCAAAGAAGCCGCACGTTGCCTTGCACGGGCAAACGAGGGTTCACGACGCCTGTACCCACATCGACGAAATCACCGGAGAATCCCGCGTGTTGCCAAGCAGGCTCGTCCACTTTGCCATCAATCGTAATGGTTTGCCCCGATGGTACCGTAGGCACGACCAATTCTTTGAACACCCGACGATTGTCGACCGCTATCGCACTCGCGGCCGAAGTCGCTCGCCGAGGCTTGTTGCTGTCGTCCGCGCGTTCACCTGCGGTGCACGCCCCGAAACCCATCAAACATAGTATCAAGATCGCGGGGCGATTCATCACGCAGCTTTTCCGGAAAAACGGTTACTTGCGGCCCTTTTTACGGGCATCGCGTTCACGCTTGCGCTGACCCTTCTTCGCATTACGTTCGCTGACACTGAGCGACCGCATTTTGGTCATGCTCGGGCTGTCCGCTCCGCCGCCCATACCTGGCATTCCCATACCCGGCATGCCCATACCCGGCATTCCCATACCTGGCATGCCCATACCTGGCATTCCTGGGAATCCGCCCATACCCGGCATTCCGGGGAAACCTCCGCCGCCGCCCATTCCGGACATCGCTTGACGCATGTTTTTCATCTGCGCCAATTGCTTCATTCCCGGAACCTTGCCCATCATCCCCATGTTCTGGCCCAAGTTTCCCATCATTTGCTTCATGAAGAGGAACTTCTGCACCAGCTCGCTAACGGCTTCTGGCGCACTACCGGAACCCTTCGCAATACGCTCGGCTCGCTTGGGTTCGCGAACCAGCGAATACGGATCGCTTTTTTCCTGTCGCGTCATCGATTGAATCATCGCTTCGATACGCACCAGTTCCCGATCGTCCAAGTTGATGTCCTTGGGCAAACCTCCAGGAAAGAAGTTTCCGAGCGGGAGTTTGTCGACGAGATCCTTGAGTGATCCCATCTTCTGAATCATGCGGACTTGCTCGAGGAAGTCTTCGAGTGTGAAGTCACCTTGCAAGAGCCGTTCGGCGTCTTTCTCAGCCTTCTTCTGATCAATGACGCCTTCGAAGTCCTGCATCAGGCCAACGACGTCACCCATTCCGAGAATGCGGCTCGCCATGCCGTCAGCACGGAATTCTTCAAACTTGTCCGTCGTTTCGCCAATACCCGTAAAGAGAATCGGCGCGCCCGTGACTTCTTTGATGCTGATCGCCGCACCACCACGTGCATCACCATCGAGCTTCGTGAGCACCGCTCCGCTGATGCCGAGTCGCTCGTGAAATGCTCGCGCAGTCTTCACCGAGTCCTGACCAATCATCGCGTCGACGACGAGGAAGATGTTCTCGGGCGCGACGCGTGCCTTGATCTCATCGAGCTCCTGCATGAGCTTTTCGTCGATCGCGAGACGACCTGCGGTGTCGTAAATAATGACGTCGCGTCCGAGTTTCTTCGCTTCGGCTTCTGCAGCGGCACAAATTTCGACAGGCGTCTTGCCAGCGATGTTGAAGACAGGCGCCTTGATCGAGTTGCCGAGTACCTTGAGTTGCTCGACGGCAGCTGGGCGTTGCATGTCAGCGGCAACGAGCAGCGGCTTCTTGCCTTTGCTCATGACGTACTTGGCAAGTTTGGCGCAGGTGGTGGTTTTACCTGAACCCTGCAAACCCACCATCATGATGCCGGTGGGTCGACCCGATGCCCACGAGATGGTTTCGCCATCGTGACGCATCATCGCTTCGAGTTCGTCGTGACAAATCTTCACGAAGTGGTCGCTGGCCGAGACTTGATGCGTGACGCCTTCGTGTTTGAGACGAGCGTCGAGCGTACGGCCGACGGCCTGCTCTTTGACGCGGCTCAAAAACGCTTTGACGACGCCAAGTTCGACGTCCGCTTCGAGCAAACTAAGCCGCACTTCGCGCAGCGCAGCATCGATGTTGGATTCGGTTAACTCGGTGAGACCCGCGAGTCGGTTGCGAGCCTGGCGAAAACCTCGGGTAAGCGTGTCGAACATACGGATTCGCTCTTTAGCACGACGTCGCGCGCTTCCGTATACCCGCGTGGAGGGGGTTTTCGATTTCCTGTGACCCGTCTCCTACGTTCGACCGGCCGTGGCCTTCAGCGCCGCTTGAGGCTCAGCTCGACAGCTGCTTTCTGACAAGCCTTGAGCGCTGGTTCGCTTTGTTTGAGCTTTTCACTGGCCGCTTCGAGGTCGACGATGGCGTTTTTCGGGGGCACGCCCGTCCGGTCGAGTTCCGTTTTCACTTTCGCCGCTCTCTGTTTGCCGTCAGCGATCAACCGATACGCCTCGACGCACGCATCACGGGCTTGACGTGCGAGCGGACTGGTGGCGGGCAGTTTGGCCAGTGTTTCGACGAGGGCGTGGCGGTTGGCGACATCGTCTGGGGACGAATCACGAAGTGTATCGATGGCTGCGAGGACGGCGCGATCTTCATGCGCTTCGGAGAACGAACAACCACCAGCAACGGCACAAACGAAGGCGAAACCGAACAGGCGTTCGATCAATCGGCGCCTACACGCTTTGGCGACGGACCCATCTGAATCCGCTCGCCCAGGTGCGAACCGATGAGCGTGAACATGATGCCGATAAACGCGAGGACGACGTACATGAAGAACGGCAGGGTGCGTACGGTCTGTGTGCGCATGAGGTGCCAAACCGTTGGACCAGCAACGATTAGCGTTGCGAGTACGGGTTCGGTCACGCGTTTGCCGGGAGAAATCATGCCGAGTAGCACTCCGCCGACAAACCACACAGGCATGGCCACCATCATGCCGTAGCGCCCTTCGAAATCGAGGGCGGGCACGACCATGGGCAAACCCACGACGATGGCTGCGGTGAGGACAAGCTGCACGAGCAAGGCTACGCCGGACCAAAGGACGCTAAACCCGTCGCCAGGTCGTCGCCCGTACTCGTCGGTTTCGGAACGACTCGAACGATGCGAGTCCATCGATGAACCGCAGGAAATGCACCGACGACTCGGTGCGACCGGGGAGTTGGTCACGCCGCACGCTGGGCAAACGATGGAGGATGGCTTCTTCGCGGTCGATGACATTCGCGTGTAGGCT
Organism: Polyangiaceae bacterium; assembly: GCA_031415295.1. GTDB lineage: Bacteria > Myxococcota_A > Polyangia > Polyangiales > Polyangiaceae > Polyangium. The sequence goes on along the minus strand of JANORL010001552.1, from coordinate 3,781 downwards.
AGAAAAGCAACGGGCTGGGGGCAAGAGATCGACCACGGGATGTGACGATTGCCGATGTCGGGCCTGAAAAAGGTGCCCCGAAAAAGGTGCCAACCACTTTTTCCAAAGGTGCCAACCACTTTTTCCAAAGGTGCCAACCACTTTTTCCAAAGGTGCCAACCACTTTTTCAAAGGTGCCAACCACTTTTTCAAAGGTGCCAACCACTTTTTTCAAAGGTGCCAACCACTTTTTCAAACGCCCGTAGGTATACTCGGGCCGAACCGTCGAACCTCCCCTGCAGCATGATGATCGACGACACCCGAAACCTTCTTCGCTCGGTTTGACCGACCAACCACTCGATTTACTTTGCTCGTGCCCCGAGATCCCTCGCCCACCCTGACCGTTCCGCACTCGCCCGAGCTGGATGCCCTCGGGCAGGATCCGGATCTCGTCGCGCTGCCTGGACCACCCAAGCGCGAACGCACGGCAACGGTGCTGATGATGGCGGTCACGGCACTCGCCGCGGGATGGATGTCCTTCGTGTTGCTTGGAGAGGCGCAATATGCGCTCGCGCCAGGACAACTCACCGACGTCGCGGACCTTGCGACACTTCACCCGACAGCAGACCTCGACAATCGCTACGTCCGCGCATCGGGACTGTTGGGAACGACGGGCGCGATTCGGTATGGACGCGCCGCGGAAGGTGACTCGTTTCGCCTCGCGCCGATCGCCGGCAACAACAAGATTTGGGTGGAGATTCGCGTACCGGAAGGCTTCGAAGGTCCGCGGTTTGTCCCGCCAACAAACTTCGCCGGACGCCTCGTGCCGTTCAACAAATCCGGCGTTCGACACACGCGGCTTCCGGAATCCGTTCGAGCACAAACGGAAACACAAGTTCCCCAAGATGCCTGGGTGCTCATTGATGGTTGTTCGCCACGAGCATCGCGTTGGGCCATAGCGCTCGTGCTGCTGTTCATCGGTTTTTCTCTGTGGAACGTCGTAGGCATCGCCCGCGTTCTCGCGCGCGTCCGTGACCCCAAAACGGCGTGAACGTCAGCGAAAAAATCGAGACTTCGTACGAAGTCGAAACATCCAGACGTACCAGGATCGTCGCACTTTGCCTGTGACGTATACGCCCAACCTGGGCCGTGTCGACGTTGCCGCCAAGACCCGCTACGTTGGAGACTGCGGGATTTGGAGTGAAGAAATGCAAACGAGCCTAGCGGATGCAACGGCAACATGGCCGGCCTTGGTGACAGCCATTATGCGCGGCGAACCCGTCGTACTTCTCGGCGACGATGGCACAAGAATACGCCTTGTGGCCGAAATCAAACACACGCCCAAATTTGGAAGCGCGCGTGGCCTCATCGAAATGTCGGACGACTTCGACGCGCCGCTCGACGACATGGCGGAGTACATGCGGTGAAGCTTCTCCTCGATACGCACACATTCATCTGGTTTATCGCCGGCAGCCCACGGCTGTCTGCACCCGCGCGCGAAGCCATCGAGGCTGCCGAAAACGACCGCTTTTTGAGCGCTGCAAGCATCTTCGAGATGGCCATCAAGATCAGCCTAGGCAAACTCAGGATCGAAGAGCCTCTGGAACAGCTCCTCGCACGCGAGATCGATTCAGGCGCTTTCTGCCTGCTGTCCATCGAAGTGCGCCATGTGGCGATTCTCGCTTCACTACCCTTTCACCATCGCGATCCATTCGATCGGCTCCTCGCCGCGCAGGCGCACACGGACGGGATGCTCCTGCTGAGCACGGACGAAGCATTCGACACGTACGGCATTCGACGGCTCTGGTAGTTGCTGCAACGCTTGTCCTTCCAACCAACCGTTGGTCCTCCAATCATCTACGACGTCGCTTTCGGACCCAGCGGTCAACACTTCTAGTGAAAGCCACTATGCCAAAGCGCGCGCAAAGCGACGCCGTCGACAGGTCCCGGGCCTCTGAGCGTGCCCTCGCGCCGAGCCTTGTGAAGGTCGGATTGGAAGGAACACGCGTGAACGTCAGTCGATTTCACCCACACGGTGAGCCGAAAAAATCGAGCAGTAGAGGATTGACGATGTCGGGTTTTTCTAGATGAACGAAGTGTCCAGCATGCTCGATGCGTTGCAAGGATACTCCGGCGGTGAAGTGTTTGTCCGAGCCAACCATCAGATCCACACCGATGCACCCATCGTCTTCACCGTGCAGGTAGAGGGCAGGCACGGACGTCTTCGTGAGGAGCAATCGACGCGGCACACCGAAGAGCGACGTCCTTGAAAAAAACGCGCGGTAGTAACCAATCACTTCGGGCATACGCGTGGCGATCCCAGCTTTGATGAGATCGAGGTCTTCCTTCGAAGCGGTGTAACTCGGAGACCAATCGCGCCACAAACGATCGATGAGGGCCAAGTCGTTTTCCGCAAGACGCATCTCCGCAATCGTACGAAGTTGAAACATCCAGATGTACCAAGATCGTCGCGCTTGAGCGGGCATCAACAGGCGCGGTGCAACGTTGCGGATGTGCGGCACAGCGATCGTGATGAGGTGTGAAAAGCGATGCGGCGCGATGGCTGTTGCAGCGTACGCAGCGATGGCGCCCCAATCGTGACCGACGAGACGCACGGGTTTGTCCGGTGAAAAGTGACTCGCAAGTGCACAGAGATCTTGGCCAAGAACTTCGGCGTCGTAACGACCAGAGCGAGCAACGCTACTTGGTGCGTACCCGCGCATGGTCGGACAAACCACGCGAAACCCTCGTTCGACGAGCGGTTTTACTTGGTGACGAAACGTGGAAGCGGCATCGGGAAATCCGTGTGCACAAAGGACCACGGGGCCATCACCGGCCACGAGACACGACAAGGTGACGTCATCGAGATGGACCGCTTGCGTGACGCTCATGTTCGAAAGGTACATGCGCCGTGACGACTCATGCGTTGCTCTCTCGAATAGGATCTGCGCCAAAGTGCTCGGACAACACCTTGCGATACTGTTCTGCGACCTGAACGATTTCGTGACTGCGCCCCGCGACGTCGTGCTCGCTCACGAACGCAACAACGGGCTCGGCGAAAGACGAATGGACGGTGTCGTCGGAGAGCGCGAGCTTGCACGGACCCGTCGACTGATCGTTGTCCGTCAGCAGTAAACGATAAAAATGTTCGTGGTTGTCCGGTGGAAGGTGTGAGACCGCGGCGCGCAGCATGATCTGCAACGCAGCATCGTCGATACGCACCAACACTTCCGTAGGCGCTCCTTCGACTCCAGGCGCGCGATGCAAGATGCGCCAAGCACGTGGTCCGATGCGTACTCAAGCCATCAAGCGTCACGAGCTCTGCAACTCGCCGCATCATGCGCGCGTTCGTCAACGATCGATCATGCACGAGCATCGGAAGCACGAGCATCGAACGCCGCTCGGCGGCACCACGTTACGCGTAAACACGACCTGTCACTTTTCGTCGTACTCGCCACGAAGCGGAAGTGGATGTTTGTCCGCAATCCCTTGGTGTTCAAAGCAATCGCCGGTGTGCACAGGGTCGACGATGTGTGCGAAGCGCGTTGGCGCGTCTCGCTGCTCCAGGTCGCGTGTCAAGCTGGACGCGCTAGACACATCTTTCGTTACAGCGGAAGCACAAAGCACTAAGTCGACGTTTTTTCATTGTTAGCGAGACGAGTTACGTTTGTCGGACGAGAGTCGCCGGACTTGATGCACGGGTCACTTTTGGTAGGACATTTCCTGTCCGTGCATAGCGTGCGTTTTTCTTGACGCCCCTTTCTCCAAGACACAGAGATGGCGCCTGTCGGGTTGTCTGACA
>JANORL010001551.1:0-2662 GCA_031415295.1 Polyangiaceae bacterium | reverse complement strand
TGCGCAAATCGACGATACGACGGTCGCTTATCACTTCCAAGAGCCGCTTGGCGGGGTCGGACAAATCATTCCGTGGAACTTCCCGCTTTTGATGGCTGCTTGGAAACTAGCACCCGCACTTGCCGCTGGAAACTGCGTCGTCCTGAAGCCGGCCGAGCAAACGCCGGTGACGATTTTGCTGTTTGCTGAATTGATTGGGGATTTGCTCCCGCCGGGCGTGCTGAACATCGTCAATGGTTTCGGCTTCGAAGCGGGCAAGCCGCTCGCATCGAATCCGCGCATTGCGAAGATTGCATTTACGGGTGAAACGACGACGGGTCGACTCATCATGCAATACGCATCGGAAAACCTGATTCCGGTGACGCTCGAGCTGGTGGAAAATCGCCCAATGTGTTCTTCGAGGACGTTTTTGCTCATGACGACGACTTCGCTGACAAGGTGATGGAAGGGTTTGCCATGTTTGCCTTGAATCAAGGCGAAGTATGCACGTGTCCTTCGCGCGCGCTCATCAGCGAAAAGATTTACGGTCAATTCATGGAACGCGCCGTGGAACGTACGAAGCGGATAAAGCAAGGCAATCCGCTGGATCCGTCGACGATGATTGGCGCGCAAGCATCGAACGATCAGCTCGAGAAGATCCTGTCGTATATCGATATTGGCAAAAAGGAAGGCGCGAAGCTACGTTTGGGCGGCGAACGAGTTCGTCTTGGCGGAGACCTCGATGGTGGCTATTACGTGAGCCCGACGATTTTCGAGGGGCATAACAAGATGCGCATTTTCCAGGAGGAGATCTTCGGGCCGGTGGTGAGCGTGTGTTCATTCAAGGACGAAGCGGATGCGCTCGCGATTGCGAATGACACGTTGTACGGTCTTGGTGCGGGGTTGTGGACGCGCGATGGAAACCAGGCGTATCGGATGGGCCGCGCGATTCAAGCGGGCCGAGTGTGGACGAATTGTTACCACCTTTATCCGGCGCATGCGGCATTTGGCGGATACAAGAATTCGGGCATAGGCCGCGAGAACCACAAGATGATGTTGTCGCATTATCAGCAAACCAAGAATTTGCTGGTGAGCTACAGTCCGAAAGCGCTTGGGTTTTTCTGATGGAACCGCATCCGCCGCGGGTGGTCGTGACCGAAGCGGCAGCCGTATTGATTAAACGGTTGATGAATCGGCACGGGCCATTGATGTTTCACCAATCAGGGGGTTGCTGTGACGGTAGCTCTCCGATGTGTTATCCGCGCGGCGAGTTCAAGGTCGGTGCACGGGACGTTTTGCTCGGTGAAATCGAGGGATGTCCCGTGTACATCGGCGCTGCGCAATTCGAGTTGTGGAAACACACGCAACTGGTGATTGACGCGATTCCTGGACGCGGCGCGGGTTTTTCCGTGGAAGCGCCCGAAGGAATGCGATTCCTGACGCGGTCCAACGTATTCGGGAGCGACGAAATGTGCGCACTCGATGCGGCAGGCGTAAAGCGTGGGGATGAGGGCTGAGAAGCCCCGCCATTCGTTTTTCCAAACTCCCGCTTCCCAAATTTCCCACCATCTGCTACGCCCGCGCTGATTACGAATCAAAAACCACGCTATCGCGCTCAAACCGATCACGCCGGCGATCAGCTGGAAGATGACATGCATGGCAGGAATTATGCCACGGATATCGTGGCAATGACGCCGGTCACCAACGCATCCGCATTCACGACAGGCGTGACGGCAATACACACGGGGACGCGGTGGCCATTGCGGTGTAAAAACGACGCACGCATACGATCCGAGTCCCCACTTGGTGCAGGCAAATCGAGCAAATGTACGGGGTGACCACTTTCGTCAAATACAAACCGCATAATGACTTGCCCGATAACTTCGTCCCGCGAATATCCGAAAATGCGCTCGGCAGCGCCAGCCCATTCCGTGATCACCCCATTCGCTGCCGCCATCACAATCGCATCGCGAGATTGTTCGCAAACCACATCGAGCGCATTGCGTTGTTCTTCGGCCACCTGGTTCTGACTAACTTCACGCGCCACCGTGTAATATCGCTGCGCTTGAATCGACGTGAACCCGCGCCAATGAATTGGCCGATACGTGCCGTCTTTGCAAAGATAACGATTCTGGAACGAAAATAATGGCACCCCCGGTAAGAGGCGCTGAACCATGTTGGCGGTCTTCTCGCGATCGTCAGGATGCACAAACTCCATAAAAGGTTTGGCGCGTAATTCTTCACGCGTATATCCGAGCACCCCCTCCCAAGCCATGTTGAGCAACTGGAAGTGGCCATCATAACCGGTGATCGCTACAAGCTCAGAAGACAATTCAATCAGCGTGCGCAGTTCTTCAGGACAGACCTCCGCGCCACCTTCCAGCTTCGTACGACTCGCAAGCTCCATCTCGCGCGGCAGTTGCCCACCTTTCGCTTCAAGCTCGTCGAAGTCGGTCATGGTGTCGAGCCTACCATCAGAGCTCGCCGGTGCGGAAAAATTCGCTAGATTTTACGCGTCTTTTCTGTCGACACAAAGAGTACGGGGCGCCGTAAGCCAGTCTACCTAGTCAACGGTCTTGGCGGCGATTGCTTCATGAGCCATTTCTTCGTAGGTCATCCGGCGTGCGCGCGCGAGTTCTTCTTCGTCGAACAATGTTTTCATGAACCCCTTTTCGACGCCAGC
>JANORL010001550.1:0-1609 GCA_031415295.1 Polyangiaceae bacterium | reverse complement strand
GGTGGCACGGGCTTCGTCGCCCTCGACAACGGACTCGTTGTGACCAGTTGGCGAGCCGTAGGGTTTTACTCCGAAGTCATGCTTCGGTACGACGATGGGCGTCGAGCTTCTGCACGCGTCGTTTACGTAAACGCCGAACGTGATGTCGCGTTTGTCTTGCCAACATCGGCATCTAGCGCGACGCGTTTGTCTCTGCGAACCAACCCACTTCCGCGCATGGGCGAGCAAGTCTCCGTGTTGATCGCGTCGTCGACCGCGCCACTCATGGCAGCGTTCGCCACCGTCTCGTCCGAAAGCCAAGGTGGAGGTCCGGCCATCCTCGATCCGGATCTCGCATCACGCACGGGCCGAGGTGGTTGTCCGGTCATCGATGCGGCAGGCAACGTTCTCGGCGTGATCACCGCGGGACCGCATGCAGGCCGAGGAGTAAACGAGCGATCGTGTCGCCTGTTGCCGGCGGCATTTTTCGCACGCGACATGCGGCCCCTCGATGTGTCCGCGTCCGACATTGGCGAACGAACACTCGTGTACCGCTGCGCGGCGTGTTCGGAACCGTTCACCGCTGAATACGAGCGTTGTCATGACTGTGGCGCACTTCTGCCCCACGCGTTCGAGATGCCGCTCAACGTGATGAGTGCCGAACGTGTCGTCCGTGATGCGCTCGCAACGCTCGAGATCGTTTCGAACCGAGTGCGTATCGGACCACGTGCTTGGCGCATCTTGCATCGCGCGCCAGGCGTCGAAGGAGCGCCTACGGAAGTGTTGATGCGTATCGACGATGCGGCGTTGCAGATCATGCTTCGCGTCGCGGTCTCACACCTTCCATCGTCCAACCACGAACATTTTTTTCGTTTGCTGCTGACGGCCAACGATCAGTCGACGGGTCCCTGCAAGCTGTCGCTCTGCGGCGACACCGTCCATTTGTCGTTCGCCGAGCCGGTCGTCGCGTTTGCCAGCGAGCACGATGTCGCGGGGCTCTTTCACGAAATCGTTCAGGTCGCGGAACAATATCGCAAGGTGTTGTCCGAGCAGTTTGGGGCGGAGCCCATTCGAGAGAGCTAAGACGTCGCTACGCAGTGTGCCGCGTCGTTTGTTTGTTGCTCATGACGACGTCTGTGCCCGGGTTCTACCTAGCGACGTCTGCATACGCGAGAGGTTCGTCCTCGCGTAATTTAGTACGGCCGAGACGTACCACTGTTTTTCCGCACGTATGTGCCAAGGCAAACCTGGAGAATGCGGTACCTTATCCGGAAAAACAGCCAACTTCTTCAATGGATGGTGGTTGGCGAACACTTGAAGCGCCCGACTACAAAGGTTATGGCAAATCCGATCTGTCATTCGCGTTTCAGGACTGATACAAGACAACGAACGTGACCAACCGAGCGGGCGAAGAAATTCAGCACGAAAGAAGCTATGCAACTACGAAACGTGCGGATTCAAAACATCAAGCTACTGCGCAATTTCTCCCTGGATTTCTTGAGCGCTGTCGGTGTGCCCCGCCGATGGACCGTGCTCATCGGTGAAAATGGTCTTTGTAAGACGACGGTTCTTCAAGCCATTGCCATGGCAGCGAGCGGGTTCGTCCGTGCGAACCAATTGGCTGACGTGC
>JANORL010001549.1:0-10232 GCA_031415295.1 Polyangiaceae bacterium | reverse complement strand
GGCACGTTCTCGCTTACGCTCGAACGGCCCTAGTCAGTGCATTCGTCGGGCTCGCTTCGCGACCCGACTCTTGCACTCTAGCCAGTTTACGATGGGGGGCTACGCCCCCCATCCCCCGAGATCGTTGAGATCCGCTTTCATCTCTGGTAGGTGAGGCGCAAACTTCAGGAAAAACGACCACGACAAACGTTTGTCTTGCTCGCGGCCGAACGAGCGGCTAGTGTACGAGCATGTCCGAAGCATCCAAGAAAGAACCGCCCCGTTACGAGCCGCAACCGAGCATTTGGGGGGCGCTGGTGCGGAACCTCATCTCGTTATTTTTCGTCGGCGTATCGGTGATGTGCGTGTACAACGTCTTTGGCGTGGGTGGCGAAGTCGAAGTGATGGCCAAAGAAACCGCTTGTCAAGGTCAACCATTGCCATGCACGGCACAATACACGAAGGCCGAACGGACGCCGTGGGCGCACACGTACAAGATGTACACGTCGCCTACGTCGGGAGAATTCGAGGTGTCGTGTCAACGGCAATACATCTTCGTGGGGGAGTATGCGTGCAAGGCGAAGGGCAGGTCTACGGGTGAAGTCGATGCTGCTGGCGCGCCATTGACGTCGGCTAGGGCGGGCAGGCTTGCTCCGTCCTCGATTGCTCAGGAGCGATATCCTCAGAAACTCAAGATTCCAGCGCCCGCTCGTCCGCAATCGTCTACGGTAGGAGCGCCCGTTGCTCCTGCTGCGAGTCCGTAATACTGAGCCGAGCCGAATAAGCCGCCTACGCCATGATCGACCGTTGGCGCACGGCCTGCGCCTAAATGCAGTATTTGCATTGGTCAGGCGGAGCTTGGAGGGATCAAGTCTCGCCCCAATACTGCAGGAATTGGCGAAAACGCTTGACAGGCACCCTGCTTGCTCCGAAAATCCCGCCATGAAACTTCCGCATGCGACGCTAGCCGCGAGCCTCGGTGCTCTTGTCTTCGCTTTTTCGGGCCATGCCCAAGCAGGTGATACATCGCCGGCAAACTTGGCGCCATACCCGACGAAAGACGACAAACCGGCCCTTGCTCCGTTGCTCCAGCGGATCGAGCAATCCTCGGAAGGCAATTCCTCGACCAGTACCATGGTCATGAACATCAAAACGAAGTCTTGGTCGCGCACGCTGAAGATGAAAGTGTGGACCAAGAGCCGCGATTTTGCGCTCATCCGTATTGTCGAAGGAGGTCCTCGCGAGACGGGAATGATGACGCTCAAGCGTCAAAAGCAGCTTTGGAATTATTTGCCCCAAGCAGGGCGGGTGATGAAACTTCCTTCGGGAATGCTGGGTGATTCGTGGATGGGGAGCGATTTCACGAATGATGATCTCGTGCGCGGAAGCTCAATCGTCAATGATTTCAATTCTCGAATGACCGGAACGACGACACACGATGGTCGCGATGCGTGGAGTATCGTGCTCGAACCCAAGGCTAATGCCGTTGTTGTGTGGGGGAAAATCGAAATGATTGTCGACCGCGTTTCGTGCGTGCCCCTTCGGCAGCGCTTTTACGACGAAGATGGCAAAATCGCGCGGACAATGACGTTCAGCGACATTCGGACCCTAGGTTGGCGACGGTTCCCGGCGCGTGTGGCGATTCAGCCTGCGGATGGAACACGCGAAACGATCATCACGTACGAGAATATGGAATTCGATTCCGAAATTGCGGACGATACGTTTAGCCTGCATCGCCTTCAGCAAGGAAGGTAGGCGTTTCGTGCTGCTCAAGCTTGCCTGGCGAAATATATGGCGCAATGGACGCCGGACGGCCATTACGATCCTCGCGCTGGCGATGGGCGTGACCGCAATCGTCAGCATTCACAGCTTCCGCGAGGTCGCAAGTGAAGATATGGTTCGTGGTTTGACGAAGGGATTGGTTGGTCACGTTCAGATTCACGGCCGCGGTTATCAAGAATCGCCCGAAATGTCCATTATCGTGGCCGATCCGAATACCATCGAGGCCAAGGTTCTCCAGGCATTGCCCGGTGCGCAGACCGAAAAGCGAGTGCTCGGCGCGGGGCTCGCTGGTTCGGCAGATGCATCGACAGCGGTAATGGTCATGGGTATCGAGCCGGAAAAACCGAGCGTGCGCCAATTGTTCAACGTGGAACAAGGGCGGTCAATTTCGGAATCGGCGAACCGCGAAGCGATGATTGGTAATGGCCTTGCCGTGCAGCTCGGCTTATCACCGGGAAGCGAAATCGTCCTTGTGGGGCAAGCGGCGGACGGATCGCTCGCGAATGATCGTTTTACTGTCGTGGGTATTGGGGACGCAGGCAGTTACGACGCCAATGCGTCGACGGTTTTTCTGAAGCTCGGCGAAGCGCAATCGTTTTTCGCGCTCGATCAGGGTGTCCATCAAATCATCATGCGTCTTCCGAACGATGACGACATCACGTTGCCTGTGGCGCAATTACGCGGCATTTTTGCCCCGAATGCGCTCGAAGTTCTGCGTTGGGAGGAGATTCTGCCTGAATTCAAAAGTGCAATGGACGCCAAAGCCAAGAACCAGCGTATTGTCGATGTTATCGTTTTTATCATCGTTTCGCTGGGGGTACTCAATACGATGACCATGTCGACATTCGAGCGAACGCGTGAGTTTGGCGTGATGGCATCACTTGGTACGCGTCGACGGCGCATTCTGGGAATGGTTGTCCTCGAAGCGCTGTTGCTCGGGCTGGTTGGTTTCTTGATAGGTGTGGGTTTGTCGTTCGCCATTCTTCACGGAATCGGGACTGTGGATTTCGCGAACATGGGCGGAGGTACCGACGTCATGGGCGCGCGAATGCCCGATGCAATCCGGCTTCGCGTGCTGCCTGGGCCCGTGGTCGGCGCGGCGATTACGACGTTATTGACCATGCTCGCCGGCGGCCTCATTCCAGCCATTCGCGCGTCGCACCTCCAACCGGTCGAAGCTTCGAGGTACGTCTGATGCGCACCATATTGAAGATTGCGTGGCGAAGCATTTGGCGCAATCGGCGGCGTACGCTCATCAGCATGAGCGCTGTAGGTATTGGCCTTGTTCTCGTTATCTTCTACAGCAGCCTTGTGAGTAGCATGCTTGGCGATGCCAAAGAGCAACTCGACAACGTGGGAATGGGGCATGTCGAGATTACCGCCAAGGATTTTCGTGCGCTACATCGGCCAACGGACAATATGACGGAACCCGCGGCGCTGCTGGCAAAACTCCAATTGCCGGAAGGCAGTGAAGTTGGTTATCGCGTGATCGTGCGGGGATTGGTATCGAGCGCTCGAGGCAGCGAAGGCGTCGAAGTTCAGGGTGTGGATTGGAGCAGCGAGGAAAAGTTATCTCTTTACTTGCGTGACGTGCGTAAAGGCGAACGGCCTGCACCGGGTGATGATCGCGGCATTCTCATGGGCGAAAAACTTGCAATGCGGCTCAAGGTCGACGTGGGGTCCAAGCTTCGCGTGATGGTACAACGATCCGACGGTGAAATCGGGGCCGAACTATATCGAGTGCGCGGCATATTTCATTCGTTATCGCCGGCGATTTCGCAGCACAAGGTGCTGGTGAGCGAAGCGTCGGCGCGTGGGCTGTTGGGCGTGGGCGATATCGCCCATCAAGTCGTCATTCAACTCGATCGAGCGGCGGATGCTGATAAAGAAGCCACACGCTTGCGTGCAGCGCTTGGCTCGAAGTACGAGGTGCTTTCGTATGGCGAAATCGTGCCCATGATGCGCAGCATCGAGCGAATGAGTGACAGCATCATGTGGTTTGCGGCGGTGTTCATTTATGGATTGGTCGGGCTCGGCATCTTGAATACGATGTTGATGTCGGTTCTCGAGCGTACTCGTGAATTCGGCGTGTTGCGGGCGATTGGCACGAGGCCCAATCGTATCGTGGCTCAGGTGCTCGGCGAATCCTTTTGGATTGGCACGTTGGGAGCGATTTTAGGCCTTTCCGCAGGCCTCGCGCTTACTTGGTATGGTTCGCATCATGCACTGCTCAATATCGGTGGAGTGAACGGCAGTGAATCTGTCGAGTTTGGCGGGACCGCCCTACGCTCGGCCATCAAGACGAAATTTTTGCCGCTCGACGCATTTAAAGCGGCGAGCCTCATTTATGTCATGGCGCTTCTGACCGCCATTTACCCTGCTTGGAAAGTAGCGCGATCGTCGCCCGCCCAAGCGCTCAGCTCACATTGAAAGGAAACCTATCATGCCGGTCATCGAGCTGATTGGGGTGACGAAAGATTATACCGAAAAAGGTCGCGTCACCACGCGCGCTCTTCAAGGTGTCGACCTAAAAATCGACGCTGGTGAATTCATGGCCTTGGCGGGGCCGAGCGGGTCGGGTAAAACGACTTTGTTGAATCTCATCGGCGCGATTGATCGGGCGACATCCGGCACCATTCTTGTCGACGGACACAATGTGGGAAAACTCTCGGAAAAGGAACTCTCCGACTTGCGACGCGATCGAATTGGATTCGTATTTCAGGCGTACAATCTGGTGCCGGTGCTTTCGGCTGCCGAAAATGCCGAATACGTGATGGAACTCCAGGGCGTCGCCGCTTCCGAACGGCGCAAGCGGGTCGCGGAACTCTTCGAGCGTATGGGGATCAAGGATTTGATGGATACGCGTCCATTAAAAATGAGTGGCGGCCAGCAGCAACGCGTTGCGGTTGCACGAGCCATTGCCAGCAAACCCGCGCTTGTTTTAGCGGACGAACCCACGGCGAACTTGGATCAAGTCACGGGTCGAGCGCTGGTCGCGCTGATGCGGGAACTCAATCGTGAGCAAGGCGTGACGTTTGTCTTTTCGACGCATGACCCGATGGTGCTCGAGCAAGCTGATCGAATCGTGCGTATGGTGGACGGCAAAGTAAACGTGGACGAAATAAGGGAACAACGCATTTCGATGCCGAGCGTATCATGATTACACCTCGCCCTACGTGGGCGGTTGCTGCATTGCTGGCAATGGGGCTCCATTCGGAGCCAGCCGCAGCAGGGGATGTGTGGACATCCAAAGATGGGAAATACGCCCTCGAATTGAATGCATTTCACAAATCATTCGTGAGCGTATTGCGAATGCAATCAGGTTTGGTCGACGGTACCCAAGCGCTCAAAACGTTGGTCGCTGGTGTGCAGAGTCAGCTCCCGCCTGAACAAGCAGCGCTTCTGCCAGCGGTGAAGGCGATTCCGCCATACGGAGCGACGTCGACGCATACGAGCCGCATTTGGGGGCGACTTCTGCTTGATGAACGATTCGAATTCTCGGTTGCTTGGCAGCTCGGAGCTTTGGTTGCATCGGATTCTGCGTTTGTCGGTGGAGGTGCGCCGGGCAATGCTGTACCGGTTTCTGCATTTCAAGGGGCCAGTCGACGCCTCGTCGACTTCGACCCGGTGCTTGCGGAGCAAGGTGGTTTCGTGCTTTTGCACAATGCCGACCGGTTTGCGCTCAAAATGCATACGAGCGCGGCCGACGTGACGATTGGGCGACAAGTGCTTTCGTGGGGGTCGGGGCGATTTTGGAATCCGACGGATCTCTTGAGTCCATTCGGTCCTGCCGATATTGATCGCGAGGTTCGTCGTGGCGTCGACGCTGTGCGTGTTTCCATTCCGCTTGCCGAGACGATGCAGGTCGAGGTGTTATGGCTGCCGCAAATCGAGGCGCGCGACAATGGGGGGGTCGTGCGATCGCAATTTAATGTGCGTGGTTTCGATATCGCACTGTCCGTGGCCAAGTATACGGGCGATGCGGTTTTTGGTCTCGATGTTTCGGGCGACATCGGGCCCGTAGGGGTTCACGGTGAGATTGCGGAGACCGTGGCAGTGGAGCGTGGTTCTGACTTGCAGCGTGAAAGATTTTTGCGATTTGTCGTGGGAGCCGACGTTCGCCCGCGGGAAAGTTTGGTGCTCACGGGTGAATATTATTTTAATGGCTGGGGTGCCAAGGATCCGCTTGGTTATTTGGGTGTGTTGCGTAGTTCTCGCGTGACGCGTGGCGAAGTATTCGGGGCAGGGCGGCATTATATAGGTGTTGCCGCGGCGTGGCAACCAACCGAGCTGCTTTCTGTGCAGACGATGGCCATTACGAATCTACAGGACCCGAGTGTGCTCATCGTTCCGGCGCTCGAATATTGGGCCGAGCAGAGTGTGCTTTTGCGTTTGGGCGGTTATGTACCCATCGGGCGCGCGGCGGATCCGAGCGTGCTTCGGAGTTTGACGACGAGTGACATCGTTTTGCAGACGGACGCGTGGCGCAAGGCCACGACGGGATTCGGATTACGCAGCGAACATGGCGTATCTCCATTTGGCATCTTTGCGCAAATTGTGATTCGATTGCTTTGATTTGTGACAACAAGGTCGTGGCCAGCGTGGGATCGTGACTCGTCACGTGTTGATACGACCCTGACGATTTCGGTGGTCAACTAAACGGCGACCATTTCTTTTTTCCCGCCACCGATGGACGCCCCACATTCAAAACTTCGCTCGCATGTTCTTTTGAAAGCGCTTCGAGAAGCGCTTCGCCACCCTTTTTGAGCTTTAATTCCATTTCATTCGCGTGCAACGCATACAAACTGTAGAAATGCACGACGCGCCCGTCGGACAAATGCACGCTTTGCGCTTCGTCGCCGGGTACTTAGTCCAAACAAAGTGCCATTTTCGAACTTGGCGTGTCAAGCGCGTCTCGGAGAGATCCAGCTTTCCGTATCGTTACCCACGTTCTGATGCCTCGTTTCACCGTCTTTGAACGGGCAGCGCGCGTCGATGACGAATTTTCTCCACTCGCGGACACACCTGTGCCTCGGCGCCGGCAAACGCGAGCGTTACATCACGCAAGACGCAGCCGCATTCCCCTCACGTGCGACGCATCTTCGGAAATGGCAGCGAGAGTTGCCCACGCGGCGCTCTCCGCTGTTTCGGTGGCCCCCGCGCCGCCAAGCCCGCTCGCGCCAAACCTTCCCGAATCGCATCACCCGTCAACGCGACCTCACGCCATTTCATCGGCCCGGCGCATTCGGGACACACCGAGACATCCACCGCAAACACATGCCGAAGCAGCCACGCCCAAGGCTTGCGTCGCGCGTGACTCACGTCAGGCTCCTCGAACAGTTTCCCAAAGAGTGGAAGTTGCACCGGGTTTGCCTCCGGCGTAGCGTTCGCCGGGACGTACGGCCTTGCCGATGCGACCACCTGCTCGCGCAGCTTCGCATTGGGTGCCAATACCCCGTGGAAACGTATCATGTTGAACCACGGTGGCGGCACCATCGCGCACATCCGTGCAAGCAAATCGTACGGGTCCAACGTGACAAACCTCGTTCCATCACGCCAAACCTTTTTCAACTCGTACCGCAAACCGTCATCCACTTCCGTGAGCTCGCCGCTGCGTCGTAACAAGCCAAAAGCGCCTGGTCGTCACCCTCATCGACACTCGACAAACCATCGATGGTCCGACCTTGCTTCTCCAAAACCGCAACGACACGTTTCGCTGTCCTCGCAGCAACCTCGTGCACCTCCTCGTCCGTCGGCGCTGGCAAGCGCAAAAACGTAAGGCCGTCACCGTCCTTTACATAGACGCCGTCGAGCACGAGCGTGTGTGCATGCACGTTCAAGCGGAGCGCCGAGTCGAATCGCTGAATCACCGTGACCGTGCCCGTAAACGCCTCGTCGACACTGGACAAACCAAAGAGATGCTTTGCCCTCCAACGATACGAACGCATCACTTCCCGGACGAACGCATCCACGACGAGCGCGCACAAGTCGCGGTCGTACCCAGCAAGCGCACGCAATCCCCACGGCAACGAGCAAACCCATTGCCGAATCGGCACCGTCGGGAGCACGTGTTCGGTCAGCCAAACCGCCGTGTCGCTCATGCGACGTCCCAAACACGACGGGCAGAACCCTCGACGCTTGCAGCTCAGCGCCACGAGCCGCTCGAAACCGCAATCGATGCATTTTACCCGGACGAACCCATACTCGAGAATCCCGCAACGCAGGTATTCGTCGACTTCATTGACGACGAATTTCGGCAAACTCCCGAGTCCATCCATGCGCTCACGGAATGGTGACCAATACGCGCTCACCACCCGATGCAGTACCGTTTCCTCGGGACGGCGACGCTCGTAATGGTAACCGTCTGCGTGTCCCGTATGACGTTCGGACGCGTGCATCCGCGCGGGTTATGCGCATGCCGTGCCAAACGTATTTGCTCACGTTTTCCCGTTGGTTTTACGTACGTACCCCTGGCGGCCGCCAGGGCGGAGGGTGGCGGCCGCCACCTCGCGCCATCGCCAAGTTCACCCGTTTCACTCGAGGCCAACCCTACCGACGTCATCGTTGCAGCACGTCATCGTTGCCAACGTCAAACCCGCAAAGCGCTTGCCTTGCGCGCCAACTGCGCGGTGCATCTCCTGTACGCGGTAGTCGACACGCCCCATGGCCGCAACGCTGGGAACACGAACGTCGACTTCACGGTAAGCAGATCCTCCGACGCTAGGAACGCCGAGCTACATGTCGCTCATGGCTTCGACTCACACCCGACGTTTCTTCGGAAACGGCAGCGAGAGTTGCCCGATGGGCACTCTCTTGCGCGCAGGAGGCGCAGGAGGCCCCCGCGCCGACAAACCCGCTCGCGCCAAACCTTCCCGAATCGCGTTTTGCGTGAGCGCGACCTCAGCCTTCCGCTGGAAGTCCCGTTCCTAGGAATCGTCAATGTTCGGGTGGAGTGCCATTCTCGAGAAGAATTCATTCATCATCGCATCGCCAACCATATCGAGGGGTTCGAGAATATGTTCATTGAACGTTATCCTGCGCAGAAGGAACATATCCGCGCCGAGTTCGAGCGAGCCGTCGACAAGTATGGCGCTGCGTTGCTCGGCCCGTCTCCGTATGGTCGCGTGAAAATGATGAACGACAGCGTGGTGTCGAAAATGATAGATACAATGCGTGGAGCACGATGGCCGCTCGGGTGACAATTGCCCGTCTTCTTCGAAACGCCCTTTGAAACGTCCAAAGCGTTTCCAACTGTAGGTCCAACCCCTTTGCGCCGCTGGGATTCGTGTTCTAGCTAGCTTTTTGAGGCACAAGGCAACATGAAACGCCTCGTAGGCGGCCGCGGACGGTTCAAAGTGCCTACATCGACCCTTGTAGCTCGCCGCGCTCGTTCGATTTCAGTAGCAAAGGTGTTCGCGGCCTGCCGAGAAGTCTCGAAATCGGTGTACACGACGTTCGCGCCTTGCTAGCAGCGCCTCGCGCAGGTATTTGCGGCTTTGCGGGCCGGCGCGAAGGCTCATTTCAGTGGCGTTTTGCGATTGCGGCGTGCGGAGAAGGCGCATCCTACGCAAAAACGACGTTCGCGGCGCCATATGAAGCAAAAAACAGGGGATTTGCGCTGATAACGAGCGACTCAGGTGCCTTCGGTGCCGGGCGTAGGCGGAGCATTTGTATCGTCGCCTGGATCTTCTCCGCGCAGTTTGCGCTGCGTAGGTCGCACTCGTTCGGCAAGTTCCGCATAACCAGCGGTGCGATAAAGTCCTTCAAACGTCGTCGCGGCGCCCTGATAAGCATCCGACCAGGCATCGACAGCACGATTACGCGCAGTTTGCGCTTCTTCCAGCTCGCGCGTTTCACGGTTATCGTCATTGACGAGTTTCACGAGTTCGTCGAGGATGGTTTTGACAGCGATAGCAGCGGGTGCGGTATTGAAGGAAGCGCCAAGTGGAGTGGTCACTTGTTGAGGATTTTCTTCGAGCTGCTTGACGACACTGCTTGTATATGTGATCAATTTATATGGTGTGCGCGGGATATCCCCGACAATCCCATATTGGGCAGTGGCTGGAGCGCCGAGGGTTCCCTCGATATTCGTGCGGAGTTGTGCGAGCACATTGGCGACTCGGGTAACGGCGAGGTCGCGGGCGAGCTTTATGGGGGCATCGTCGGCTTTTTCGGCGAAGTAGTTCAATTCCGTGCCGCGTAATTGCGTATTGGCGTGGACCAAGCCATCGGCAATGGCGAAAATGACGGCGGTTACGGCTTCGACGGTGGCTTTTGTGTTTGGGCCTTGGACGGCTTTGGCTCGATCGGCGATGATTACGGCAACTTTGGGGCCATGAGTTCGAGCTGAAGCGACGACTTTTTCGGCGACACTCAGCTTGTTTTGGACTTGTACGCTTAGTTCAGCCATGACGGGCACGTTACACGAGACGCGGATTTCGTGGCAAGTATTTTGTGCGCGAATTTTCGAG
>JANORL010001548.1:0-26422 GCA_031415295.1 Polyangiaceae bacterium | reverse complement strand
ATGTCTCACCGTGCTTCACCTGAAACGCGCATCGCGCCTTCGAGAAAAAGCAGGAAATTTGGGCTCGATCAGGATGTAGCGCTTGATCTAGGCCTAGTCACCCTCCACCAGGCACGAATCGCCATATCCGAGCGTCGAGATCATCGGACCATTCTGGGCAAATGCCGTCCGCTCCAGAACACTCGTGACATGTCGTGAGCCCTCCACCCGCGCAAATGCGGGGACCGCCGGCGGTACTTACGAGTGCACACGCGTCGGAAGACCACGCAAGCGCCGATAGCGCATTGTGATGCCCGACGAGCGTATCGGCAAGTTGCCCTGTTTTTGCATCAATGAGGTAGATATTGCCGTCCGTGGACCCTGCGGCAATAAAATCCCCGGCGGGACTGTAGTCCATTGCCATGAATCCTTCGCCCATCGGCGCATTAAAGTGAAACACTTCCACACCCGTGGTTGCGTCGAAAACGGCGAGTATTCCGTCTGCCGATACCGCTGCAACCTTCGCACCATCGGGCGAGAAATCCGTCGTCCAATAGGCACCTCCATCAAGACTCCAGAGCGGAATGCGTCTCGTCAATGGGAGGTTTGCGGCTTGGTTTGCCCAGCTTTCTTGTTTGTCCCGAGCGAGTTTTGCAAACGCGTCAATGCGGCCCTGGTCCCAAAGGTCGGTCGTCTCGTCAAACGCCCACACTGCCAAACGCCCCGTGTTTCCGCTACGCTCGGTAGCTGCCAAACGCTTGCCATCCGGCGACCACGCGACCGAACTGAAGTTCGCCGAATACGGCTCCGACCAATAAGCTACGACCTTGAATTGGTTGTCCCCCGGCTGCAACTGCCAAAGACGAATGGATGGATCGCGATTGGCGGCAGCAAGCAGGTGTCCATTGGGCGAAAACGATAACCATGTCACCGCGCCGTCAATGAGTGGAAGCTTGAGAATGCCTCCGTCCGCTTGGTCGAATTTGGGCACGGATGGGCACGAAGTGGTTCCGGGGCCCGAAGTATCCCATAGCTCGACGGCGTGCCCGTAGTTTCCGGATGCAATCACATTCCCCAACGTGGGGTTTTCACTCCAAACAACGGCGCTCGTCCAATAATCAGGACAACCGAATTCTTTTACGAATTCGCCCGTGTTGCTGTCATAAATTTTGACGTCGTAACGCGGAGAGGGACTTGGCGACCTAAATCGCCCACTCGCCGCGATTCGAGAGCCATCGGGCGAAAACGTAATACCAATACCCCGGCCGGGAAGTTTGGCAATGACGCTTGTCTCGAGTTTTGCACCAGGCAAACCGCAGGCCGGAATGGAAATTCCTCCAGCGCCCCCACCCGCCGTACCACCGCCAGAACCGGACGCGCCCCCAGCTCCCGCAGCCCCGCCCGATGACGATGAAACACCTTCAGATGTAGCGTTGCAACCTCCAAAAACACACGCCCCGAGCACGAGCCACCATGCGCTGAATTTCAAACTCGCGTTCATTATGTTGCTCCTCGATCTCGCCACTTTTTACACGCACCGTGCGGAAATCCCAATGCCATCGTACCACAATGCGTGTCCGTCGAGAAGAACAGATTTGCAGCAAGCGTAAACGACGACGCTGTCCAACCCCATTTACATCCGTCACGACACCGACTACTATGTTCGGCCGGGAGAATATCATGCGCGCACACGTTTTGAAACACTCGGCTTTGACATTGGAGTGCGCACCGCTCCGCGAACGAGATCTACACGAGTTCGGCAGTGAGGCGCGAATTGTGAACAAATTCGGTTGAACACCGTCGCAACGGGTGCGATGAATCGCGTCCCTACATTTGCCTTTTCAATCATTCTATAGACTGTTAACCTCGCCTCGAAAGGGTTTGGGGTATCCATGAACAACAATACGATCTCGAACGCGGGAGCCATTTTCGTGGGGGCACTTTGCGCCATGACCACCGGCTGCGGCAACTCGAGTGCGCCGAATTCAACCGACGTAGATCCGACATGGGAAACGTCCACGAGCAGCTCGGGCAGTGGGTCGAGCGGCGCGGGCTCTTCATCAAGTGGCGGCAATTCGTCTTCATCAAGTGGCGGCAGTTCGACTTCATCGAGTGGCGGCAGTTCGTCTTCATCGAGTGGCGGCAGTTCGACTTCATCGAGTGGCGGAGGAGCCGGCAATCCCAACGATCCCGCTCCGACGCCACCACCGAACGAGAAATACGAGGGGTTTGGCGCAATGACGCCCGGCGGCGAAGGGAGCAACGAGATTCATGTCACGGAAGCCACGGATACCGCAGTGCGTAATGCGTGGAAAGCTGCGAATGTGGGCAACAAGATTATTGTTTTCGACGTGGGGGGTCCCATACCCATCAATTCGCCCCTGCCGCTTTTGACGGGCAATTTCATTACGATCGATGGCAACGGCGTTACACTCGACGGATCGGCGATTGGGGTGGCCCAAGCGATGGTCGACATTCGTGGTCACGACTTCATCGTGCGCAATATGCGTCTGCGTAATGCCGGCGACAACCTGCGCGCGCAAGAGGCGGGCGCGTACAACATCGTGTTCAGCCATATTTCGTCGACAGGAGCTGGTGACGACGGGATATCGATTGGGTATGGTGCGCACGACGTCACGGTGCAATATTGCCTGATTGCAGGCAATACGCGGTCCATGTTCATGAAATATGGCGGCACGACGAACGTGACGGTGCATCACGATTGGTTTATGAAGCAATGGATTCGCGGGCCCATCATCCATACGGCATTTGCGGATGTGCGTAATGTCATTGTGGAAGATTGGACGTTGTGGGGCAGCCGATTCGAATCCTCCGGGGCCGGTGGTAATGCGGTGTCGTCTCTCTGGAGGCTAAGTGCGTTTGCCGAATCGCTTGGAGGAAAACCCGAAGCGACGCTCTATGCATACATGGGTGCGAGCGCCGCAGACGTGTACGTCGACGACAACGGTTACGAAGGAAAAGCGGTGGAAAGTCCAACGCTGAGCGCTCACGCATTGCAGCCATTCCCCGCGCCAACCGTAACCACGCAATCGCGCGCCCAAATGGAAGGCATCGTGACCGCCAAAGCAGGGTGCTTGCCACGTGACGCAGTCGATCAAGCGTATATCGATTTGACAACGGGATGGGACGTCACCGATACCAAACCGCTACGTCTGCCTTGAAGGCTCGATTCACCGTCCCTGTAAAACACGCATAAGGTTTTCCACAAAAATCGGAACGATGGCGTTCGTGGGGAACAAAAACGTCGAATGGCGTGAGATGTCCATCCAACGCTCTATTTGATCAATGTGACCGTATACGACCTGGCCATTTCGAGTTCGTCAGGGTCGAATGGATGAGCACGATCGATACTGCCCACATTCACACCGACCACAATCAGTCCCGCAACGCCACGAAGTCCCACAATCGAACGTTCCGCATGCGTTGTTCCTCGAATACCGGCAATCGTAATGCGACCCAATTCGATGCCTCGGGAATCGACTTTTACAATGGCCCAATGCAACAAAACACCCGCTTCCCAATCCGCAACGAAGGACAAGTCCAAGTCGTCCGGTGCGTTTTTCAAGTCCACCCAAATGTACGTAGCGCCCAGCGCTTCAATGGGACGCATCGGCGCGAGTCTTCGCGGCAATGTCGCCAAAGGAACCGTCCATTCGAAACGAACTCGGCCCGCATCGCCATATTTGTCGACATCGACAAGATGCCCGTCATCACTGCGCGATCCCACGAAAGCACGATGGATGGCAAATTCGAGAAGCACATCATCGAATGGTTTGCCTCGTGCACGGGAATTACTGCGTAATGCATCAAAAAGGTCCGGCTCGTTCGCAAAATGTAAATTCGACGGGTTCGAGTGTTGCGCCGCAACCGACAACAAACTGAACAACACGGCTCCCGGGACGCCAAGACCATAGGTATCGTCGAGAAACCGAGCGAAAAGAAATGCTCCGGTCGTTTCGTCCCCCGCACGAAAACCAAGCGTTCGTTCGGGAAAACGTTGCATGTCGTCCACCGCGGTAATGCTCGTCGTCGCGCAATCCGTGACAATGTCCGCCACATGCGATTCCGCCATACCCATCGCGATGTCCTCGACACCAGCGTCCATGCGAAACACGGCAGCACGAGCGAGTGCGCGCGATATCGTTGCTTCCGAATCGCATCCAAAAGGTGGCAAGGGTGGCGCAAGAATCGTAAACGCCGACGTCTGATCCCAAATGCTGCCCGCAGGCATCCAATCAGAAATCGTTTGTTGGGTGAGCGTTTCGGGAACCAAATAAATATCGTATCGGTCGTCTCCGCCAAGACCGCCGTCAGGCAATGGTTCGGGCAAACCCAACGCCCAAACGACGCGGTAAAACCTTTCCGCAGAAGCAAGCACGTGCATGATCGAAATGTCGTCGACGTTTATTGCCGCATGCACACAGACCGGCGCCGAAAACGAACACGCAAGGCGCGGAGCCTCCGCTGCAAAAGGCCGAGACCGAGCGGGGAAAATGCTCCGCCCCGCAGCTGTAGGCGATTCCGTGGGAAGGCTGGCGTCATCGGGTTTGGCAGAAACACTCGACGCACTCGACGCACTCGACGCACTCGACCCCGTCGTCTGCGCACTACAAACGTTCGGCGCATGAAGCACGGCGACAACCGCCATCAGCACTGGCCAGGCCGTGCGGGACGTCGCGGTGCATCGAAAGTCATCAGGCCCGTGAAGACCACCCGGCACAGTTGAGCTATGTACACGAAAGTGGCTCGCGAGAGGTCAGGATCCATATCCCGCTCGGAGCGGCGTGTTCAGAGGAAGCCATGACAAGTCGTCTTGGTCCTCGCGATGGAACGTTGACGTTCGATCTTGCCGAAGGACTCGTGCGCCTCGGAGGCGAAGCACGGATCCTGCTGCCGACATCGGTGCTTCTGGCAATCGTTGGAGCAGCAACGACTGATGTACGACGCGTGTGGGGTCAGACGCTGGGCACATCGATCGGCCATGTGGCAACGATTCGCATGAAAGAAGAAGACTTCGCCGCACCCCTCGCGTTGGTCGATGCGAGTCCCGAAGCCGCGTTGTCCGAAATTGCCGCTGCGTGGGCACTTGCGGGACTCGGCGGGCTCGGCATGGAGCGTTGGGGACGAGCGCTCGTGATGACGATCGACAACTCGCCGCTGGGTCGAGAAGGCGACGAATTTTTGGAAGGGGTTCTCGAAGGTGCGATCGAAAAGGCCACGAGACGGCAGGTGCATGTCATGCGACTCGAACGCAGCCGAACGCGAAGTCGTTTCTTCGTAGGCAACGCAAGTGCCGTCGCGAAAGTACGCGCGTTTATGACTGACAACGCTTCGTGGACCGAGGCCTTGTCGAAACTGCACGTTGCTTCGGGAGGCGCGGCGTGAGCGATTCCGACGACTTCGTAGCGCCAGCGTCATCGCGTAAAGCTCGACCGATACGAGATGAAAAACCACTCGACGATAGCTTGCCCGGGGTCATTGATCCCGATGCGCTGCCAGCGCCCGAGTCCGAGGAACGTGCACCTGCTTCGCGTAAACTGACGAGCGATCACGGGACGGAACTCGACTTGGATGTGGACGACTTTTCGCGATGGGAAATCGATGGTGTTGTTCAAGAACCGCCATCAACGCCCGCGGACACGTTGGCGCCGGACGTTCTGCGACGAACGCTGCCCGAGACGGAACTCGTGGTGCTCCTGTCTTCGACGCGTTCGAGACGTCCGGCAACGTTTGGTGAGCTGCTGGATAGCGCGCTCGAGTTAGGCGAGTGACTGCTACTTCTTTTGAGGTGAAAGCGTTTTGCCGATGAAGGCGTAGACGTCCATTTTGTCGCGCGGCGTTTGTCCGAGCGTCACCAGGCGTTTGCCGAGTTCTTCGGAGAGTTGTTGCATACGACCATACGCGGCGGCGTTCGGAACGCGTTCGTACCGGAGATCGAACGCCATGAGCATCGCTTGTTTTTCGTAATACGACGGTTTGACGAATGCGTGTTCGTTCGGAAAAACGAGTGCTGAAAGTACGGTCGCCAAAGGCCACGTGGCGAGATGTGCGTCGGCGAGCGTCGCGACAAACCGATCGAAACGTGCGTTGTAGGGCCCGTCGCCGTGCAGCAAATTGCGGAGTGATTCTGCAAACGCGCGATCTTTGTCCACCGGCATCTTGTTGAACGGAATCACGTCGCCAAGCGGATGCAGCAGCCCCGTCGCGGCTTTGTGTACGATCCGCACATTGGCCAGTACCTCGGCAAACGCTGACGCCGCGATCATTCGATCGAGCTCGCTTTTCGCGAGGAGCTTCTGCGCGGTCACGATCGCTTGCGCCTTGCCCGGTTTCGTCTTCTTTTCTTTTTCCCCCTCGACCGCCAACGCGCCACGTTCGTCTTTCACGAATCGATCGCCCGCAAACCCCCCCGGACAAACCTCGAGAAAACGCTTCATTTGGGCATCGAAATCGGCGAGCGGCACGGCCACGGTACGCGCCTTGGACTTGCCAGGAGCGCTCCGTTGATCACGCAGAGACTTTACTTTTTTCTCGAGCGCTTGGGCGTCAGCAGTTCCCAACGAAACTGCTTCGAGTTTGGACCAAAAGGCTTTGGCAATTGAGTGGCTCTGGCCATCTTCGAAGTCGTAGAAGCGTTTTTCGTCGCGTTCTTCCGTGAGAAATCCAAGGCCCCACTCGGGGCAACTCACATGTTTGACGACGACTGGCGCAGTAATGAGAGCGGGGGTTGCGATCATAGATGCGCCAGGTTAGCCGAAGGGGCCGTCAGCGCACGCCTCTAGCTAGTTCAAATCCCCTTGGGTCGATCCAAAGGCCAAACGCTGCACCACGAGCGTTTCCGCTACCCGCCGCACGCGCGCTCGAACATCCAGCGTCTCCAAGATCACTTGCCGCTCGCGGGGGTCAATCACGAGCTGGTGGGCACACAAGTCCGCCAACATTGCGGGTGACGCCGTCGCCGGGAATCGAAATTCGAAGCCTCCGTGCTCTTTGTCCAGCAATACCGCAAATGCCGACGCACTCGTCATGAGCGCCATGATTTCGCCTGGAGGTACGTTTTCAGCAGGCGAGCTGATGATGTGCGCTTCAGCTCGACGGTACGGCGGATCGAACGGCAGTTCGTTAAGATGTACCCGCGCGCGGCCGCGTAGCAGAATGTCGTAACGACCTCCAGGCAACTCGACGTGATCGACGATGACACCCACGCCAGCGATGTCGGCGATCGCCGGATGACCGTGCGGATCGACCGGATCCTTGTTCGTGATCATCACGACGGCTAACGCGCGATGACCTTGTAAAACGTCGCGGATCATCTCGCGGTACCGAGGCTCGAAGATGTGCAGGGGTAGAAATGCGCCTGGAAACAGGACGGCGTTTGGCAATGGAAACAACGGCAACGAACTCAAAGCACCGGCGATGTCGGAAGGTTCATTGCCGGCAGGCGCGTTCATGAAACGAACGTAGCACGCACGCGTGACGCGTACGTCGGGAACAAGGAGCGTCAGCGACCAAGCGCCATGAGCGCAAACGTTCGACTTGCTACGTCACCCGCGAACGTTCCACCAAACGCGATTGTCTCGACAATCGCACTCGTTTTCCGTTCACCACGAGAAACCAGACACGTGTGTGTAAGGGCCAAACGACACAAGGCAGCGTCCGCGCCGAGTTCCGAACAGACGAGGTCCACCACGGTCGTCCCGATTTGCTCCTGCAAGACGAGCCGACGCGCAACGACGTCGACGACCCGTGCAAGCGTTCCGATACCCGCGACGCGCGCCCGCGGCAAATACGCGATGGTCGCCATGCCAAACGCCGGAAGCAGGTGGTGAGGACAAACCGTGGTCACAGCCAAGTCGCGCACGATGACGAGACCCATTCCCGCAGGAGTGACGTCCAACGATCCTTCACGAAGAACCGCTGCCGCATCGATGGATTGCCCTTCGAGCAAGTCATCAGCCCACGCATCGGCAACGCGTTCGCCCGTACCTGCAAGTTCCCCCGTTGGCTCGTGCCCAAGAGCACGCAAGAAGTCGTCGATGGCTCGCGCTGCAGCGGTTCTGTCGATCACACGAGAAGTCATACGTTCGACACGAAAGCGCGGCAAATTCCCCGATGTACAGATCAGGAAAAACCGTCCGCCTCCAACAAGCGATCAGCCGGGTTTTGCTTCGGATTTTTGCTCGGTCGGCGTTGCGACGCTGCGTGCATGCTCATGGTTGCAATGACCCACCGACCAGAGCACGCGCACGCTTCGGGGCAGCGCAGGATGCGTCGTCATGACGCTGCACGTCGCACAACCATCCGGAAACGACAGTTCCTTTTGGCACGTCAAACATCCGCCTACGATGCGACTCGTTTCCTCGAGATCTTCACGCAACCGATTGAGGACCGTGAGTTTTTCTTTCAACTCAGTGATGCGTGTACCAAGCACTCGAATGGCACTCTCGGCAGCTGCCGAACCTGATGCAGCAGCACGCTTGACTTCGAGGATCGCTTTGATGTCGTCGAGAGACAAACCGGCCATCCGCAAGTCCGTCACGAGCATCAAACGATCGAGTTCTGTTCGCTCGAAAAGTCGATGCCCGCCGTCGGTGCGGCGTGCAGGGCGCAAGATGCCTTCTTCTTCGTAAAACCGCACCGTCCGCAACGTGCTGTTAGACAACCGGGCCATCTCACCCGTCGTCAGAAGCGGCGGTTCTCGCGCATGATCGGCTTCGGCCTGGGGACCCACATCCGCTGGCGCGTCTTGTGACGAGGTAGCGGGAGCGCTCACGATAGGTTGATCCACTGCATTAGATTACTACAAAAAATTACGTGACGGGCAACGATGTTCGCCGCCTGATGGCCGCGGATCAACCGCCAAAGACGGGAATACCGGACGGAGCATGAACGGCCGTTCTCACTTGGCTGGTCTCCTTCATTTTTCACCGTGATTACGCGGCTCTGCGTTCGGCACGTCACTTGCCACCTCGACGGTATGTTTCGACGTCGCTTGTTGCCTTTCGCGGGCGTTTTGGCCCTCACCACGTCCGTCTCGCTTCACCAAGTTCACGAAGCACACGCCACGACTGCGATCTTGCCCAGCGACGCTGCGGCGCCTCTCGATCAACGAATCGCGATCGCGATCAGTCCATCACGAACGACGATTTGGACAAACCTGCGTCTCGATACTGGCGCTTCCCCTGTCGGGTTGGTCGTGCCCGTGCCGCCTGGCGCTGCCCTCGATCACAGTTCGGATGCCTGGTTCGAAGCGTTGGACGAGGCGACGGCACCACGCGTGTTTCCTCCGAGCGGCGTTTCGTATGTTTGTCCTGGAACATCACCGGATCCGGCAAACGACCCGTTCCACGTGACGACATACCCCGTTCCCATTTCGAGCATCGCGCCCATCGAATCCAAGGTTTTGCTCGACGTACCCTCGGTTATCGCTTGGGCCAATGCCAATGGTTTCAGCATGTCGCCCGCGACGTCGACGGCCCTCGAAGGGATGTCGGGCATGCGGTTTTTCGTGGAACGATTCAACCCCCAAAGCACTCCGTTTTTCTCGTCCACTTTGCGGGTCGTGTTGCCAGGTTCCACGCCCGTTTTACCGCTCGCTTTGACACGCGCCGGCACCACGGATCTCCGAATCACCGCTTGGTTCATCGGAGCGGGCCGAGCGACGCTGACCGGGAGTTCACCACTCAAGCTGCAAATGACGGATTTACAGTGGATCGCGCAGACGCAAACATCGAACTACGACAAGATGCGCGACGCAGCACTCGTCAGCGCTGGTTTTGCAGCAACAGTGACGGAAACGTCGAGCCACGACGCACTCGTAAAAAACATCCCCATCGCCAGCGGCAAAGGATCCATCACGGGTGTCGTCACGGGCTACTTCCAACGCGCAGCAAAGTATCTCGATGGCAATGCCAACTCGGATCCGTGCATCCTCAGCGCGGGCGTAACGCTCGATAATACTCTGGACGTGGCGCAAGTGTGCCCCCGCGCAGACCTTGGCGTCGTCGACGGCGGGCCCACATGTATCGAAGCACCTAGCGGGTCGGAGGTCGATCCGGACAAACTACGTTGCGGCGGACGTGCCGATGACTTGGCCGTCGCACTTTCTGATCTCCGTCCTTCGAGCACATGGCTCACGCGTTTGACGATGTTCGTGCCCAAAAATGCGTCCGGACAATCTTGGCCCATCACGTTCGCTTCTGCCGCGCCGCAAGTCGATCCTACTGAAACTGCATCGAACATCAGTTTTTCCGGATGTGGCGCCTCGGGTACGTCGAGCAGTTCGAGCAGCGGGTCGACCGGCAATGGAGCAACGGGAAGTGGTTCGACAAGCGGCGGGCCATGGACGACAACTGGCAGCGGTGGGGGCGGCAGTCCAACGACGTACACCCCTGAATACGAACCCGACATGGCGTGTGGTTGCGTCGGCGCAGCAGTGGATCCGGACATCATCGACGACACCAGTTACGGCGGCAACGGGGGCTCGGGCGGCTCAGGCGGCGACACCTATTACGATAGTTCAACTTCGGACGATTGCGACGGAAGCACCACCGACTCGACCGATCCCGCTTACGACGATAGTTCAACTTCGGACGATTGCGACGGAAGCACCACCGACTCGACCGACACCAGCACGACTTCCGACGAGGGTATCGATTGCAGCGGTGACACCAGCGGCGACGGAGGTAGCAGTGGCAGCGGCGGGACGACCGATACGACAGACTCGAGCGACTCGAGCGATTGTGCCGTTGCCCGTGCGCCTCGGGCCAAACCCCACAACAAACGAGGACCAAAGGCTTCCGTCATGACCCTTGGGCTGCTAGCCATCCTCGCGCCACTCCGACGCTGGCGACGACCGCAACGGACCAGGCGTGCGCCGCAGGACAAACTCGTCATGCGACGTGCCGCTAGAACGTGAAACACTGCGGATCTCCCTAAAAACCGATGGAATGCTCAAGTTGACGTCCATAGGC
Source organism: Polyangiaceae bacterium (assembly GCA_031415295.1). Lineage (GTDB taxonomy): Bacteria > Myxococcota_A > Polyangia > Polyangiales > Polyangiaceae > Polyangium. Next base: position 15,449 of record JANORL010001548.1, on the reverse strand, counting down.
ACGAAATGCACGCTGACCGGCGAGAAGCCGTGTTGCCGTCCGAACCGTCATGGTAGGATTTGGAACATGACTCGTGTGGCCCCCAGCAGCCGCGTCGATGAGCGCCTTATTGGCGTCTCGCATCCGCATGCTGTTGCGGACTTTCGTAATCGTCATCGTCCGGCGCGAGCGACCACGACGAAGCACAATCGGCCACAGCTCGAAGGGCAAACGACGACGAAACATCGACGCGACACGCAACTTCGACAAACGCTTCGCTCCATGGATCACAGCCGGAAAACAATCGCGTGGACTCTCTCTTCGACCAGATAGTTCAGCGAAGCGGGCTATCGCCAGTGTTCGCCAAAGGCACGGTTCAGCGTGCGTTTGCTCGAATCGGTGTCGATCCGGCAAAAATGAAGCGTGACGACATCGAGCGTGCGTTGCCGGCGTTGCAAGCTGCGTTGGCTGTATTTCTCCCACCGAACGAGCTTCAAAAGCGCATCCAAGACATAGGTCGTCTCGCGCGTTGACCGCGCGTCGAGTTTGTTGGGCTTGTCGTGACAAACGAACGAATTTTCGTCGACGCGCCACAGCGTATCGGCGCAATCGTGCTCTGTGGGGGACACAGTCGACGCATGGGCGAACCCAAAGCTTGGCTGCCGTTTGGGAACGAGTTTCTCCTGCAACGTGTCGTCCGCCGCTTGTCGACAGTCGCCGAGACCGTCGTGGTCGTTCGTGCACCCGGACAAACCCTGCCCGAACTGCCAAAAAAGACCCTGGTCACTGAAGATGCCATTAAAAATCGAGGACCTTTGCAAGGCATCGCCAGTGGACTTGCCGCGCTTCGAGGGGCGACCGAAGTCGCGTTTGTCTCGTCCACCGATGCTCCATTCGTCGACCCGCAAATCGTGAAACGCTTCTGCGAACTTCGCGGCAACTCGCACGATCTCGTCGTACCGTATGCCGCGGACCGTCATCACCCACTCGCCGCGCTTTACGCGCTGAACGTCCTGCCGGAGATCGAACGGATGCTGGCGGAAAATCAGTTACGGATGATGGACTTGTTGCAACGCGTCCGCACGCTCGTGGTGGGCACAGAAGAGCTCACGAAGCTCGACCCTCGACTACGATTCTTGTCGAACGTGAACACACCTGAGGACTATCGAGCGGCTCTTGCTGATGACCTGACTGACGAGATGGACGTCTGAACACACGCGTTTTCAACGGCTCGTATAGGTTCGGACGATCCGGCCTTGAGCTTGGAGCAGCTCTTGGCCAACCTACGCGCAATGTCGACGGAGCCTGAACGAGCATCTGCCGAAGCTGAAGCGCTTCGTGACGAAACCGAAGCGGGACAAGGTTCGGATCCACAATCGGGTCCACAGGAAGAGGCTGTCGATGGACCACTACGTTGGCGGAAGAATCTGCTGCTGTTTGTCCTGACCATCCTGTCGACGCTGGTTACGTACGCGCTGACGAGTGGCATCGTGCCGGCGGAAGCGAGTTTGTCGGTGCAGATACGCGCGGGGTTAGGGGCTTGGACCTACACGGTGCCGCTCATGGCCATCTTGCTCACGCACGAATTTGGACACTACTTTGCAGCACGTTTGCATCGTGTCCCAGCGTCGTTGCCGTTTTTCATTCCGTTGCCGCTGCTCAGTCCCTTTGGAACAATGGGAGCGGTCATTGGGATGAGTGGTCGGATCAAGAGTCGCAATGCGTTGCTCGACATCGGAGCTGCGGGACCTTTGGCCGGACTCCTCGTGGCCATTCCTGTGGTCGTTTACGGCCTGCTCCATTCGCCCGTGCAACCGATTCCCCAAGACGGTGCCCAAGAAGGTCAATCGCTGCTTTACGTGCTGCTCAAGTACCTCGTGCTCGGCAAGATCCCCGATGGTTACGACGTATTTCTCAACGGTCCCGCGTTTGCGGGATGGGTGGGTCTGTTCGTGACGATGCTCAATTTGGTGCCCATTGGTCAGCTCGACGGTGGGCACATTGCCTATGCATTATTTGGAGAAAAACAGAATCGATACGCCCGGTTCGTACACTGGTCGATGCTGGGCATGTTTTTTGTGAATCTCTTGCGGTTTTTACCAGCAGCAATCCGGACGCAGGGAAGCATCGCCGATGCCGTTGGGAATTCGATGGCTTGGCTCGTATGGTTTGTCTTGGTGTATATCCTCGGTCGGCTTTCGGGTCCTGACCATCCTCCAACTGAACCTGGCGAATTGTCGCGTGGACGTCAGGCGATCGCGGTGGTGTCGCTGGTTGTCTTCGTGCTGCTGTTCATGCCGACGCCATGGTCGAAATACTGAGAGGGTGTTCAACAGGCTGCTGCGCGTTGCAAGGCGTCGGTCGGACTTACTCAGCGTACGATGTACGCTTCCGTCGTCCTTCCTAGCCTTACAACGCTCGCGACGCCTGTTGAGACACCCTCTTCGTCAGTCTTTGGCGGCGCGCCTAGACGCACGAAAAGTGGTTCGTTTCCTCGAGTGTGCTAGGAAGCCCACCCTTGGAGGATTGAGATGGGACTTTCCGAAGCGCTCGCGGATAAAGACAAAAAAAGCAAGATCGTGTCTGACTGCGCCGTGCTGATCGACGAAGAGGTCAACGCGAAAGGCGGTTTGTCGTCGATACCACTGAAAGCTGGATACAAGGCGGTCAAGAGCATCAAGCCGGGGTTCATCACGCACGTGCTCGACCAGCTTTTGCCTGAGTTTGCGACGAAAGTGGATCCGATTTGGGTCGAAGGCGTGAAGGACGGCAAACCGCTCGAATTTTTCCAGAAAAACCGTAACCGAGTGGCGGATGCGCTTCTGTCGGTCACGGATGAAAAAGCCAAACGCGCGAAGAGTGGTCTTGTGCAATCGACGTATCAATCCCTGCGTGGAACGGCGAAGAAGCACGTGGAAGAAGCCGTGCCACGTTTGTCGCGGCTGCTCGAAAAATACGCCTAACTCGCCGCCTTTTTGAAATCAGGCGCGCGGGGTATATCCGGCTCGACGAAACACCAGCGCACTTCTGGGCAACGTTTTCGTAAATCCGCTTCGAACTCATTGATTGCCAGACAAACGTCTTCGATCGTCGCGTGTTCGATGAAGCTGACTTTGATGGCGACGAGCGCTTCGCTTGGTCCTTGTTGCACGGTGATGAGGTGCAGCAATTTTTCGATTTTCGGATGGGCTTCTACGGCTTCGCGAGCAGCCTTCTCGACGATGGGGTCGGCGGCTTCGCCGATGAGCAACGACTGAACTTCGGTGGCCAAAAAGATGGCAACAGCGACGAGCACGATGCCGATGCCGATGCTGCCGATGGCATCCCATTTTGGATCGCCCGTGACGTACGCAATGGACAACGCGATAATTGCGACGACGAGACCCAACGAAGCAGCTGCGTTTTCGCCAAAAACGACGATGAGATCGCTGTCTTTCGAATCGCGTAGGTACTGAAAAAACGGCGTCGCACCTCGGCGCCGGTTCATCTCACGAACGTTCGAGAAGGTGGCACCACCTTCGAGCAGCAGAGAAAAACCCAGGATTCCTAGGCCAAGATGCACTTTTTCGATTGGCTCTGGATGACCGAGCTTGTGAATGCCTTCGTAAATCGAAAATACGCCGCCGCCTGTAAAGAGAAGCAACGCCACGAGAAATGACCAGAAGTAGAGATCGCGTCCATAGCCGAGCGGATGCGATGCATCGGGCGCTTTGCGGGCGCGCTTCACTCCGAGAAGCAGCAACAATTGGTTGCCGCAATCAGCCGTGGAATGAAGGGTTTCCGCGAGCAAGGCGCCAGACCCGGTGATGAACGCGACGACGCCTTTACCCGCCGCGATGGCGAGATTGGTGACGAGCGATTGAATGATGTGGGAAGTGGAGTGATCTTCTTCGGACGACACGGGGCCTTTTTATCACAACACTAGCAATGTCGCGGCAATCTGATCGCGATGTGTATGAGGGCTCGCAGGCGGATCGAGTAGGCGTCCCGATTGCTGCGGGCGCCTCTATCAGAAACCGTTTGAAAGGCGCCAACCACTTTTTCAAAGGTGCTTGTTCAAAGGTGCCTTGTTCAAAGGTGCCAACCACTTTTCAAAGGTGCTGTTCAAAGGTGCCAACCACTTTTGGAAAGCTGGTAGCCTGAGTTCCTCGTTTTCCGAGTGAACCCCGGCAATCGCCGATCGTTCGAGCCCCAAGGTACGACCCATGCCCATCCTCGACCTAAAGGTTGCTTCTGGCGCGGATTTGTCCGTTCGTCGTTTTACCGTCGACGAGTCAGTCTCGAACCTCTTCACCATCGGCGTGTGGGTTCGAAGTTTGGAACCCGATGTAGACCTCGAAGGAATCCTCGGCAAAGAAGCTTCCTTGCGCATCGTGCACGGCCAACAGTTTGTCGCGGGACTCGGTTCGCGCAACTGGAAAGGCGTCGTCACGCACGTCGAACAGGCGCATGCAGTCACTCCACTGCCCGGACAAAAGGCCGAATCAAGCTACTTCGTGCGGATTTCGCCCAAAGCTTGGCTGCTCACGCAACGGCGCAACTACCGGATTTACCAGCACCTGTCAATACCCGACATCATCGATAAATTACTTGGAGAGTGGGCCATCCCCCCCGTCTGGCGTATCGACCGTGGCAGCTACCCGAAGCTCGAGTTCAAGGTGCAATACGGCGAGAGTGATTACGCTTTCATGTCGCGGCTGCTCGAAGAAGCCGGCATCGCGTTTACGTTCCCGGATGATCAAGGCTCCAACATCACGCTCAGCGATAAACTCGAAAAAGGAACCAAACGCGGGGGCGCTCCGATCCATTACGTAGAAGAGCCGAATCAAGAATCCGAAAAGGAATTCGTCACGAACGTGCGTTTGTCGCATGAGATTCGTCCCGGACTACATACGATGCGCGATTACGACTTTCGACGCCCATCTTATGAACTTTTCGGGCAATCACCACCATCCCCGGCGCCTGAAAATCGCTACGAGCAATACCATTACCATCCGGGGTCTTTTCTTTCAGAAACGGGCCGAGCCGATGGTAACACGCCGGTTGCCGACGACAAAGGCGTGGCGCGACATGATCAGAATTACGGAAAAAACAGAGCGGAAAGGGCGCTGCTTGGAAGACGCGCCGGTCGACGTCAAGTTGCATTGGAAACGAATTGCCCCGACCTGGCACCAGGCATGATTTTCAGCATTGGGCAACATCCGCATCCGGAAATCACCGAAGGCGCGGAACTGCTCGTGACGAGTTTACGCATTGACGGAACGCCACAGGAAGAATGGAGCGTTTCGTGTGGGACAGTATTTACCGATGTCGTATATCGACCTGCGGTGCGTACGCCAAAACCGAAAGTCAATAATATCCAAAGCGCGACGGTGGTAGGTCCCCCCGGACAAGAAATTCACGTGGATGAATTCGGTCGCGTGCGTGTGCAATTTCCGTGGGATCGCGAAGGCAAACACGACGACAACAGTTCGTGCTGGATTCGCGTGAGCCAAGGTTGGGCCGGTACGGGATATGGCATGATCGTCATTCCTCGTATTGGTCAAGAAGTCTTGGTGGGATTTCTCGAGGGTGACCCGGACAATCCGATTATTACGGGACGCGTCTTTAATGCGACGCAACTCGTGCCGTACACGTTGCCGCAACACAAGACGCGCAGCGCATGGAAGAGCGATTCATCGCTTGGCGGCGGTGGATTCAACGAAATCATGTTCGAGGACCTGAAGCAGCAGGAACTCGTGTGGATGCAGGCGCAGAAAAACCTGCGCAAGTTGGTGAAGAACGACGAGACGATTACGATTGGACACGATCGCGAAAAATACGTCGTTCGCAACGAAACGGAAACGACAGGCAACAATCGCCTCGAAATCGTGGGCGTCAATCGGACCGAAATCACCGATCAAGATCATACGATTTTCGTCGGAAGCACTGCCCTGAAACACGTCAAAGGCGAGGAATACGAAAAAACCGACGGCAATATGCAGATCCTCATTCAGAAGGATCAAGATGTCGTCATTCGCCAAATGAAGCGCGAACGCGTCGAACAAGACATGAGCTTGTACGTCGTGGGGAATCGTAATGAACGCGTGGATGGAACGTTGTCCGTCACGGTCGACAAAAACCATTACGAGAAGATTGCGAAAAACGCGGCGCTCGAAGTTTCCAAGCAGATTCACTTGAAAGCAGGTTCGTCGATCGTCATCGAAGCGGCCAGCGACCTGACGCTCAAAGGACCAGGCGGGTTTGTCAGAATTGACGCTTCAGGCGTGACGATTCGCGGAACGCTCGTACGAATCAATAGCGGAGGTTCGGCGGGATCGGGATCTGGAGCCAAACCGATATTGCCGGACAAGGCGAAAGAAGCGGTCGTCGACGAACCGAAGAGGCCGACGCCGACGGATTTACGCGTCGAAGGTATTGGGCAATGAGCGTCTAAACGAGAGGAGAAACGAATCATGCCTCCTGCAGCTCGCGTTACTGACAATCATATATGCCCCAAAGTCGAACCGGGACCGGTTCCGCACGTGGGTGGACCGATCATCATTGGTGAAATGACGGTTCTGATCGGGTTCATGCCTGCCGCGCGGATTGGAGATACGGCGATTTGTATCGGCCCGCCCGATTCGATTTCTCAAGGGGAATCGACGGTGCTCATTGGCAACAAGCCGGCATCGAGGTTAGGCGATTCTTGTTCGCACGGTGGGAAAATCGTGATGGGTTGTCCTACGGTGAACATTGGTTCGTCTCCGCAAGCGGAAACGTTACGTACGGACGAACCATTTTGTGAAGAATGCGAGCGGCGCAAACAGGAGCGCGAAGCGGCGCGGAAAAACCGTGGAGGGGCATGAACCATGCAACGCGCAATCCTCGAAATGCGTCGTGGGCCGGAAAACGGGACGAAAGCGATCCTTGGTCCGGGCGAACGTATTCGCGTAGGGCGTAAGCCGCGAGCGCAATGGATCATTTCCGACGATGCGATGTCGGGGGTTCATTTCGAGGTCGAATGGGACGGGGCGAAGTGTGAAGTTCGCGATTTAAAGAGTGCGACGGGCACGCTGGTGGGTGGCGAAAAAATCGTCAAACCGGCGGAAATCGGCAATGGTGGTTGGATTCGCGCTGGAGGTACCGATTTTCTGGTGTACCTCGAAGCGTCAACCCCTCCGCCTACGGATGACGAAGCGTATTTGGACGACGCTGAAGAAGGCGAAATCGAACCATTGGCGTGGCAGTGGCTCGAAGAGAATCGACAGGCGCGAAGTTTGGCGCGAGAAGCGCTGGCGGCACGGCGCGAAGCGGCATTGCAAAAACTCGAAGCGGTGGACGGGCGACTTTTTGCGGTTGTGGATGCGGCACGTGACGATCGGATATTGATTTTGGTGCGTGAATCCGTGGAGCGATATCAATCGCTTTACGAGGGAACGGATGGTGAAGCGCTCGCACACGTTGCGCCGTATTTGGTGGAATTACCAAAAGGTTCTGGGCTACTTCGACGCCTCGTGCGTGAAGGTTGGGAAACCCGGTGGGCGAGTTTTATCGAAACGAATCTTTCTTTTAAACATTTGCGTCGACATTTGCGTCGATTTTTGATGGTTGCCGATGCGGATACGCGCAAAAAGATGTACTTCCGTTTTTACGATCCGGGGGTATTGCGGACTTTTGTTCCAGCAAGCACCGTAAAACAAAGAGCGGAATTTTTCGGCGAAATAAACGCGTTTTATGTAGAAAATGAAAACGGCGACGTGGCTCGGTTTGGCACGGAGGAAAGCTGATGCTGCTCGTCACGAGACAACAACGGGAAGAAATCGGTGAACCGGCATTCGTCCAGCGTGTGTTGACGCATTTTCAGCGTTACCATATGGAAGCGGTGTACGAGTGGCCCGAAGAATTGCTGCGTAAACGTATTGAGCATTGTATAACTCGCGGGCGCACGTGGGGTTTGACGTGGGAATATAGCCTGACGGTGTTTGCAGCACACATGATTCGGATTCATCCGCAATTCGATCAGCAGCCAGATATTCGGCGGGAACTCGGCAATGCGGCCCACGGCGTACCCGACGAACGCATTGATGCATTACCGGGGCATGTGCCCAATCGAGCTTGGGACGAAGCGCAAGAACGCTCGGATCCCGAAGCGTATTGGCGAACCGTTGGTTTGACACGGACCAGCAAGGTGGAGGTTGACCGATGAGCGCAGCGGAAACGGCAATCGACAACATGGCCAAAGGCCAAGCACTGCCTCGCAGTGCCCCGACAGGCACAGAAGTTTGTCCTGAAGGTTGCGTGCGTATTGGCGTGTTTTTCGACGGTACCAACAATAGCATGCACCGCGACCGCACGACCAATGACATGGATCCACCCAAAGGTGCCAGTGCCATCTCGAACGTCGTCAAACTTTACGACGTGTATAAAGAAAGCGGCACGATCCTGAAGAGAGTCTACCACCACGGTGTGGGGACGGATTCGAGTGCACCGAAGGGGGAAGGATCGAGCGACAGAGCATTCGATTGGCGTGGAAACGCTTTCGGTGCGGGCGGCAAGGCACGCGTGCAATGGGGCCGGGACCAACTGTCGGATTTCTTTAGCAACAACAACAATCATCTGGCCAGGCACAAGCAATTCGATACGTACGGATTCAGCCGCGGCGCTGCCATTGCTCGTGACTTCGTAAATGAAGTCAAAACCAAAGGCATCGACAATATTAAAAAGCAGAACGGCTTCAAATATCGCGCCGTCGGCCGAGCGGTCATCAAAGAAAAGGCTTGGGAACGGCACCAAAATCTCGAGGCTGAATTCTTGGGCGTTTTCGATACCGTCGCTTCGTTCGGCTTGGGTGGGTTGCAATCCGGCAATGATATGGCTGGGTATGATCTATTCGTCGATCACAAGTGGGTCAAGAAAACGGTACATATGGCCGCGGAAGACGAAATTCGTGGCAACTTCCCGGTTTCGTCTTTGTTTATGGAGCTGGGTTCAAGCGGTTATCAAAATCCGCAAGACTACAAAGACGTGATGATCGAAATCTGGTATCCGGGGGCGCATAGCGACGTCGGCGGCGGATACGTTCTCAAAAAGGGGGATCCGCCGCTGCCCGAACGAACGGAATACATCATTGATCCTTATGGTGGTGGGGTTCCCATAACAATGCCCGCAACGCTCGGCACGCCAGACGTCAAACCGCAGCTCGCCCTGATTCCATTGCGGGACATGTATAAGGCGAGCATTCGGGCCGACGTGCCGCTCGGGGGCCTCTCAGTCAGCATTCCTGACGATCTTCAGGGCTGGTACGACAAGTATGATGGATATCGAGCAGGCCAGCCTTACGCCATCGGCAAACGATACATTCAGACCTTCGCGTCAGCTACGTATCGGAGCATGTATTACGACCAGCGCGACAAGCAGGCGTCAATCATCGGACTCAAAGCGAATTACATTCACGATTCACGCTGGCCGAACGACAAACTGACCAACCGCAAGCAGCGAACCGTGCTCTACATGGGTCCGCAACCGGCAAGGAGCTGAGGAGCGATGGCATTCTTCGAGCTAAAATTCGATGGCGGAGAATCGTCGCTCACGGTACGTCGCTTCTCGATTCACGAAGCCGTATCGACGCCTTTTACGGTTTCCGTATGGGTTCGCTCGGAAGACCCAGCGGTGAATCTATCGACGATCGTCGGGCAAGCGGCGATTTTCCGCGTCCGGTCAGGTTATGCAAAAATAACCGGCGCTGGTATGCGTGTCTGGAGCGGTTACGTCAGCTATATGGAGCAGACGCACGCCGAGCATGTGCAATCGAAGGTGCTTTCGACGTATCAATTACGCATCGTTCCGCACATCTGGCTCCTCGATCAACGTCGGAATCACCGCATATTTCAGCATTTGTCCGTTCCCGACATCGTCGACAAGATCCTTGATGAATGGCAAGTCAAACGGGCCTGGAAAGTGGACCGCGGGCAATATCCGAAGCACGAGTTCAAGGTCCAATATGGCGAAAGCGAATTCGCCTTCATCAGCCGACTGCTCGAAGAAGCAGGCATCGCCTACACGTTTCCGGACGTATCGGATAACGATTCGATTTTGACGTTCAGCGACGTATTGCACACGAATCCGGTTCGTCCTGGACCACCCGTCCCGTATGAAGAAAATCCGACACAAGAGGCCGAGCGGGATTTCGTTTCTCGCGTGCAGCTCGTACAGGACGTTCGTCCGGGGGCGTTGCGCATTCGTGATTATGATTTTCGCCGCCCGGCATACGAATTGATCGGTGATGCGCCCAAAGCCAAAGGGGAAGAAGCTCGTTACGAGAGTTACCATTACATTCCTGGCGGGATGTTTGTCGAAACGGGTAAAGGCGGCGGAACGCCGGTTGCCGACGATAAAGGCATTACGCGCCATGATCAGCCGACAGGCATCAAACGCGCCACCCGAATGCTCGAAAGCGCGCGTGTGGACCGCGAAGGCATTGCCTTCGAGAGCAATTTGAATGATCTGACACCGGGAATGGTGTTCAAAATCGACAACCACCCACATCCGCAAATTGGCCGTACTTTGCTGGTGACGGACGCGGTACTCGAAGGATCCGCGGAAGGTGAATGGCAGGTATTCGGTCACGCGGTTTTTTCCGACGTACCTTATCGTCCCGCGATAACGACGCCGCGTCCCGAGGTCGTTGGCGTTCAAACGGTGCGCGTGGTCGGTCCGAAAACGGGCGACAAGTTGGAACAAGAGATTCACGTGGACGAATTCGGCCGCGTGCGCGTGCAATTCCCGTGGGATCGCGAAGGGAAAAACGACGACGATAGTTCGTGTTGGATTCGCGTCGCGGAAGGCTGGAGCGGCACAGGGTATGGTTGGATGAATTTGCCGCGTGTCGGCCACGAAGTGCTCGTCACGTTTTTGGAGGGCGATCCGGACCGACCCATGCTTGTCGGGAGGCTTTACAATGCGGAGCATCCGGTTCCATATAAACTGCCGGAGCACAAGACGGTCAGCACGTGGAAAAGCGATTCATCGCCGACGTCGAACGGATACAATGAAATCAAGTTCGAGGACATGAAGAGTGAAGAACTCTTCTTCATGCAGGCCGAGAAAAACCACCGCAAACTCGTCAAGAACGACGAATTTCATACGACGGGCAATGATCGTGACAAGACAGTCATTGCGATCGAAACGGAAACGGTGGGCAAAGATCGACTGCAATGGGTGCAGATGGAGCGTAACGAAATGGTCGGCTCGGTGCACCATACGTTGATCAAACGCGACCGCAAGCAGCTCATTCGTAAGGACGAAAGCGAAATCAACGAATCTCCGCGGCAACTTTTGGTGCTCAAAGATCAAGACACCGTCGTCAAAGGGCACAAACGCGAGCGTGACGAATGGGATTTGCACGTTCATGTGAATGGCGACCGCAAAGATCGCATTGGCAAAGACCTGTCGCTCATGGTCTACCAGGAAAAACACGAAAAGGTCGGCGGCAATTATGCTCGTGAAGCCGGCAAAGAAATTCATTATAAGGCCGGCGACAACGCGGTTGGCGAAGCACCGGACGTGACGGTGAAAGGTGCTGGAGGGTTCGTCCGTATCGATATGACGGGCGTGACGATTTCGGGCACGAAAGTCGATATCAACGTGAGTGGCCGGGCGGGCCATGGTCACGGATCGCATCCGAAAGAAATTGCAGAAGCCAAAGATGCCAAGACGAAAACGGGTGTCGTGCGTATTGCGCCGGACGCGCCCATGTTCGACTTGGTGGAGGCATTGGCTGGGAATTTCCTGGACAAACCAAAACCGAAAGGACCGGCGGCGCTTCGTTATGCGCAACTGATGGCCATTGCCACGGGGAGCGATGTATCGACACCGCCGAATGGAACGGTATTGTGGTCCGGTGGCGCAGGCAAAGCGGGTAACATTGCGCAACAATTGGCCGAGCAACAAACGGCGGCAAACATTCCCAGTGCGCGCCTCGAGATGACACCAGGCGGAGATGCGCTGCTCAATGCATCAACGGGCGATGAATGGGAAGTGGCGCAACCAGCATGGCAAGAGATCTCGCGACGATTGGCGGAAGGATCGAGCGGCGAGGTCAATGTGGTCATTTCGTACATGCCTCTGAACGATTCCGCAATTTTCCGTGAAGAAGTAAAAGTGCTGATGGCCAACAAGAAATTTACGAACCTCAACGTAAAATTGATGCAGCCCAGCCCTACCGGGACGTTTAAGGACTCGGATGGCAAAACGTACGACCTGGTGGACGTGCCGCTCAGCGAAGTACTGAAACGTCCGAAGCCGAAGGGTAAGCCATGACGACGGCAGCTCGTTCCGAAACGTTTCAACGATTTGCGAAAAGCGTGGCGGGCAAGGATCCCGATTCGCGTGAAGCCGTGGATGTCGAGGCGCTTTTGGCGCTCGAAAAGGAAGAACGACGGGCCGCCGAGGAAATGCTGATTGAACGCATCGCGGTGGACGATTGGCGAGCGCCTCCTGCGCTGGCGGCTGCGGAATGCCGAGGCGCGGTCATGCCAATGAAACGAGCGCTCGCAGGGGATGCAAATGGCCGGATGAAAGTGGCGATGGCGGTTGCGCTGGAAAAACTCGAAGCAATCGAGAAAGCGGATCCCATCGTGGCGGAAGTGCTTCGCGAAGGGGATGCCGACAGTGGTTTGGCGGCGCTCGTGGCGGCGGAAGAAATGAAGTCGCCAGACATTCGGGATGCGCTCGCGTGGTCATGTTTGCACCACCCTTCTCGCGTGGTGCGGGTGAATGCGGGTGCGAATTTGTTTTACATGGCCGGTCTGGCCGAAGACCCGCTCGCTTTGGATTTTCGACCCATCTACATTGATTTGGGCGAAGACGATCCGGCTGTGCGGCGAAAAGCATTCGAACAAATTTGTGATATCGTGGGGATGCCCCCGGAGCTAGCCGGCTGAGCCGGTGCATAGGAGGCGACGATGTATCGATTGGGTGGTTCGGTCGGGCAAAACGGGCGTAATGCGTATGATGACGTATTGCTCGTCCAGAAACAGCTCAATAAGAACGCGCATATCGTTCCCGCTATTGGCCAACTTGCCGAAACAGGCGTGATGGACGAAGCGACACAAGCGGCCATCGTTGTTTTTCAACGAACGGTGGTCCGTTTGTCGGCACCGGACGGACGTATCGATCCGCACGGACGAACGTGGCGCATGCTGCTTGGAGAACAATCGCAATCGACGAACGTGGCGTTCGTGCAACTCACCGGGGAAAACGGCAATTTCTATTTGTATTCACGGGAAGACCGAGTCTGGGGAACGCCTTCGGCGATTCAATCGATTCGGAGCGTGGCGAATGATTTACGGCCGCATGGTTTCGAAATCGGCGTAGGTGACATCAGCTTTCAGCAAGGTGGCCGAATGTCGCCCCATGGATCGCACAAACGCGGGACCGACGTCGACATCCGACCGATTCGCGCCGACGGAAAACGTTTGCCCGTCACGATTACGGACTCCAATTATAGTCGCGACCGGACGAAGCTTTTGGTGCAAACGCTTTTGGCACAGCCCAACGTGACGCTCATCTTGTTCAACGACACGAACATTCAAAACGTGCGGTTTTACGAAGGGCACCACAATCACTTGCACGTCAGGTTCGAGGGGTAAAACCCGACATCAACCCTTGTCCGGCACTCTTGCCCGATAATCTGCCCACGCACGTTCATTTTCGATTCCGTGTTCATTGACGAACGGCCCGATGGATACCACAAGCCATTCGTTCACGGAACGAATATGGGGTCGCTTTCCGAATACACGACGCTCCATTTGGACTTCGCCGAATCCCAACTTAGCCCCGTGACAAGTCCGTTACCAAGCGCCCTACCGATTTCACGCATACCCCGAGGAATGGCCACGATTTCATAGACGCGACCCGATGGATCGACGTAACCATGCGTCGAAGGATCACGCTCCGCAAAATAACCTCCAGGCGTGACTTTCGTATTGAGCGGTTCCTCGAGCGCTTCGCCCACGGGCAGATAAGCCATATGCAACGTGCCAGCGCGCGTCACGACAATGGCCCGTATTCCGGTCGTAAATCGTAGAACGGTCGGCCCTTTACTCGACGGCAATTCGCCCACGATGGTCGTTTCGATATCAGCAACCGCCTTGGCACCATGCGCCACGCGATGCACAGTGCAACCATCCGCGTCGCACAACGCATAAACGCTATCGGCATCCGTTACACTCGGCAATGGCAAAGCCGCAGCATAATCATTCGATTGCCGTGTCGCGCCGGTACGGGGTTCCCAACGAAAAACGGAGCCCATTGAAGCGACCAGCACGTCGCCCGACGGCAAAAGCGAAATACGAATGGGAAGGGAAACCGACTGTGCGACGAGCGGACCGAATTGGGGACCGAGCCTACCGTCCAAGCTAATGGCGTGAACTTGAACATTGTCGGCCGCTACGAATGCTGCACGCTCGCTTGGTTTTCGACCAGCACAACACGCAATATCGACAACATTGCCGCTAAGTTCGATGGGATTCTCGACTTTTGGGGACGTGCGCACATTCGAGAAACGCCACAACATGTTATCGTCTCCGCCACCGAGCAACGTGCCCGTGACTGAATCGAAGGCCACGGTGAGTTGATCCCGCATCATGAAAAATGGCTTATTGGCATTACGCCACGACATGACGAGCTGTTCCGATGCGAAGCTCCGATTGCTCGTGGCCAGATCCAAAATGACGATTTCGTCGTCATCGGACGCGTATGCTACTTCATCGGGTTTGTCCGGCATAGGGTACACGTCATTCACGTCTTCGCCCGTATCAACGACTTTGGGCGTAGTGCCTGGCGTAACGTCGACAAGTGTGACTGAATCGGAATCAGATCCGACTGCCAAACGCTGGCCATCATTCGAAAAACGCATACGAGTGGGACGGGCCACGTCGACGCTGACGATAGGCGTGAGACCTGGATAAGAAATAACACGCAATCGGCCGTCTGCAAACGCGTAGGCAATTCTCGAACCATTCGGTGATGCAGCAACATCCTTGACCGGCTGGGCAACCAATCGATTACGTTTGGCAAGGTTGGCCGTTTCGAGAAGCCACAGCCCGGTGGACCCGGCCACGACAAACGCTGAGCCGTCTCCCACGGGAACCGCATTTGTCGCCGCATGGGAATAAAAAACAGTTTTCCCAGGGTTGGCGACCATCAAGCTGCCACGAATCGGTGAACGTTTGTCATGCGCAAATTTGATATTCTTCGTGGGGCCAACTCTGGGCGCAAGATGCGGCAATGCTGGCTCGACCCCGAGCGGCATTTCTGGCACCCCAACGCCCACCCCGCCTCCTGCACCGGCAAACGCCCCTCCTGCTCCACCCAGTCCGAACGGAGACACCGGTGGAGCCGATGACGAAGAGCGACCCGAAAAAATGGATGTACACCAGCCGAGCCCACACCCGCAACAGCCGGAAGCTCCGAGCAAAAGCGGAAAC
>JANORL010001547.1:0-6221 GCA_031415295.1 Polyangiaceae bacterium | reverse complement strand
CGCGCTTTGGCGGGCGAGTTCGGGGTGCCGCTTGTGCCGAGAAATCAAGCATCCCCCAAAGCGCGACGCCACAAGCGTGGCGCCACAAAAAGGCGTGGTTTTAGCCTTCCACATTGATTTCACCCGCTTGATTGATTTCACCCGCTTGCGCTCGCACGCCGAGTTCCACTTTCCAGCGTTCACCAGGTTTTTGCGGTTCGAGAGGAACGGCTTCGACCAACAATGTGCCCACTTCGGTTACACTTGCTTCGAGCCGGACTGGGACCACGTCACCTTCGAAGCGACCGTCGGCCGGAAGAGTTACTTCAATGGGCGAAAGTTCGTCGATTTCGCCATCTTTCCACGATTCGAGTTCCGTGCCCGCTTTGTCATCACGACGAACGGATGACCCAAAGAATCGAAATCGTACCGGTTCCCCAACGACGACTCCCAATTCATGCGGGGGCAATTCTGCTTTCGAACCTTCTTCCATTCCGAAAGGAGCAACGCATAACGCTGTAATGGGCGGTTCGAGTCCCGGAACGGCGGGCATTGCAGTTTCAATACCTATGTAATACGCTCGCGCTGTGCCCCCGCGAATACGCAAACCCTTGCCCTTACGCACGAGACCATACGTCGCCGCACCGCGAGCAACGGCCAAATCGAGATCGGCCGCTGGTAAAACTCGTGCCGCCGGAGCCCCTTCCGCTTCGAGCCAGCCATTGAGCGTCGAGACAATACGATCAGTGAGCACCTTGCCTTTCATCACGCCACCATTAAAAAGCAGCACGGTGGGGTGCAAAAATGACGCCGATGCCTGCGCTTTTCCGGTAAAACCTTCGATACGATCGGTCGCTTTGGCGTGCCGGGCAAGAAACGTCGCGAGATGCCGAGTAACCGCTGGGTCGTGTGTGTAGGGCAAACCAATTTGCGTCAGACCCGCGCGCGGACGAGCTTGGAGGCGCGCCGATGCCGGTACATTGGGGAAAAAACCATCCACGAGAATCTTTTGCACGTCGTCCCTCGACAATTCCGTGCGTAACGACGCGCCAAGAAGTTTTGCGCCACGACTCGGCACGACCACAGGCAATTTGTCGACAGTCGAATCGGCAAGCAATCGTTCTTTAGCCACACGAGCCGCATGCGTAAGGGCAATCATTTGCCAACGATCGAGCTCTTTGCCATCGTCCAACAATTTTTTGCGCGCCATATATGCGAGCGCCAAATCCATGTTGTCGCCACCAAGAAGAATGTGATCGCCGACGGCAATACGTTGCAAACTTAGCGTGCCGTTTTCCGCGGTCGCGGCGATTGCAGAAAAGTCCGTCGTTCCACCACCCACGTCGACCACGAGAATGATATCCCCGGGACGAATGTGTTTGCGCCATTCGTCTCCAGCCGCATCGATCCATGCATAAAGAGCAGCTTGCGGTTCTTCGAGTAACGTGAGGTCTTCGAATCCGGCCAAACCCGCCGCTTCCACGGTGAGGTCTCGAGCTGCGGCATCGAACGAGGCGGGCACAGTCAAAACGATTTCTTGGGCTCCAAGAGCATTGTCCGCGCCGTATTTGTGGGCCCATACTTCGGCCAAGTGTTCGAGGTAGCGCCAGGATGCTTCGACAGGAGATATTTTTTCGACATCGTCTGGCGCGCCTAATGGCAAAAGGGCCGAGCGGCGATCGACGCCGGCGTGCGATAACCAGCTTTTGGCGCTGGAAACGAGGCGACTTGGAGCATCTACGCCGCGGGTTCTGGCGTATTCGCCAATGACGAACGTGCGGTCTTGGTCCCAGGGCAAACTTTGCGCGCCTTCGCTTTCATGCGCTGCGTAATAAAAAGACGGGAGCAAGACGCGTTCTTCGAGAGCTCCACGCGCGACGAGTTGCAATACGGGCAAAATGTCGACACGAGGATTTTCCGGGCCGATTTCGGCATAGGCGAGTGTCGAATGGGTGGTGCCCAAATCGATACCAACGACGTGACGTGCACTCACAGCTCAACCTCCGCAGGCGCAAGAATGGAAGAATCGTGTTCAGCGGTCAATTGGGGAAGTTTTATTGTTTTGGCTTTCCAGCCGCGGTGTTGCAAGGTTCCGCGATAAGGCGGTTTACCTTTGACATCACCGGTGAGTTTGACTTCGGAAGCGGAGAACCCAGTTTCGAGCGTGATTTTGGCGCCTTCGTCTTCCGCACGAATGGGCGCGATGTCGACGTGACTACGGAGCGCATTGCGGCATCCTTCGTGGACGACGCGCACGGCCGAGCCGATTTCGGCATCGGGAAACTTCGCAATGTCTTGCTCGAGAAAGTCGACGAGCCGACCTTCACGCTGAAGCAAGGCGAGGAGCTGGAGGGCGGCGGTGGTGTCGGCTTCCTTGGGTTTTTCGGGTGTGGGTTTTTCGGGCAACTTGGTCGGTTCTGGAGGAGGCTCGATCGCGGCTGGCTCGCGAACTTGGAAGGCGCGAGCGGCGAAAAGGCCATCGAAGAGAACTCGGAAAAAACAGGCCCAGGCGAACCAGAGCCGAGTGGCGAACGGAAGCGGGGCGATTTCGTGCACGCGCGAAGGGTAACGCGAGTTTGGTGAATGTGGGAGTTTGTGGCGACGATCTTTGAATATGCAGTTCGGCTTACAGTTTTGTTACCACGCCTGATGATTAGGCCTGCGCCCGTCCATCTCCTGCCATCCAGCAGTCTCGTGCTCCGTGAATGATCGGGAGATTCTGAAGAACCTGGTTTGCAAACAAGTCAAAGCTCCGACAACGTTGCGCGAGGAGATTGAGCTGTTCCGACGTGGCATTACGGATGAGCGGCAAGGCGATTCGTTCAATTCTTTCCTGCGTCGCAGTGGGCATTCCATATAGCATCGACTTAAACTTCGCCCGATCGCGATTTTCGGCCAAAGCAATACCTTTTTGGGGATCGACGATGGCCTGCAGTTCGAGGATCCATGCTTCGATTGTCTCTACGGGAACGGCAATAAAAACTGGCCAGGTCACGGGAGGTTTCTGCGGGAGCGGCACCAGCCTTGCGCGTTCTTTGATGACCAACGCTTGCAATTTACAGAATCGGCAGTCGACGTTTGAGTTTGAATGATTCCAATGGCGTGGACGATGGGCATCCTCTTGCTTTCCAGAGTGACTCAAGTCGTCGTTTCCGTCATTGTCGATACCGATGACTGCGAACTGTGCGCATCTCGAGTAGAACCTCCGAATCGCCGCTGGTATGGTCTCGACAATAGCTTGCCATCCGCGCGATGATGCCGGACAAAAATCCGATACGATATCCGCCTCCACCAAGTTGGCCACCCTGGCCACGAAGGACTTGAGAATGAGATAATCGTTTCCTTCTACGTGAAACCCAACAACGATGCCCATGGGTCACAGATTCTCGTAAAGGCCAGTTGCCCAAACGTGACCAACGGAGATGTTCGGATCGGTGTGAAGTTTTTCGAGAATTTTTGGCAACGGCGTGATGCGCGTCGAATGAATCCCGCCCGCTTGGGTTTGTTGATCAACAACATGAATCGATTCAGGCGTGTCCTTGAACAAATCCACAAGATCCGGTGAATGCGTGGTGAGGAGAATTTGCGTTCGTTTTTGGCCCTCTAACGGGTACGCTAGATTGGCCATACGATCGAATAGCCATCGCAATCGGCGCGGGTGCAGACCCGTTTCCGGTTCTTCAAGGCACAATAATGCCGGCCGCTTGGGACCGTGTAGAATACACAACAGCCCGAGCGTCAACATGGTCCCATCGCTCAGATCCCGTGCGGTGATATACCCGTTATGCCCGATGAACGATAATGCCATCCCTTGATTTTCCGGACCAACCTGCGTGACAAGAATCGACTTTAGATTCGGCAAGAGGTCCGTAAGACCGTTATGGATTTTTTCGTAAGCTTCTTTAACGTCTGGGGTAGACTTCAACCAGGCAAGAAAATCAGGCAATCGACCCCCATAATAATCAATTCGATTGCTGGATTGCCCACTTCCGAGTGATTTGAGTTCCGAAACTTCGAGGTGATAATAACCGACACTCGAAAGCTTCCACGCTACCGCACGCGCTTTCTTGATGTTGATCTCGGTCGGTAACAAATTTCCATGCAAAACTTTATTCAGCAAGCTGGGATCGAACGGGTCGACTTGGCCAAACTCCCCCATGAATTTGGCTTGTTTTCGGCGCTGGAAAACATACTGAAATCCTTCTCCTGGCTCAGCCTCGTGCTCCAGCGTTTCGCTAACGACATAAAGACCATTCGGCGCATCCGCAATGGAAAGTTGATAACGAAAGACACCGGGGAATTCATCGACTTCCGAGATGTCGACCTCGAACGTAATCGGATCGGTTTCGCCTGCCCAACGGCTTCGAACCCATTGAAACTCACCGATTCCAGGAGGAAAAAGTTCCTCGAGTGAACGGTGCATGGAGTTCTGAAGCAGAACGAGCGCTTTAAATAAATTCGACTTACCCGCACCTGCAGGCCCCACGACAAGATGGAGCGGCTGGAGCCCGATTTCGGTATCGGCATGACTTCGAAAGTTGCGAAGACGCAGTCGATTTAGCATGGCGTGGAGACAATCCGTCCTGAAAAAGGTTTTACTACACTCACAAACAAGGGGCAAGAACGGGGCTCTCCGTTTCGGGACGTGAATACAGACAGACGTTTCCTCTCTCCTGACCAACGTCTTCTTCGCACCACACGTACAGCACGACCGCTCAACATTTTTTCCTGCCCATGCGGATCGCCTGGCGTGCTTGTGGCACTATCTTCACGAGAAGAGGAACCTGGATGAACCGCAACAACGAACCCGTGCAGACCACTCCTTCAGCAGAGCACGTTCATGATGGCCAAAAAGCTGCGTGGCAAGCTCCGCAACTCGTCCGAATGGGGCATCTGAAAGAGTTCGTGCAAGGTGCAGGCAAAGGCGGGTCGACCTTCGACATGGATCCGCAAGGTAGCGGCAAGTCGGGCCTCGGTTGATCCGACGTCGATCGCCAATCGTTCTCTAATGCTTAATTTTATAGCGATTTCGTGACCAGGTTTGTCAGGGCCGCTATGCGTGTTTGCCACTGGATGGCATGACCGAAGAGCTTTTTTCCGAAACGTTACGACTGCTCAGAAACCGTGATGCGCGGCCGAAAATCGCACCTGGCGCGCACGCGGATGCGCTCTTGCGTAAGCACGTCCTTCTGCAAATTGCCGAGGCGATGAAGGGCGAGCACATCACGACATTGCTCGTGAAAGGCGCAGCGCTTGCGCTGACCGTGTATCCCGATGCCGCAGCACGACGCATGTCGGACATCGATGTGCTCGTGGCAGAAGCGGATCAAGAGCGCGCTGTGCAGGCGCTCGAAAAGCTCGGTTGGCTCGTGGCTCGCAGCGAAACGCGACACCTGAGCAGCGTGATGCTTGGTGAAACGATGATGCAAGCGCGCATCGGGGCGATGACGTTCACTGTGGAAGTGCACGCGTCGCTCGACAAGGTGGTACGTCGTCCGATTGCCTTCGCAGATCTCGTCAGCCGCGCGGGTGATGCACCGGGCCTAGCGGGTTTGTCCGTGCCGTCGCGTGAAGATCATACGCTTCTCGTAGCGCTGC
This sequence comes from Polyangiaceae bacterium, assembly GCA_031415295.1. Classification (GTDB taxonomy): domain Bacteria; phylum Myxococcota_A; class Polyangia; order Polyangiales; family Polyangiaceae; genus Polyangium. The sequence continues at coordinate 644 of JANORL010001547.1, read as the reverse complement.
ATGCATCAACGCACGAGTTTCGACACACACTCGCGTTGCAAGACATGGAGTTGCTTTTGCGTAGTGGACTCGACAAACCCGAGCTTGAACGACGCTGCGATCAGTTTCAGTTGCGAACGGTGATGTTCGTGATGCTGTCCGTGTTGCGAAACCTTGGTGCAGCTTCGGTGGACGACGACTTGGTGCGAACGTTTGATCCAGGGTGGGTTCGTCGCGGCATCCTCGAGCGGTTTTACGATGTGCAGCGGTATCCACCGGCCCGCGGCGAGGAGAAGCTAGGACTGGCGTGGCTTATCGGGCAAACGCCGTTGTGGGATGATCCGCAGATGTTTGCCGCGGGGATCATGAAGTATGCTGGCGTTCGAGGTGTCGAACGGGGGCTCGACTTTCTGAATCGGATTCGAGGTCGAGGCGGGCACTGAGTCGCGGACGAACGCGAACGACGTGAGCGTCGTTGCAGACTGAAACAAGCTTGGGCGTGTAAGGAAGGGGCACAGTGCAGCGTTGCACGAGGGGTCCTCGAGTTTAGAAAAGTGGTTGGCACCTTTTTCTGGCCCCAAAAAGTGGTTGGCACCTTTTCAAAAAGTGGTTGGCACCTTTTCAAAGGGCACCTTTTCAAAGGCACCTTTTCAAAAGTGGTTGGC
>JANORL010001546.1:0-15835 GCA_031415295.1 Polyangiaceae bacterium | reverse complement strand
GCCCCCCATACCCCCCGAAATTTGCCAGTTTGCAAACTGAACGGCGTTCTAGCCGATTTGCTCGCCTGGTTATGATAAGTGGACGCGACAATCATCGCCGGCGCATGATTCGATTCGTGATTGCTGCGACTTCTGCAACACGCAGAAGTGCAGCCGTGCCAAAATAGGCGGCACCAAAGAAACCGAATATGGGAATGGCTGTTACGTAGGGCGGGATTTGGTGAGTAAAGGAGTCCAAGATTGCCTTGACGCTCAGGCCAGCCATTGAAGCGACGACAGAAGCGAGGCCGATGCGCCATAAGAATGTCCAGGGTAGTGCCGAACGGCCAATGCGTGAATTCAGCTTGCGCCGTAACAAGAGGAATTCTGCCCATGCGCCAAGGCTCGACGCCAGGGTGAGACAAACGATGCCCCAAGATGCATCAATTCCAAGCAATGCGGGTAACTTGATGCCGGCGGCATAACCGAGCGACATGGATAGCGTGACGCGAATGATTGCAATACGGAGAGGTGACTTGGTGTCTTCGAGCGCGTAGAATGTGGAAGCATACAAGCGCCCAAGGGTAGACGCTAACAGGCCGACGCTACATCCAATCAATGCGAACCATACATTGCGCACGTCGGTTTGCGAAAATTTGCCGGTCTTGAAGAGGCCTGCAACGACGACGTCTCCCAATACGAGGTAAGCGGCCGTCGACGGGAAAATAAAAAATGCGATATGCCGCGACCCTCGTTCGAGTTGCGTTCGCAGAACATCGTTGGAATGGGCATTGTTGCCGTTGGTCATTTCGCCGCGTGACCGTGACATTTCTGCGAGACTTGCGGCGGAAACGGACATGCCAAACACGCTGATGGGCAAAAGATACAAAGTTTGTGCGTTTCCCAAAATTGCGACGGTGCCCGTCGGCAAAAGGCTAGCGAGCATGTTGTCGACATAGGCACTGATTTGTACGACGCCTCGGGCGAATACGACGGACGTGAAGTTGCCGAGAATTCCTTTTACATGCAACGAACGGATGTCGACTGAAAGTCGAAAATGAGTCAAAAGTTTGAAAACGAAAGGCAATTGAATTGCAAATTGGAGAAAACTACCGATAACCAATCCCCAGGCAGCTTTGATGGCCAATTCGTTTTGTGTTGCGTGTTCACCGAAGAGCAGCATGCTGCCGATGATGGAAATATTCCAAATCACGGGGGCCGCATACGAGATAAAGAATCGGCGATGGCTGTTGAGGATTCCCAAACTCCACGCGGACATGACGAGAAGCGCAATGCCTGGGAAAAGGATTTTCACGAGCTGAATCGTGAGCAATCGCCGTTCGCCCTCGAATCCGGGAGCGATCACGTCAATCAATAGCGGTGTTAATGCCACGCCGATCAAGGCCATGACGGAGGTGGCGATCGCGAGCAGCGTTGCAATGACGCCCGCCACTCGGTCCGCTTCGACTTCGCACTTTTCGCTCAAGAGGCGTGCATAGACGGGAATGAACGATGCGGACAAGACGCCTTCGCCAAACAGATTCTGCAAAAAATTGGGAATTCGCTGGGCAGCTTTGAAAGCATCAGCGGCGGCCGAATTTCCGAAATAATGAGCGAAAACGCGTTCTCGAACGAGTCCGGAGATTCGGCTTAAAAAGATCCCGGCGGCTACGTACAACGCGCCTTGTCGTGGAGCATTGGGTGCGGAGCTGACCATCGGACCACCTTCGGGCCCTTTACTTTGCGATATCTCGGTGGTCATGTTTTTCGGAGGCACAATACGTGTCGTCTCGGGGAGGCGTCAACTCGTACTCTGAAAGCGACTGGTTGTCGAAATACTCGCTGTCCGATTGCGTTTGTTGAGCATGTTACATGTGAGTGAAACGTGGAGATCGTCGTGGGTACGAAGATGAATGCAGGGATGGACATGTCGGGCATTGTCTGGCAGAGTCGCGCGCGATGTCGGAACCGGAACAAGCAGTGCGCCGCACTTTATACGCGCCGATCGAGCCATACCGGACGGGGCGGCTTCGGGTAAGTGACGTTCACGAGCTATATTTCGAGGAATCTGGCAATCCGCAAGGAAAGCCGGTGGTGTTTGTCCATGGTGGGCCAGGTGGCGGGACGGATGCAAAGCAGCGGCGATTTTTTGATCCGGAGTATTATCGCATCGTGCTTTTCGATCAGCGCGGGTCGGGTCAAAGCACGCCGCACGCGTCGCTCGAGGACAACACGACGTGGCATCTCGTGGCGGACATGGAAGCGCTGCGGGAGTTTTTGGGAATCGCCAAGTGGCAAATATTTGGTGGATCGTGGGGTTCGACGCTCGCGCTTGCGTATGCCGAGAAGCATCCTGAACGGGTGACGGAACTCGTTTTGCGAGGCATTTTTCTGCTGCAAAAGTGGGAGATTGATTGGTTTTACCAGGGCGGAACCAGTTTCTTGTATCCGGATGCTTGGGAAGAGTACATTGCTCCTATTCCGGAAAACGAACGAATCGATTTCGTCAAGGCGTATTACAAGCGACTCACGAGCGACGATGAAAACGTGCGGCAACAAGCTGCGCGGGCCTGGAGCATTTGGGAAGGAAAAACGACCTATTTGCATCAGAATCAAGCGCACATCGATCGTTGCGGCGCCGATACGTTCAGTTTGGCGTTTGCGCGTATCGAATGCCATTATTTTACGCATGGCGGTTTTTTCGAGCGAGAAACAGAACTTCTGGACGGTGTGAACCGTATTCGGCACATTCCAACAGTCATCGTTCACGGACGTTATGACGTGGTGTGTCCCATGAAAGCCGCGTGGGACTTGCACCGAGCGTTCCCCGAAGCCGATTTGCGTATCGTTCCGGACGCCGGACATTCTGCATTCGAGCCGGGGAATGTTCACGAATTGGTGACGGCAACGGATGCATTTCGTTCGAGGCGTTGAACTTCATGTCGGAAGATAATCGTACGAAGTGGGATGTTCGGTATTCGGAAAATGCTCCGTCGAATGAGCCTTCTCCATGGCTTTTGGCGTTTCTCGAGCGCCCATTTGAAAACATCGTGCCTAAAGCAGGCCGAGTGCTCGATGTCGCCGGTGGTGGGGGAAGAAATGCGATTTGGTTTGCCCAACGCGGATACGACGTCACGGTCGTGGATATTTCGCCGGTCGCCATCGAAATCGCTGAACGACGCGCGAAAGATGCCGGCGTCACGGTTGTTTCGCGGGTCATGGATCTGGAAAATGAACCATTGCCCGATGGGCCTTGGGACATCATCGTTCAAATGCATTACCTCGACCGGGCGCTGTTTTGCCAATACGTGAAAATTTTGGCTCCCGCAGGATTACTTTTCGTCGAGCATCCGACGAAGTCGAATTTGGAGCGACATGCCAAACCCGGCGCCCAATATTTACTCGAGGATGGCGAATTGCCCGAGTTGTGCGAGGAATTCGTGATGGTGTCGTACGGAGAGGGTTGGAACGAGGCAGGCAAATACGAAGCGCGACTCGTGGCGCGCCGGCTCGTCGAGGAATGACGCGCGCTTTGTTTTAGTTAGCAGCGACGCCAACGAATTCCGTATTTTTCGACGACCTGGCTATCGATGCTGTCCAGCGTAATGGTTCCCGAACCCAATTTGTTGCGCTTGTTGTCGAGCTGCACACTGGTCACGATATTCAGACCGCGTTTTTCGTTGCACGGCGACCATGACAACAGACCGAGAGTATCCGTCCGGTCGTAATCGCCAATGAACGGTCCGTAAATGTGAGTCTTGAAGGCATATTGCTCGTCCTTCTTGAACCCTTGAAAGTAATACGTCGACGTTTGCGCGGCATTGATTCCAGAATCAAGGTCCGCGTATCCACGGTATGTCAGATCGACCAGCGCGTAGGACAATCCCGCGGGGAAAGCGAGCTGCATGACGACGTGGCAGAAGAGCCGTTTTTTTGGAGTTTCTACGTGTTGACCAACTTCGGCCGCGTATTCGTCGAAAATGATCGTGAGGTATTGGTAGTCGGCGGAAAAACTCGCACCAACACTATTGACGGGGCAACCCGTACCTCCGTGCGTCATGGACAAAATGCTCACGTGATCCGGAATGATACTGTCGATGGCCGCGTCGAGCCCGTGAGCCGACGTTACGCCAGCGAACGAGAGCAATGAAAGTGCCGTCGTCGCAAGAGTCAGCAATGCATTGATTCTCATGGATTCCCTCCCTGGGAATGTCGAAATGGTTTTTGATGAAAGCCAAGCCGACCGTCGGGGCTCTTATGCAACCGCCGTGGTCGCTTGGCAAGTGGCCACAACTGACGTGGCCGTCCATGAGATAGGCAGGAAAACGTTTGGGACGAAGTGCTACCGCGGGGCTGTGGCTGCGGTTTGTCCCTACTTCACTTCAGCAATTTTGCCAGAGTGGCTGCCATTTCGGCAGGTGTCGGTGCGACGGCAACGCCGGCGTCTTCGAGAGCGGCAATCTTTTCGGCGGCTGTTCCTTTGCCTCCGGAAATGATCGCGCCAGCGTGACCCATACGTTTGCCCGGAGGAGCGGCGCGACCTGCAATCAATGCCGCCACCGGCTTTTTCATGTTGGCCTTGATCCACGTCGCCGCTTTTTGTTCGGCGCTGCCACCAATTTCGCCAATCATGATCACACCGTGCGTGTCCGGATCGTTATTGAACAGCTCCAGCACATCGATGAAGTCCATGCCCGCGACAGGATCGCCACCAATGCCGACGCACGACGATTGACCAATGCCCATTGCCGTCAATTGTCCGACAGCTTCATACGTGAGCGTGCCCGATTTCGAGAGCACGCCAATGTTGCCAGGCTTGTGAATGTGCCCGGGCATGATGCCAATCTTGCATTCGCCTGGCGTAATGATTCCAGGGCAGTTCGGCCCAATCAATCGCGTCGGTTTGCCTTCGAGGTACCGGCGCACTTTCACCATGTCGAGCACCGGAATGCCTTCCGTGATGCAAATGACGAGGCGGCAGCCCGCATCGATTGCTTCGGCAATCGCGTCGGCAGCACCGACCGGGGGAACAAATATGCAAGAAACGTCGGCGCCTTCATTACGCACCGCTTGTTCGACCGTATCGAACATCGGCACGGTATCGCCGAACTTTTGGCCCGATCGTCCGGGCGTAACACCCGCAACGACCTTCGTCCCATACGCCATGCAAGCGCGAGCGTGTTGTGAACCGTATTCGCCCGTGATGCCTTGAATGACGACGCGCGTATCTTTGTTGACCAGGATGCTCATCGTTATCGAATCCTTGTTTTTCCAGGCACCATCAGGCAGCCGCGTTGTTTTTTACTGCGGCGACGATCTTTTGCGCGCCATCGGCCATCGACGTCGCACTTTGAATCGTCAAGCCACTCTCATCGAGAATCTTGCGACCTGCGTCGACATTCGTTCCTTCGAGTCGTACGACGAGCGGAACCGTCAACCCCAGTTCTTTCGTCGCCGCGACAATGCCATTCGCCACGATGTCGCAACGCATGATGCCACCGAAAATATTGACGAAAATGCCTTTGACCTTGTCGCTATTCAAGATCATTTGGAAGGCCTTTTTCACTTGCTCCTGCGTCGCGCCGCCGCCTACGTCGAGGAAGTTCGCGGGTTTGCCCCCGTAATGCAGAATGATGTCCATCGTGCCCATCGCGAGACCCGCACCATTGACGAGGCACCCAATGTCCCCGTCGAGCGACACGTACGAAATTCCCACGTGTTTCGCTTCGAGTTCCGTAGGATCCTCTTCGTCAATATCGCGCAGTTTCTCCCATTCCGGATGCCGAATCTCCGCGTTGTCGTCCATCGTCATCTTGCCGTCGAGCGCCACGATGTCGCCCTTTTTCGTCACGATGAGCGGATTGACTTCAATGAGCGAACAGTCTTCCGTGAGAAAACACTTGTAGAGTTTGTCGAGGAGCGAAACGAACTGCTTCATCGTTTCTTTCGCCCCAAGACCCAAGTCGTACGCGAGTTTGCGCGATTGGAACGGCGCCAGACCGAGCACCGGATCCACGTGAAACGTGTGGATCTTCTCCGGCGTTTCGTGCGCAACCTTTTCGATGTCCATGCCGCCTTCACGCGAACCCATGACCGCGATGCGTCGACGATCACGATCGAGCAAGAGCGCGAGGTACAACTCGCGGTCGATGTCGGCGCCCGCTTCGATGTACAGACGTCGTACTTTTTGCCCTTGTGGACCAGTTTGTATTGTCACGAGTTGCATGCCGAGGATTTTTTCGGCAAGCTCTCGGGCTTCTGCAGCACCACCTTTGGCCACTTTGACGCCGCCGCCCTTGCCGCGACCCCCTGCGTGGATTTGTGCTTTCACGACAACAACCGGGCTTCCCGTTGCTTCAATGAGTTTTTTTGCCGCAGCTTCCGCCTCGTCGACGGTAAACGCCGGCTCACCCTTCGGTACGGGGATGCCGTAACGAGCGAAGATTTGCTTTGCTTGATACTCGTGGATTTTCATGCGAGGGCCGGCAAGGTATCACCAGATGCGACCAGCATGCGATCGAAAATGAACTTCCGACGGTCAACCTTGAAACAACGAATTTTTGAAGCGCATAGGCTTGTTCTTCTGCTGACGGGGCTCGGCGCTTGCGGCGGGCAGACCGAAGTTCCGTCGCACGGGTCGACCGCAAAGGTGCCAACCACTTTTGCAAAAGTGCCGCCGACCACTTATGCAAAGGTGCCAACCACTTTTGTCGCCCCTCCCGTTGATGCTGGTTCGGACGCCGACGCGGCGCTCATGTCAGTAGATCCCGATGCTGGTCGCAAGCTGGTGCAGATAGACAAGTCCAAGTCTGCTTGTCCGGATGACATGGTCTACGTCGACACGACGTATTGCCCGGAGGTCGAACTGAATTGTCTGCAAAAGGCGTACAACAAAGCGAATCACATTATGATTTGCAAAGAGTTCGCCCAAGACCAACAGCGATGTCTCAAGGATTTACGAAGGCAACGTTATTGCATTGATCGCTACGAATATCCAAACCGTGCCGGAGGACATCCGCCGGTCATGGTCGATTGGTACGATGCGCTCGGGATGTGCCAGGAACAAGGCAAACGTTTGTGTTGGGAAAGCGAATGGGTTTCGGCTTGCGAAGGCCCGGCGAAAAAACCATTTCCTTACGGATATTCGCGGGATCCGAATGTCTGCAACATCGACAATCCTTGGCTCCAACCGACGCTCGACAAGATTTATTCGAAAGACAAAACCATTCAAGAACCGGAGCTATTTCGGCTCGATCAAAGTGTTTCTAGCGGAGAGCGTCCCAGATGTAAAAGCGATTTTGGTGTTTACGATCAAACGGGAAACGTCGATGAATGGGTAAATGCGGAGAAAACGTACCCGAAATCGAAATGGGCGGGTCTCAAAGGAGGCGCTTGGGGTCACGTACGTAATGCGTGTCGGCCGATGACCGTGAGTCACGAGCCTTCATTTACCTATTACTTCGTGTCGTTTCGATGTTGTGCCGATGCCGCTCCCGATGCTGCCGCCGATAACGATCCGCGATTGTGGAAACCGCCGCCGCAACCCGATCCGAAAAAGCCAGGGCCACTTTCCAAGGGCTGGATACCGAATACCCGTGGGCCCCATCAACCGGCGCTCTTGCAACCTTGATTGTAAACGAAATAGCAGTGCATTTTCATCATTTTGCGGAGAAGTGAACATGGAACGAAAACTCGTATCGATTCAAGTCGTGGATGCAGTAACGCCCATCGAGGGGGCGGATCAAATCGAACAGGCGCGGGTCATGGGGTGGACCGTCGTTATCAAGAAGGGAGAATTTCGTCCCGGAGATCGCTGCGTCTTTTTCGAGATTGACAGCATTTTGCCCGACGGTGCTTCGTGGGCTGAATTCATGCGTCCGCGGAACTTCCGCGTTCGTACGGTCAAACTGCGTGGCGTCTTGTCGCAAGGACTCGCGTTGCCCGTGGACATCTTGCAAGGCAACGTTCCGGACGTGGGTGTGGACGTTCGCGAAAGGCTCGGCGTAACGAAATTCGAGGCGATTGTACCAGACAAACGTGAAATGGCTGGCGCGTTTCCGTCGCTCATACCCAAGACGGACGAGATTCGTTTGCAATCGGCGCTCGGTGTTCTCGACGAAATCCGCGGCAAGGACTTTTACGTATCGACGAAAATGGATGGTTCGTCGGCGACGTTTTTCCGGGACATTGAAGGAGGGCTCACCGCGGCATCACGCAATTGGGCGATCAAGCCGGGGACGAACCAATTGTGGACGGTGGCCGAGAAGCATCGTATCGCCGAACGCTTACCATTGGGGTATGCTGTGCAAGGAGAACTCTGCGGTCCGGGCATTCAGAAAAACCGCATTGGTCTGACTGGGCTGGACTTGTTTGTCTTTAACGTCTACGACGTGAAGGCCGGCGGATATCTCGACTATCAGGCGTTTTTGGATTTTTGCCGCGAACATGGTCTTAAAACAGTGCCGATCGAGCGAGTCGTGCGTGGAGAAGAAGCGATGCAATTTCAGCATTCGCTCGATGGATGGCTCGACGCGGCGCGCGGAATTTATCCGGGCACGAAAAACCGCAAAGAGGGCATTGTGATTCGGCCGCTTATCGAGGCGCATTCGCTGACGCTTGGTGGGCGGTTGTCCTTCAAGGTGATCAACAACGAGTTCTTATTGAAGGACGAAGGATGAGGCGTCGGTCGACATCCCGTAAAGGTACGAAAAAGGCTGTCCCGTCCCGTAAACGGAAATAGGGGTACGAGAGCCGAGCGGCTAATGGGTATCGAACCACGCGGCCCAATTCGCAACCAAATGAGCTTGATGCGCCGGTTCCCTGAATCCATGTGGTTCACGCGGATATCGCAATAACTTCACTTCACATCCCATGTCGCTGAGCGCTCGATAGACGAGCAAGCCTTGCATTGGGGGTACGCGCACGTCGTTGTCACCATGCGCAACGAGCGTCGGCGTCGTCACGCGCGACAAAATGCGCATCGGATTCGATTTGTCAAATTGTTCGAGGTTTTTCCAAGGATTCCCCTTGTATTCCCATTCCGCCGAAATCCCACGGTTGATGTCCGAAAGGACGTATTCTACAACGACATCCGTTACGCCAGCTCCGACCATCGCCGCGCGGTATCGTTTCGTGTTCGCAATCGTCCACGCTGTCAAAAACCCGCCCCACGACCAGCCGCCGTAATACATTCGCGAAGCGTCCACTTTTCCCGCCGCGATGAGCGAATCGACGCCACTTTCAATGTCCTTGAATTCAATCTCACCCAGGCGCCCTCGATTGGCCGCGTAAAACGAATGTCCATACGCAATACTTCCGCGATAATTCGGCATGAATACCGAATACCCTCGAGCGCCAAAGTATTGTGCCCATGTGGCAAACCCTTCTTGTGATGCGGCGTCCGGTCCACCATGAGGCATCACCACAAGCGGTGAAGGACGACCCGCCTGCACATGAGCCGATGTCAAGAAAAGCCCTTCAATTTCAAATCCTTCGGCATTCTTCCATTTCACGACATCCGTTCGTCCGAGCATCCATCCCGATACCTGTGGGTTAGTCTGGACAACCGAAATCACCATGGCCTTGTCGAGGTCCACCACGCTCGGAGCCCCCGGTTGTGTCGTTGACGCGGAAGTGACCGCCAAATAGCGTCCAGATTTGTCCGGTACACCGACATCACGGCCCAATACACGATTCGTTTTGCCGATATCTTTTGGCGCTCCTCCCGTCGCCGCAATTTGCACGATTTTCGTGTACGTCCGTTCGGCGATAACGAGGGACAAACGCTTCGAATCGCCGCTCCACGTATAACCTTGCAGGGTCACATCGAGCGCCGACGTCACGTTTGTTGGTGTCTTCGAGGCAACATCGTACACCACGAGCGAATTCATGAGCGACAACGTATCGTCGCCGCGCATATACGATACTTTGGAACCGTCGGGCGACCACCGCAACGAATTCAACGTGCGGGGCTTGGGTTCGAGGTTCGCCAGCACCGAACCATCCGCCGCTACGATTTTAGCGCTCAATTCGCTCGACGCTTCATAAGGGTCCCCCGATCGTGAGGTCGCCAAGAAAAACTGTTTGTTATCGGGTGACCAGGCAAATTCGACGATATTTTCGGAACCAGGCGTCACGCGTTGCGGTTGCCCGCCAGCGCGGGCGACGACGTACAAAAACGACGACCGATGATGCGTCGCTTCATCGACAACGCCTCCACTGCGAAAATCCTCATCTTTTTGCGCGTCACCCAACGGCTCTGTCGCCGTGAAGGCCAATGAATCGCCTCGATTCGACCATTCGAACTGCGTGGGTTCGAGCTTGCCCGTGTCGATGATTTCCGCTTCGCCGCCATCCAAGGGCAAAATGTGCAGTTTGACGGCATTGCCCTGTTTGCGTAAAAATGCAATGGACCGGCCATCAGGAGCCCAACGAAATGACAAGACGCCATTGTCGCCACGAGTCAACATACGCTGCTGTTTGCCGATACGATCCACCACAAAAATTTGGTTTTCGACCTTCCAGCCCCCCATCGTATCTGTATCCAATTGTTTTGCTTGGGGATCAAACGAAGGAATCGACAAAATGTACGCAATCCAATTACCGTCCGGCGAAATCCGCGTTTCTATCGTTCGTCGCAATGCCGCTACGTCCGCGGCAAGTGGATGACTGTCCGAATACGCTTCTTTGGCAGTCGCGATCGGTAGGGCCGAAGGGGGCATATGCAGTGGCGCAAGGGCAACGGACGTGGACATCGCGTCCGGCGTCTTGGATGGCGTGCGAGACGTCGCGGGCAAAGGCGGGGCCGCTGCGCAGGCTTGTGCTGCAAGTATCGACGCAAAAAAAGCCGGGTGCAAGAATCGGTGAAATGGTTTTTCGAGCGGCATGTTTTTGTGTTACTCGACGTCTTGCCCACGAGCAAGATACAATCGGGCGGATGTGCAAAAAGCGCCGTTGAGCTGGATGCCTGTGCAACGATATTCTCGGACGAACTGATTCTTGAATTGGAGTCCGCATCCCTCCTGTCGAACGTCCTCATGTGTGTTTTTCGGCAAATCGGAGTGCCTCGGAGTCCGAACGGCGAGTAAGAACACATGCATGCGACAGGCGACTTTGGTGCCCATCAAACGGCTGCGTGCGTCCGAATGCCTTGTGCTGCTGCTCGATTACGACGGCACGCTCGTTCCCTTCGCTCCCACGCCCGAGCAAGCTGCTCCGGATCCCGCGCTTCTGGAGTTATTGTTGGCCTTGACCCGTCGCCCTGGAACGAATGTGCACATTGTCAGTGGACGCGAACACGATACGCTCGAACGGTGGTTTTCCGGTCTTCCGATTGGGCTCTATGCGGAGCATGGTTTGTGGGCTCGGCCGAATCCAAGTGTTGATTGGCAGACGACAATCGAGATCTCGACCGACTGGAAAGGCCAAGTTTTACCGACAATCGAACATTTCACCCGTGACACGCCCGGCTCATTGATCGAACACAAATCCGCATCGATTGCGTGGCACTATCGTTTGGTGGACCCCGACTTCGGCGCAGTTCAGGCCCAAGCGTTATGCTTTCAATTGGCTGAAGCCTCGAGCAATTTACCGGTACACGTCATGTTCGGCGACAAAGTGATTGAAGTGAAATTGCAAGGCGTGAACAAGGGACAAATCGTCGACAGGTTTTTCTCGAAAATGTACCAAACAACGTTATTGGCGATGGGTGACGATAACACGGACGAAGATCTTTTCGCAGCGCTTCCCGAGGGCAGCGTGGCCATTCACATAGGGCCGAATGCGAGCCGAGCGCCCTATCGATTGGACGATTATCGCGCTGCGCGCACGTTGTTGCAGGCTCTTTTGGAATGAAACGTCATGGTTCAGCTCGAGCGGATGGCGCCCAATCGATTCAATGAAAACGATTCATTGAAGAATGATTTGCAGCCCGTACGAACTGGGATACGTGGCCAAACTGCCACCCTTCACGCGCACGTAATACGTGCCGGCGGCAACGTTCTTTGCTAGCGCCGACCCGCAATTACCCACGATATCGTCACCGGAGGCAAGCACCGTCGTGCCATCGGATGCGAGAATCTCGACAATGGTATCGAGCGTCTTTGCTCCACATGCCCCCGTGCCTTGATCGGTGGTCGTCGCCGTAAATGTTATCGCTGGTATTGCGAGGTTTACCGTGACGACGTCAACGTCGCCCGCTGGGTCCAAAATGGCATTCCAAGGGACGACAAACGAATTTGCGGTCGCGGGCGCACCATTAGGTTCGACTTCGCTTATTTCGATTTTGCACGTTGCGCTGCAACCATCGCCCGACGAAACATTGTTGTCGTCACACTCTTCGCCCGGTGTGACCATACCATCACCGCATACATCCTCGATTTGATCGATACGCAATGCGTAGATGAACGTTTTGACCGCTGATTTCGGCGCAGCTGCGATACGCACGAAATAGTTCCCCATCGCCAGCGATGGGGCCGTCGCGCTCGCGCAATACCCTTCGCCCGAATCGTCGTCGCTTGCCAGCACAGTCGTCCCATCGGCCGCGATGATCTCAACGACCGAATCGATTTCTCCTTTGGGGCATGCACCATCCCCAATGTCGAGCGTCGTAGTCACGACGCTGGCGGTCGTGGCGGTCACCGAAAATGCCACGAAATCGACATCGTTTTCGCCGATTTTTGCGTAGTAAAACGGGTTTGGCGCGTACGTACTTGCTTGGGCTGCCGTATCGTTGGGCTCGGTCTCACTCGACTCAATGGTGCAATCGCTTGCGCAACCATCGCCGCTGTTCTTGTTGCCGTCGTCGCACTCTTCGTTGGCATTGACGCTGTCGTCACCGCAATAGGGAGCCGGCGGCATACCTCCGCCACCCCCCATGCCGCCAACACTCGCGCCACCTTGAGCGCCTACGCCACCTTGGCCGCCCATTGCCGCCGACCCGCCTTCTCCCGACGACCCCGACGATGCCGACGAGGTCGTTGTCGTGCGTGGCGGCAGTTTGTCAGCGCTTTCGCAAGCAACGAGCGCGAACGTGAGGGCGGCCATCGATATGGCGGTTTGTTTGTTCATTCGGAAGGCGGGCATGAGTAGGTCGCGTCCCATCCAATCACCTTTGCGGCTGCACTCTTGTCTATTGCCGGATTGAGCGTCACGGACAATTCGAGATACGATTTTCGTGCATCGACCATGCCAAACGTTTGGTAGAGGTCAATGGGGCAGGGACTTGGTCCCGACATGAGACAAACCTGCGTATTGGTGGGCGTCGACCGCGCCGTAGCGAGCGTCGTGTACGACGCGCTTCCCAAGCCTGCAACGGTATCCGCCGTGCGAGCTTTCCACAGAACGTTCGTGGTCGACGGCGTGAGCGTTTCATATGCGAAATACGCCCATTGCGTTTTCGTTCCTTGCGGACAATCCGAGTAGTATTGGTAGGTAAACGTCACCGGTTCGTACGCGCCGGGACAACCAAGATCGACTTGAACTTTCGTCCCCGAATCATTGAGAACCGTCGTGCACGTAGACGGGCAGAGTTTTACCTGCGTGGGTGCGGCGGGATTGTCGTAGTACCAGCCAGTGCCACATTGGGCGAGCGATCCGACATTGTTGAGCGTCACGGGATTGCCCACGGTTGGCGTCAGAATGATTTTCGCAGCACTCGGATCGTACACGCCACCTTGCGGCACCGTGAAATCGCAGGCCACGGTGTTGCCCTTTATTTGCACCAGCGCGGACAACAACTCGTATTCGACGTTGCTGCCGGGGGCAATGAAGAACCCACTGGTCGTCCCACCCTTGGACGCAATCAGATTCATGAGCACCGGATTCGCATCCTCGATGCCGATGGCGTACGTCTTGATGCCGCTGTTCGTGAACGCGTTCCCGGCATAATTCGAGATCGTGGTCGTATTGTTGCTGCAACCATTCGGCTCACCGTCCGTTGCGAATACGACCATTGCCTCTTCTTGCGGATTTGCCGCTTTGTATTCGATGGCCCATTGCGTTGCTCCGGCGAGCGCTGCGGACATGGGCGTCGAACCATTCGGTGTTTTCGAATTGAGGGCATTAAGCAAGAGTTGCTCCTGCGTATCGGTGGGCGCCGATTGAAGCGTCAATAGACCCACGTTGACGAGGGGTGCTTTACATGCCGTGGTACTGCAAGTTGTGCTGTTGCATCCGGAGACCGGCGAATCATCCGGCCAGAAGCGCAAAGCGACGCCTAAATTGGCCGACGCGGGATCCTGGACGAATTTCTTGAGCGCCTTGATCGTTGCTGTCCAACGCGTATCGCCATTTCCTAGGTCCGCAGTCATCGAGCCGGAACGATCCATGGCGATAAACATATTGACGCGACGAACCGTTGTCGTCGTCGTATTCGAGCAGCTCGGAGGCTCACACGATACCCCTGGACCGCTCCACAAGCTCCAGTTGTCTTTGCACGTGCATTCCGGCAATTGCGTATACCCTGCGAAAGATGGCGGATTTACCATGATCTCGCGATTGCCATTGCCAAGGTTGCAACTAGCTGCTGGGAGTTTGATGCATTTGCCTGGCTCGATCGGCAACGTCGTGAAACACGATTGCATTTGCGGATGCGTTTGATCTGGCGTACACAACGGATATTGTTGCGAGTTTGCCGGAAAATGTACAACCTTGACGCCCGCGGGCACTGTCGTTAGTCCGTGGTTGCATATCGGCACTGTCGTTCCGCAAGGAACACCGACGGACAAATCGTATCCCGCGCAATCGGGATCGGTTTGGCCGGGCAACCAAGGCACACAATCACCTTTGGTCGGACAACCCTGATTACACTTGGTCTTTACACGGTCGACGCATAGATTGGTCCATTCGTCGGTGCAGCAGAAGGGTAGTTCCTGACAAATCGAAGCGACGCACGTGTCACACGCCGAGCTGAGCGGCCCGCCTGATTCGCACTTATCGTGGCTACAAGGCGGATCTTGATAACACTTGGCCGCGCACACGGTATCGACCATGTCCACGCAATTGGCATCCCATTCAAAGGGACCGCACGATTTGCCGCAGACGGTGCCCACCTTGTTGACGCAATCCTGGTCCCAAACGTGCGGTTGGCATTCCGTTCCGCACATCGTCGTTGCTTTGTTGGTGCAATTCGCTCCCCAGCCCGCCGTGCACGAATTGCCACAAGTCGTCGCGACTTTGTTCACGCAACTCGCAGACCACGTATGGGCTGCGCAGCTATCACTGCTACACGCCACTGCTTTGGCCGTACATGTCGTTCCCCAGGCTGCCGTGCACGTGTCTCCACAAACCGTTCCGACCTTGGCCGCACATGCCGCTGACCACTTCGGCGACGGGCACCTGTCGTTGACTGCGCATTTCGTGGCCACTGCAGTGACACACGCCGCAGTCCAGGCATTACCGTTACCCGTGCAGCACGTTGGATTTGTAGCGCAAACGGCGGCTACACAAGGATCACACGTGGTTGCGAGTTTCGAGCCCGTCACGCAATAATCGTGCGCACATGTGGTCGTCCCGATTGTTGTGTCACAACATTTCGGATCCGCCGCGCAGATCTGGCCCACGCAGGAGTCACAGCCGGCAGTGAGTGCCGCGCCAGCAGCGCAATAATCGTGCGAACAAGTTCCAATGGTCGGCAAGTTGCAGCACTTCGGATCATTGGCACACACGGAGGTTACGCACGGATCGCAGCCGGTCGTGAGCGGCGTCGCCTTCGTTGTGCAATAATCGTGTGCGCACGTGCCACTCGGACGTTCACAACATTTCGGGTCCGCCGCGCAAATATCATCAACGCAGGATTGGCATCCTGTCTTGAGCGCGGCACCCGTTGCGCAATAATCATGCGAACAAGTTCCGGTCG
>JANORL010001545.1:0-2544 GCA_031415295.1 Polyangiaceae bacterium | reverse complement strand
CCCGCGCAAGGGACAATGTCCCTTGACCCGTACATTGGATTGACCGCGATGCGGTCAATCCAAAACAGGGCGAGAGATATTTGGTAGATATGCACCGAGGCATTTACTCGACGCGCCAAATCATGCTACGCTGCTCGCATGCGTTACGTTGCCGTTTCGTTTGTCGCGTTGACCCTTGTTTCTTGCAAGGAACCGGATCCGCCTGCCGTGCAGGCGGAAAACCAGAACGAAACCACGCCAGGCGAAGCCAAAACGACGCCTACGCCTGAACCCATACGGACCACGCGTCCCACTGCAATCGCACCTGTCGAACTTGTTCCACCGTCGCCGTTTCTCGTGCAGCCACAGCCTACGCAACAACCAACGGCCGAGGCATTCCAAGCGGCACCTCCGCCGACGGTGGTGTCGCCCCCTTCGCGGCCATCACCGTCTCCACGACCGTGGCCGACATCCACCAACAATACCGGAAAACCTTGTCCCGTTGGACGTTGTCTTCTCGACGGAAAGTGTATCATTCCGGGCGGACCCATTGCCAGGCCAGATGCTCCGCCCGGGGCCGTTTCTGGCGCTTGTGGAGGCGACGGTGGACCGTGCAGCCGTTGCCGATGCGTTTCGACAGGAACCTTGTTATCGACACCGAACGGTGAAACGCCCATTGAAGATTTGCGCACGAACGACACTGTGTGGAGCATTCACCACGGCCGTTTGCAAGCGGTGCGTATTCTCGCCACGCAACGTGTTCACGTGCAAGACCACTCGATGGCTCGTATAGTATTGCAAAATGGGTTCGTCCTGGAAATCTCCGGCGAACATCCCACAGGCGATGGACGTAACCTATGGGCGCTCAAACCAGGCGAAACATTGGGTGATACGCAAATCCAAGCGCTTGCTGTCGTCCCGTATACCGGATCTTTCACGTACGATGTCCTTCCCGATTCGGACACCGGCACCTATTTCGTACACGGGTTGTGGCTTGGCAGTACCATGTTCGGGCAAACCGTGCGCGGCGACGCGACCGACGCGACGCAGTAATGTCAAAACGTTCCGTGTTTCATCGGAGCGACGATTCTTGGGGCCGAAACCGGAGCGCGTGTCGATGCGGCGGGAAATGCAACAGCCGGCACGTGCGTAAATGGTTTGTCTCGCAACTTCAGTTGACGCAAGTTTTCGATGAGGCTCGTGAGCGACTGTTCGGTCGGGTAATACGGATAATCGGCAAATGCCAGCGTTGCATTATACGCTTGGATCGGCGATTGCCTATCCACAGCTGAGCTCCACGTATTCTGCGCGACGTCGACCATCCATCTTCGCCAAATATCCACATGTGTTTCATGCGTTTTCATGTACCCGAGATCTCTCGAGGGCCTGTTTTTCGTTTGCCAACTCGGCGGCGATTTCCGGCGTGCCTACGGAATATGCGGCAATCATTGATTCGTTGAAAAGCACGTATTCTCGGTACCCAAGGCGCTCGTTGGGTCCCGCCATGGACGCTCGGTATCCTGTGGCAGGTTGGTCTTGGACGAAATACGCAGCGGCTAGCCGTTCGGGATGCGCAAGAGCTTCCGCACTTGGAACCGGTTTGTTGTTCGCATCCACGACGGTAATCTCGGACGAACTTACTTTTAGAATGACAAACCACGCTTCGGGTTTCAAGACGATTTGGATCAGTTCATCTCCGTAGGATTCAGACCCAATCCCGATGCGTGTCGCAAAAGGAGCCGTCCACGCGTACCGTTGTCGAGCAAAAGCTTTCGAGCGTAAAAGCTTGGCGAGGTCGTCCTTTGTTTGCGCGCGTTTTTCGAGCACTTGTTCGAAGTAGGACGTCCCATGTTCTGCCGATTCTGACCTCGTGAGCAGTGTCGGGTCTTTCGCGAGCGCCTCGATTTGCTCCGTTTTGGTCCACGTATACAACGTTGTTCGGGCGATGTTTGGTAACGTTACGGTGTACCGGGCAAACTCGTTGATGATGACTGTTGCGTCTTCTATGGGCGCGGGTGGCGGTTTGGTCACGGATTGTGCCGACGCGAGGGTCTCGACGACTGTGGTGGCTGATGATGCCGTAGGCGTGGGATTCGTCGATCGATGGCATCCAAGCCCGCCGAGCGCGATGAGGGCACTCGTGCCAAGCGTCGTCGTCGTGTTTCGTGTGCGATGCGATCGATATCGGGCAGCCATGAAGCACGATACCAGATATCAAAAAACGCGGCAGAGAAAATCTTCATGCAAAGGATGGTTTCGACGCCGGTTCGATGTTGCGAAGTCCCATCACGACGACTTTGTGTATTGGAAGGCAAAATGTTCTTTACATCTGCGTCAAACGAGGGTGATATTGCGTCCCTTGCGCGCTGAGGATCTACGTCGTCTGGTACATCGCACATTCCACAACGCCCGAGAGTCAACTTGGAATTGGCACGGAAATGGTTGCTGATGGGGGCGGGAGTTGGTGGGTATGATTGAAGGGTATGAAATTCGGAAACAGATTGGCAAAGGCGGGATGGGGGCCGTCTATGCCGCATTTGATGAGCATCGCAAGAAAAACGTTGC
>JANORL010001544.1:0-8325 GCA_031415295.1 Polyangiaceae bacterium | reverse complement strand
GTGATGAACTTCTTCATGCCGTCGGGTGTTACTCGCTTCGAGAACTCGAGTCAAGCGGGTGAATGCGTCGAAATATTTTGCGGAGTGATCGGCCGTGCGCCCCGCTGTTGGCAGGTTTGGTCTGCGGTTTCCATTGTCCGCAAACCTAGGAAACTGCGTAAATCGCGAGGCGCGTCACTGCGTATCCCATAAAACAGCAATCTTCGCCGGGTTTGTCGGATCAATACGAATCGGCACCGTCGCCCCCTTCAGCATTCTACCCAAAAACAACTGATTCACCGCATCGCGTATGGTCACCTGCCGTGGACCTGTCGGAGAATCGATCGCCAACACCACCTCCACGATTCGCGTCGGCACTGGGCCCGCCGAAACATCGAGCCCCGCAGCCCGCACATCCACAATCGTCGCCCGTCCAGGCGTCCCAAACGCGAGCAACCGTTTACGCTCGGGATCGTCCCCGGAAACCGCTCGATTCATCGCCCCACGAAGCTCGTCTGCACGCGCCAATGCCGCCTTGGCAGCAGGATCCCCCGCCGCCGCCCGCTCCTCGAGACGTTTTACGTCCTGCGATGGCTTGGCAATCAGCAGGACGGCATAGACGACAGCAGCCAACACCGCGAGCAGCGGAAGACCTATCGCCAAGTAGGGAATGATACTCGTTTCCATGGCACTTTTTCGCACGATCAATGGCCGATCACGGGGCCAAAATAATCACCTTGACTTGGCTCGGCACGATCGAGCACGCCGGGCAGTTGGTCGAGTTCGTAATGGTCATCGATGTCAAACGTGTTGCTGGAATGCCACCCACCAGCGCCGTGAACGCCGCCGTCACGTGCCGCGAAGGACCCATGACCATGCCCGATGCAACCCCCATTGCCACACCCGGGTTGTCCCCGTTTGTCATGGGCACCGTCGTCGACATGTTATGCGCCGGTGCGCACATGAACAGCACGTTGTATGCGGCGGGCATCCCCATCGGTTGCATCGAAATGTTGGGGTACGGAATCGGCACCGGACCCGCCGGAGTTGGCGTCAAACAAACGTCCGGAGCACCCGTCGACATACCCATCATCTGCGTATTTGCGAACATGGTTCACCCCACGTGAATTTGCGAGCCGTCAATCTTGGTCAGCCCCTGGCTATTCACCAAGGTCGTTTCGGCTTTGACATGAAAAGCCGTGCGAGCCTGAATTTCAATGTATCCCGCTCGAGTGGACTCCGACTGCGCAATGAATCGATACGCGCGATCGACTCGCTGCACCCAGCGTTCCGCAATCGATTCTACAGATTGGGACACCGTCTTGACACGCTCGATCTGTGCCGTAAATCGATTGCCGAGGAACGTCAGCGCATCGATCATCATTTCGCCCTTTTTCGCAGTCACTGTCGCCGTTTCCGCAGCGATCACCACCTCGCCTGGCGTCAGCAAATTGATTCCGTCGCGCCCACTCATCGATACATGCCCCACGGGCGACGCGATTTCCAAATCACCATCGGCAATGATCCGCGCCGGGCTTTGTTCGTCCCGTTCGAGCACCGCCAGCACATGTGAACCCCGTTCGTGATGCACAACGAGCACTTCGTTGCCCATTTCCGGTTCAATCAGGCAACTGGCCGCCCGCCGAACCTCCACCTCGCCAAGGCTCGAGCGAACCCGAATCCTACGATCCGTGATGCCTACGACGGTAGCCACTTCCTGCGTTGGATGAACGATTTTCCTAGCCAAGTTGTCTCTCATCGTTTGCCTCCGTCTGTCTCCATCAGCCTTCTGCACGTCGTTCCGCTGCCAATAACTCCTCGTCGTCGCCGAGCGCCATGGAGCGGTCCGTAAAACATGTCTCTTGCTCGCGCGTACGGTGAAATCGGGCGCGAAACAGTTTGCAATGGGAAAAGTCCGCACGCGTCAGGTCCGCATGCGAGAAGTCGACGTACGTGAGGTCTGCCCCCACGAAGGTTGTCCCGACACAGTTTGCCTTGGCGAAAATGGCCTGCTGCAAGCTCGCTCCTGCAAAGTTCGCGTCGTCCACCCGCGCCTCGGTAAACAGCGCCTGGTTGATATTCGCCCGCTTGAAAGACGCCCCCACAGCGATCGCCTGAATGAACAACGCCCGACCAAGTTCAGCTTCGTCAAACAGCGTACCTCGTAACGTCGCCCCCTTGAAGTTTGTCTGGGTCAACTTCGCCCCGCGAAAATCGCACCCCGTCAAGTCCATCTCCATCAGTTGCGAATTACCAAACTCCATACCCGACAAGTCCTGACCCGCAAGCTTGCCGCCCATCAACATCGCCCGCAGAAGCTTTGCCCCACGCAGCCGCGCCGTCGACAGATCCGTTTTCAACATGACCGTCTGGAGCATGTTCGCCCCTTCGAACACCGCCCGAGTTGCATCCGCCTCGATAAACGCCGTGCGATCGAGGTTCGCATTCAAAAAACTCGTTTCCTCGAGCCGCACTTCCACCAAGCTGCCAATTGTCAAATTGACTCGGTCGAGCAGAGCGCGAGACAAGTCGCAATGGACCAGGTTCGTCGCCACCATGTTCGCTTCCGTCAAATTGGCTGCAAGGAACGTGCACTTGTCCAACGTCGAATGACGCAATCGAACGCCCTCGAGATTCGCTCCCTCGAAACGACAATCCGAAAAAATAGACTCGTCGAGCCGCGCTCCTAATAGGTTCGTCCCTCGAAACGACACCCGCTCGAAGATAGCCCCCGACAGATTCACCCCTGCGAGATCCAACCCCGAAAGGTCCTCGTCACACACCGGGTCGGCGTTGTCCACGCACGCGAGCAGTTCTTCCTGGTTCATCGCTTCCGCCTCGGATACAACGTGCGCACCACATGGGCATCACGGAAGCTCGTCTGCCCATCACCGACGGCCCCCATCAGCGTCGCCCGAAATAGGTTTGCCTTTACGAATTGCGTACCACCCAGCTTCGCCCCTTGCAGCATCGCTTCCATGAGGTTTGCCCCCGTAAGGTCCGTATCAGCAAGGTCGGTGCGCATCAGCCGTGCACCTCGAAGACTCGCACCATCGAGCCGCGCGCCACGCATATCCGCGAGGCTCAGGTCGCACCCATCCGCGCGAACGTTCGACAGCACCGCCTTTTGGAAGTTCACACCGCGTAACGTCGACATTCCCAGGCTCGCCTCCGTCAAGTCAGCCCCGGATAAATCGCATTGTCCCTCGTCGGTGTTGACGAGCCGCGTATTGTCGGCACGAATTCCACGCATATTCGCGCCCGGAGCTTGCAATTCCACAATCGTGGCCGCCGATAAGTCTGTCCCCTGAAGACTCGCACCGGGCATTCGACAACGGAAAAAAATCGCTTTGTGCAAACGTGCCCGATCGAGCTGCGCGCCTTCGAAGTTGCAACAGAAAAACAACGTCTCTTCAGCAATCGCCCCCGTCATGTCCACCTTGGCAAGGTTTGCCTCGAATACGTCCGCGCCCCGCATGTCCACGCCCCGCAGACGCGCCCCGTCCAGCATTCCGTGCCAAAGGACGGCTTTCTTCATGAGCGCCCCCTCGAAGTCCGCCCCTTGAGCTTGGACAAACCCCAGGTTTGCCCCTTCAAGCCGCGCTCCACCGAGCCGCGCGTCCGTAAGGTTTGCCCGCGCGAGCACTGCCCCCGTGAGGTTTGTCCCTGTCAATAGACAACCTCGTAGATCAGCCCCTTCGAGCAACGCTTCTTCAAGCATCGTACCGGACAAATCAAGCCCGGAAAGGTCTGCACCGGTAAGGTCCCAGCCCTTCATCGACACACCTTTGCTACGTGCGTCCATAACCCGTGCGCGCATCTCTTGTTGCGCTTCTTCCGTTGGTTGCGACGCCGGCGGCAAGTGATGACCCACCGTACGATACGCTTGCAACTGCGTCGCTTCGAGCGATTCGAGTTGCGTGATGAATGCCGGGTCTTCGAGCTTCGCCTCGAACTCATCCATCGGTGCGCCCATTTCGCGACCGAGACGAGCTGTTTCCCTCATTTGCGCCAAATGGTCCGCGGCCCGGAATTTCGGTGGACCACCGCCCTCTTTCTTCGATCGCTCGATCTGTTCGTCGAGATCCACCCCGTGCTGAGCCAGCTCTTCCCGTGCCTGCGCGAGCGCTTGATCTTGTTGCGCCTTCGCTTGCGTCTCGAGTTTGTCCACCTCTTTCTCGAGCGCTTCCATGTAATCGGCCAGTTCCTCGAGGTTGGGTTGTTTTTCCGGCGGTGGCACCTCGCGCGGAATCCCTTTTTCATCGGGGTCGATGCCAAGAACCAGCGTCGAACGTCGCACGTTGTCGAGTTCCTTTTGCGCCCGCGTATGCGCCCGTTTTTCCATCACTCCTTCACGGGCCAGCAATTCATCCATATCGCTGAAACGTTCGTCGGGTAAAACAGGCGCAGATGGATCGGGTGCAGGGACGAGGTCCCGGTCGCGAAGCGCCACGAGATGTCCCTTTTTCTTGTCGAGACGCCGCGCGAGAACCTCACGATAATGGCTCACCGGTTTTGGTTGTGCACCACGAAGTTCGAGCCCCAGGAGCAAACACGTCACATCTGCTGCGTCGTCTTCGGTGACCCGTAACACCCCACGGAAAATCGACACCATGCGTCGCACGTTAGGCAAAAGAATGACCGTTTCGAGGCGTGTGGCGACTTCTTCGAACACTTCACCGGTCGGCGTACGTTTGGTGGCGAAACACCGACCAATGAGCGATGTCACTCGGCTTTGCAGACGTGGTTGTTCTGGATGAAGGTTTTCGATTTCAATGGGCTCGCCACCTTGAAAGTATGCGGGGAGCCGCTGGTCGTCCGATGCGAGCATGAAGTAATCCGGGTCGAGGTCGCGGGCAAACCCTGGAAAGTCTTCTTCAAGCCATTTTGCATCATAGGTTCCGAGTTTTCCCATACGTTGAGGCCAAGCCGGATCGATCGGACCCAACGCCATGGGTGTGGGCCGGTCTTTCGGCGACTTCATGAGTGCGTCGGGGTCTTCGAGATGCGGGAGCTGGTGCACCTGTTTGCCATCGATTTCGACGGGAGCCACGCCCATGCCGAGCGGGTTTTGCAGAAATGACGGTCCGCCAAACGCTTTGTCCCAGCCGAGCGCAAGTTCCGTGAGTGGTTCGGCGTCGGAGGGCGCGCCATGTACCCAGTGACGTTTGCCCACCACGAACAGTGCTTTGTCGATGTCCCCGACGCGAACACGCACGCGGAAAACCGTTCGAGGTTTGCCTCCGGGCGCGAATGCTTTGCCAAACACCAGCACTTCGCCTCGAGGTTTGGGCAGCCCCTCGTCGACGCCTACATCTTGACCCGCCTGCTTGGGCAACTCCTGCCACATCGAGATCTCGGGCAGCGGCAGATCGGGCGCATCGAATGGCGTATAAGCCGTCAAGCCGATCGAAAGAAGTTTTTCCCCGCGGACCTCGAAGGCCCGCTGAAAAATCGAGATTCGTTGCGGTTTGATGATTCGCATGGGAAAAACGCAACCGCCTCGCTCACGTAATGATATGGGTAGCGGCAGTTTCGAGCTTGATGAGGTGGTTGATGATCTTGTTGCCCATGATTCCGACCACCGTGCCGTATTGCCGTGCCTTGACGGGTTTTGCCGTAAACTCCACCGCGGCATTCACTGTCGCCGCAACGCCCATCTTGTAGCTGAGCGATGCCCCGTTGGCGATATCGATTTTCACCGAGAACGCCGCAGAGAATGACCCGGCGCATTCGAGCGTCGTCTTGAGACCAACGAACGTACCAATGCTGGCCCCAATGGCATTGGAATTCGAAAGCCCGAGGAACGTATCCGACTTGAAACCCCCGGTCACGTTGACGTTGTTCGACGCGTAGAGTTTCTTGAACGGACCAAACGTTTGCAGCGTCTCGGAGCCATTGACCGTCTTCGTCATGTCTCCGCCGACCTTGAGCGTCATCGCGTTCGCGACTTTCACATCGCACGTTGCCGCCGTATCGATGGTAATGGCCCCGGTGCTTTTGATGAGCGTCGTGCCTTTGGTCTCGATTTTGGTATTGCCAGTGTTGACATTGACCGTGTAATTGCCCGAGGCCACGGTCGTCGTGTGGTCGCCTTTGACATTCTCTTCTTTGAGGCCCGCGTCGACATCCACGAGGTAATTGCCCGAGAGGACGTGGAGCATCGTGTCGCCTTTGACGGTGGTTGCCGATGTTTGGCTATCCACCCAAAGCTCGTGAACCCCGCTTTGAACGTGCGTGATCCAGTTGTCCTTGATGGTCGCGGTCCACGTTCCGGCGCCTTTTTGACCCACCTTCAAGTCGTAATTCTTGCCCGCATCGTGGAGCGAATCGTCGTCGGTGCGGCAAATCAATTCGTGACCACCATCGGGCGCACCCATGAGCAAGGTGGTATTCGAATACGGTGTCGACAAAGTAATGCGCTGCTGACCGGCTTTGTCTTCGAGTTCAAAACGATTTCGTCCGCCTGTTTGGATCACGTTCTTCGTATGGTTGGCGCTCGTGACGGGACTCGGCGTCAACGTATTCGGCACGACCCCGGCAATGACCGGCCGATCGGGATCACCCCCAAGGAAGTTGAGCACCACCTCGGTTCCTTTGCGCAGCGGAAAGTGAAACCCTTCGATGGCTCCTCCGTGTGGCTGCATCATTCGGATAAACGTAGAGGCCTTCGCGTCTTTCAGGTTGCTTTCGTCGAACTTGAACTTGACATTGTAGCGTCCCTGATCGTCGATTTGCGCATATTCGCTGTGCGCAGGTCCATCGACCACCGCGTTTTCGAACCCATAAATGCGCGGCCAGGGCGTCGACGTTTCCGGGCGAAATTGCTTTTTGGCAGCAATCGCATCCAGCTCGAGGAAGTACACCTCTTCGTGCTCGAGCGCGAGCATACGCTGGAAATCGGTCGATCCCGCCGCCTGGTTGCCGTGATGCCGTATCTCAATCGCGAGGTACTTCGTGTTGAAAGCTCCTCGAGGGTGCTCTTCCAGCTCGAAGATGTGACCCGTGCGTAAATGTGAACGTGTGCCGGCAGCGTGAAACACCACCTCCCGTGCCAGCAGTTCTTCCGCCCGCAATTTGGCGAGCCGATCGCCTGCTGCCGGCGTGAAAAACCGATCGCCATAGACACTGACCTCGCCAACACCGGAGGGTAAAACATCGGCCGTCCCAGCGATCGCGAGGTTGGGCCGAATGTAATCGTAATCCTTGAGGTTCATCGTCGCCGGCAAAACGCGATGGCGGGACGTGAACGAACGGAACGACGCACCCGCACTACGATCATGGCCAGCCTGCGGGAAGTAGCGGATCGCTTTGCCGAGCACATCGTCCTCGTACGTCTTGTCGTCGCAGAAAACGACTTTCTCGCCATCCTCACCGTGCTCGAAAAAGTACCAAATCCCTTCGCGCTCGAGCCACCGAGACACAAAATCCAGGTCGCTCTCGCGGTACTGACAGATGTGCTCCTCGGGTTCGTAACTACCAAGGCGTAGCGAGAAATCATCGCCCGTCAGGCCGTTGTCCTCGAGAATCGCCTTCAGTACGTCGGGAAAAGCCTTCTTGGTGAAGACTCGACTATGCTTCGAAAGCTTCAGCATCCAGAGTCGCGGCACGAGAAGAGCACGAATAAGGGTGCGTTTTTCCACGGAATGCAAGAGTTCCACACTGGCAAACACCCCAGCGAACTCGAACGGTGGAAGGTTGTCGTCGGCTCGGTCAATCGTGAGCCTCGCCTTGGCACCAACAGCGTAATCGAGGTCGAGTTCGTCCCCCTCCTCGCCATGAAGCGACAGAAAAACTTCGATCTCGAACGGCCGCGACAACCTCTCGGTGCCGCGAAAGCCAACGACGCGGGTCGTTTCTGGCAGAGCGCTCGATGAGATGCTGATGAGGTCTTTCATGGTCGTGCTTCCCCGAGGTTGGTCCTGCTGTTTCGCGAAGCAGCGTATGCCAAGAACCTTGCCCGATGCGAAAAATTGTGAGGCGGGATCGCCGATTCGTGGGTGCTTGGTGCGCGGCAGGAGCAACAAGTTCGCGTGGGTTAAAGAAGTCGCCTTTTCACGAATTTTGGTCCGTGGTTACTCGGGGATCTGGGGCGAGCCGGGCCAGGTGATGCCGACTTTTTGCAGTTTGCGCTGAGCTGGCAGCGCTGGGCCGGGAAGCGGTGGCAGCGGAAACAACGTTGTGAGTTCGTTGAGCGTCAGCTCCGTGGGGCCTTTCAGGGCGCGCTCGACGACTGCGTCTACAACCGCGAGGAAGGGGGCGTAGGCCGTGAAGGTGTCTTGCGTGATGGTGTGGCTGTCAGACCGATACGAGGGTAGGAGGCGTCCCCGGCCAATTCGGCCCCAA
>JANORL010001543.1:0-3093 GCA_031415295.1 Polyangiaceae bacterium | reverse complement strand
AAATCTTCGCTGTTTCTCGATATGATTGCAAAATGCAAAATGGTCAGTCCGAGTGCGGAAGCACGAGGACTTTGTCATGTAGAGGGGTGGGTTTTAACCCACCCCTCGGTGGCGACTTGCGCTTATCTTAACGCCTATGGGGCCAGGGGGTGAGGCGCCTCTCAAGGCTTGGGGGCGACTGGCGCAACAGCGGCTCCGCCACTCGCCGGCGGAACCGGTACGGCTGGAGTCACTGGTGACGCATCGGCAGGTTTTGTATCTGCGGGAGGAGCAACCGTCTCCGCGGGTACGGGCGGTTTTGTATCCGCAGGAGGTGGCGGCGCAACTGGCGCCGGTTTGACCTCGGGACAAACCGGACACTTGGGTTTTTCTTCCTTCTTCGGAGCCACATCCGACCAACCATAAATCAAGCTCACGGTCGTCGTCGTATCCAATTGCTCACGACCTGGAATGGGCAAACGATCGTAAGCCGCGTTGAATCCGGCACCAATAGAAAACCCTTTGAAGAGTTTTGCCGCAATCACGGCATTCAAGTTGAGACGCGAGTTCTTGTCACCAAGGTCTGTCGTAATGAACGATTGCAAGTATTCGAGTCCCGTCGAAAACGTAATGTCCTGCGTAAAGGCGCGACGAAACCCAACAAAAAGACGAGCCGAATGATCGGTTCGGGTCGCGGCGAGTTTGACTCCGGTGGGCGCGCCCGTTGCATCAAGTTCCAAACGTCCCGCTTCGGTACGCAGGTCAGCTTGAAAGTCGTACCCTGCTTCCACCCAAAGCGCCGACTTGGGCGACTTGAAGGCAATGAATTTGAAGCCGGGGTCCACGTTCAACCGAAGCGCCAAACCTTGGAACTTGTCATTACGAGCCGTACCAATCAGGAAGACGGACATTCGATCGCCAAAATAACGATCGTACCGCAAACGCCCCTGCACGTTCTGAGCGCTCGTCACCATGTCGGCATTCGGATTCGGCGCGGATTCACCATAATTGCCTAAAACGGACACACCAACGCCATTTTGGCCACGACGCAAATCCAACGCGCCGTTCAGCGTCAAAGCCACAGTCCGCGAGTTACCCGACGTCAAAAGTCCACCCGCCGACAACGTCACGCTCGTCGAATCGTTCGTTGGCTTTGCAATCGTCGGCGCGTCCGTCGGCCCCTTCGGCCCAGCCGCCAACGCCTCCAAGTCCGGCGGAGGCGCTCCCGTGGGCGCTCCCTGGGCATATACGTTCATACTCGCCAAAACCACCGACAAACCCAGGCCGAATGCCAATCTGCGCATATGTGTGTCCCTTAATCCTATCTGCCAAACCAGTTCAGGTTTGCCCTCCGTAAAGACGCCATCTGCGGCGAATGTTACGCTGACAAACCAGGTGGCGGTCTAGGACGGAACGCCCCAAATCGTCATCCAATTGACGCAGATTTCCGTCGCGTCCGAATATTGCTCGGACAAACGGAACATCGATGTGCTCAGAACTACGTTTGGAATCGCGAACGGAACAGCGTCATGGTCGGCGAGCGCAACGGCCGGCGAGATAGTCGTACCGGAACAACGGATCGCCTTGGTTGTGGCCGGAGTTCGGGAGATAACTCGAAACATTCCTCCAATCACCGCCACGGATCGCGCGACTCGCGCCCGACACGAGGTCGGCACAATCATTACAATTGGTGATGGGATAAATGCTGGAGTACTTGTCGAGCGTCCATTCGAACATGCCGCCAGCGAGGTCCGTATGGCCGAATTTTCCGTCCCCTTTGGGCGATAGCATGCCGACGTTCAAAAGGTCGGCGGCACTGCACACGCCGGCGATGCCGGCACCATTGCAATCAAATGTCGCGTACGAGGCATCTGGCAACGCTGCTCCCCACGGATAAGCGCGTTGGTCGTTTCCGCCCGCTGCCGCGTAATTCCATTGAGCTTCGGTCGGCAAATAGCCGCCATCCCAAGCACAGAATGCGAACATGAGATACCAGTCCACGCATCCTATCGGTTTGGTTTCATTCGCCCCAGCTGTCGGTGTCCATGAAGGTAACGTCCCGCATTGAATGGCCGTTTGGAGTGCAGCTTGTGAACTCGGCAGATTCACGTCCCACGTCGGATCCCACCCGCTGCCCGAAATATTCGACTGTGTTCCAACGCCCGCAACCGGTTTGTTTGCCGGATAGCCCTCGAAGAATTTTCGGAATCGGCTGACCGAGACTTCGTATTTATCGAGTCGATAATCGCTGACGGTGGCGGGATAACTCGGATTGTTGATTCGGTTGAACGTTCCACCGGGCACGAGAATACTTGCACAACAGCTTTCGTTACCCAGAAGGCCACACGTTTTGGGCAAACCCTGGCAGCTATTTGGATCCGAACACATGCCCGCAATACACCTGGGCGCCCCCGTCGGACAAGGAACGGCGGTCTGCCATTGTCCCAGGGGACTACACGTACGAATGAAATTGCCTACGCATTGAGAATCGCCCGGCGTACACTCGCCCGTACAAGCACCACTTTTGCACGTGTTCACGCACGTCTCGACGGTGGTGATCGTGACCAGATCCGGGCCACATAAAACGCGATCTTTGCCAGCGCAAACGATTGCACCGGGTTGTTGGATTTCGCAAACGTCAACGATGGTTTGGCAAGTTCCTTGATTCACGCCGGGACTCGTATCGCAAAGCAAATTCGGACCACATGTTCCATTGGTTTGCCACGTGAAATCTCCGCCGCAGATGATTTGCGATTTTTGCGCATTGCCTGCACAACCAAGCATTCCGATTATGGGACAGGGTTGTCCAATCGTACCAATGGGCCCGCTCCCGCCGCCGCCACTGCTGCTACTGCTGCTCGATGCGCTGCCGCTGCTGCTCGATGCGCTACTGTTGCTGGAGCTGCTGCTCGAACTTGCGTTGGCGCCGCCTTGACCTCCGTCCCCCGCCGTTCCGGAAGTCGAACCAGCGCTTCCGCCTGCGCCGCCTTGTACGCGCAAGTCCGGCGCACACGACGATGAGCAACAAACGATCCCGACAAGAGCAGCCTTCCAAGTGTTCATGAAACCTCCAAAAAACGGACGCTATCATGAACGGGGACAAAAGTGGTTGGC
>JANORL010001542.1:0-2857 GCA_031415295.1 Polyangiaceae bacterium | reverse complement strand
TCGGCAGCAGCCTTTTCGTCGGCCCGTTTCGCTTCCGCTGCTTTCTCCTCGGCAACTTTGGCTTCCGGCTTCACCCCGGGCGCCACGGCCTTGGACTTGTCCGGTTCCGGTGTCGCGGGTTTGTCTGAATTCGCGCATGCGGACGCAGTCACGAGGGCCAGAGCGAAACCCGCACGAAAAACGACGCGACGTGCGAGCGGCGAGGGAGAGAGAAGAACGCGAATTGACATGGTTGACACGGCCTCTAGCGCAGTTCGGAAGTGAATTCCAGAAAGATGACGAAGAATCCCCGCCGCTTGACGATCATTTTACATCGACAGTCATAACGGCGTTCCCCACGCGTGGACATCCGGCGTGAATCGTGATGCTCCCCTTCCCTCGCACGACCCAACGCACACGAGCGCGACGTGCAGCACCGCCGGAACGAGGAAATCCTGGGGTGCTCATCACGTCCACCCCGCCCCACCCTTCGAGGTGCCCGACGAGATGTTCGGCATCGTTGCCAACGAGCGTCATGTTTTCACCCAGCGAAATGGTCGCTCGCACCGGATCGTTCCAAATGAGCTGCTTGGCTGACGAAAGAATGAACGTCGCCAAATAGCCGACATTTTCTACAACAACGGAGACTTCCCACACGTCACCGTCGATATGCGTCACGCGCTCTTCCGTTAGCCGCAAACGAGGCGCAAGCGCGGCAATACATAAGAAAAACTTCGATTGCCGTTCGCAAATTTCAGCAAGCCGTTCCGGCGGTGGGTTCCATATGCCAAACCTCGGATCGTGCCCGCCGATTTCGACAGGACCAAGCTGCGGATGCTGGAACGAACGCCACGGTCCAAGAATTCGGCTTTGGTTATGATCACGGTCCCACTCGGCCATGCGTATCGTATCTTCGCGGCTCCGACGCCAGTAGTTCAAGACGAAGGGCCGCATGACGTCCAAGCCGACTTGTTTCCAAAAATCCCAGATTTCACACACGAGGGCAATGGCCCCGCGCTGCCCATACGCGTAGGCGACTTCATCGCCATTCAATGGTTTTTCCGGCTCGTACAAGAATTCTTCATAACCGCTGACCGTGGGATATCCGCCGATCTTGTCACCCCATATTTCGATTTGTCGGAAAACCACCAAATCGTATGGGTTCATTTTGTGATCGGGTTTGTCGCCTGCAGGACGAATGTAAACGCCACCAAAACAGTGCAAGTTGAGCCACGCAAAGATATTCGGTTGTTTCGACGTGAATTCGACGACCGCCCGCGATTCCGGCTCGCTCGTGGCATACTCCCCAGCACCTCGCTGATGCGGCTCGGGTGCCCATTGGTAGGGGAAGTTGCGGTTCATGTCGGTAGCGTTGTCCGATAGGTAATCGGGAGCAGGTATGGTAAAGCCGTCCCAGTGGGCGATGGTGCCTTCGGGATAAATCGTATAAAAGGGGCCGGGATCTTCGATGCGCCGCGGCAACATGAGATTCGGGACGTCCTGCGAGGCCACGAAATCGCCAATGGGATCTTCACGGCGCATGGAAAGCGACAAGCCATCGCCGTCGACATCCACCATACGCCAATACGGAGAGCCTTTTCCGATTCTTTCGTCGCGCGGGTTCGACCGGACGTAACCAGCTTTTCCGAGCGCATGTTCGGCGCCATCAGGACACATGCGCGGCAATACGTAAAATGTGACTCCTTGGCGAAGCAAGTCGCGTAGATGCGCGGGGAAATCATGCAATGGTACTTCTGGACATGCTAGATTCCGCAATGCGTCTTCGGCAATCGCCAACGCCACGCTGGATCCCGCAAGCTCCACGGCATGCATGTTGCCATCGACCCACACCGCGGGTCCGTCTCCATCGGGCGAAGCGCCGATCGCGAGAAGCCACAACTCGCGACCTTCCGGCGTCTTTCCGATGCTACGCAGTCGTACGAATTCGGGAAACGCGGCGGCCCATGCACGCACGATCCGAGTAAGCTCGTCGTACGTGATGTACCGGGATCGAAACCCTTCGGACATTTCTTCGAACCGCTGACGCATGTCGGTGCTCGTGATGGACATTGCAACACGTTCTCAGAGGAGACGGCTTGATGCAAGATGTGCGTGAAAAATCGTTCGTGAAAAGCGTAAGACGAGTCACGCATTTCTTGACAGTCACGATGACACATATTCGATGACAACGGTGCAAACGTGCGTGTAACCTGCAAGGATGCGATACCCTTGGTTACGGTTTGTCCCCATTGCTGCGATTTTGGTTGCTTGCGGCGGTTCTGCAGCCGTCGAGTCTCCTGCGAAAGATCCGAGTTCAGAAAAAGTCGAAACACCCACAACATCGCCAGGGGTGGGTCCTGTTGATGGAATCGCCTGTGTGGGAGCGATTGCCCCGGTGCCCGAAGGCGTAAAAGAAGTCATCGACGACGTGTTTGCACGATCGGCCATCGATGAAACTGGCAAGGGCAAACTGTGCATGACCCGCGTATTCGAGGTCGTTGCTCCACTGAAGGTGTACCGAGTGTGGAACAGCCAAAAGTCTTACACAGAATTTGGCAAATGGTGGTCCTTCGACAAACCTGCGGGATCCGTCGCAACCTATCGTGAACAGAATGCGATTTGTCCCGAGTGGAGCGATTTGGATCGCCTCACCGTTTGCGAAATAAAAGTGGGTGCTCGATTTGCCGTGGGGCCCGGACAAAGCGCGACGTGTGCGTCGACGAAATACGAAAAGTCAGCGGTGAATCAGGTGTTCATTCCGAACGACACCCGCGAGCAAAAAGTATTCGTGGACCATTGCGAGCAGATGGGCGCATTTCCCTGAGAGTGTATTCAGCAGGCTGCTGCGCGTTGCGAATCGTCGGTCGGACTTACTCAG
>JANORL010001541.1:0-2472 GCA_031415295.1 Polyangiaceae bacterium | reverse complement strand
CCGACGCTCTTGGTGTCGAGGTATGCCTCGAATGCCGCTTCTGTGCCAGCAATCGCAATGGCATTTCCAAGCAAGATATGTCCGGTCGGAGTGCCCGCTCGATCCATACGATCCGTCGTTTCAATCCAATACCGTTTACGTTGCCACGGATACGTCGGCAAATCGA
This sequence comes from Polyangiaceae bacterium, assembly GCA_031415295.1. Taxonomy (GTDB): domain Bacteria; phylum Myxococcota_A; class Polyangia; order Polyangiales; family Polyangiaceae; genus Polyangium. The sequence goes on along the minus strand of JANORL010001541.1, from coordinate 2,306 downwards.
CGACGTTACCACCATCCGGGTAAAACGCATTCCAATCGACGGCGCAGCCCAACACGTGCAACGCACCGAGCGCCAACAACGCTTGTTTACGTTCGTCTTTTTCACGCCGCAAGGTAGGAACGATTTTGCCCTCGACATTTTGGGCCGATAACGTTTGCTCCATCGAAATCGTCAGCACCGGATGCGGACCGATTTCAACGAATACGTGTTCCTGGCTGGCGGTCATCGCCTCAACAAACCGAACCGTTTGTCGAATGTTCCGTCCCCAATAACCAACGTCGATCTCGACATCTGTCAATGGTTTGCCCGTCACCGTGCTGATCATTGGAATGGCTGCGGGCTTTACCGTAATAGTCCCCAATGCCTGGACGAATTCGTCGACGAGCGGCTCCATCTGCGGGCTGTGGAATGCGTAGTTCACCCGCAATGCACGCGTTTGCACGCCTTCGCGCGACAGTTTTTCCACGAGTGAATCGATCGTTTTAATGTCTCCCGACAACACGACCGAATTTGGATCATTGATGGCGGCAATGCCGACGCGATCCTCGAACCCAGCAATCGCTTTTTGCGCAGCCTGTTCGTCCAGCGAAACGGAAACCATTTTGCCGTTCCCAGTCGCCTTTTGCATGACGCGTGCCCGCACGGACACGAGACGCGCGGCTTGTGCGAGGTCCAGCATTCCCGCAACGTGCGCTGCCGCGATTTCACCCACGCTGTGCCCAATGACGGCCGAAGGCACGACGCCCCACGACTTCATGAGCGCCGAAAGCGCAACTTCAATCGCAAACAAGGCCGGTTGCGCAACGATCGTCTCGTGTAGGCGCGACGTTTCCTCTGGTTTGTCCAGCTCTTCAATGACGGAAAACCCCGCCTCTTTGCGAATCGCTTCGTCACACGCCGACAATGCATCCCGGAACGCCAGCTCTTCTTTGAAAAGCTGTCGGCCCATGCCAACCCATTGCGAGCCCTGGCCAGGAAAAACGAACACGACCTTCGGCACCGATTGCGTGATTTTCCCCGTCACAACGCCTGGAAGTTTTTCACCGGCGGCAAATGCCCCGAGTAGCGCCGCAATTTCTTCTTTGTTCGACCCCATGACGGTCAAACGATGATCATGATGCGTACGCCGCAGACTTGCCGTGTAGGCGACGTCAGACAATGGTTCGTCGTGTTGGGAAAACCATTCCTGGTACGATTTCGCCAATGCGGATAGAGCTTGGGGCGTTTTGGCGGACAAGGGCAGGATATGAGCGCGCAGCGTCTGCCCTCCGTCGGGTCCAAGGCAATCGAAGCCGAGCGCCAAGCGCAACGTCGAAAGCGTCGCCAGATAAGAACGATGCTCATCGTTCCGAAGAATTGAACCAAGCACGAGCCCGGAGCAATCGGCGCGATGTAAGTTTCTCTCCACGGAAACTTTGGTAATCGGATGCGGACCGACATCCAGAAATCCCCGATACCCTTCCGCAATCAACGCGTTCACCGCCGTTGAGAACCTGGCGTTATCTCCGAAATTGCGTACCCAATGGTCGACATCCAATGCCTCGCCAGGTACAATTCCTCCAGTCACCTCGGAAAATAAAGGAATCCTCGAGGAACGTGGGCGAATTCCACGAAGCGCTTCGGCAAGTTCTGCTCGTACGCCGTCCACCAACGGACAATGCGGAGCAACGGTCATGTTTACGCGTCGACAAACCACTCCAGACGCCTGCAATCGTGCCAGTGCCATTTCCATGGCCCCCGGTTCGCCTGCCAAAACAGTCGTGTCCACACTGTCTTCAATCGCCAAATGCACGAGACCAGGTGTTTCTTCAAGCGCGCGCGCTGCATCTGCCCAGCTCAACTGGACGAGTGCCATGACGCCTTGTCCAGACAATTGCGCAATGGTTTTACCATAGGCACAAATGATGCGCATCGTGTCTTCCAGATCCAATGCTCCGCATACGTGCGCCGCCGCAATCTCGCCCGTGCTGTGACCAACGACTGCCGAGGGCTCGATACCCTTGGAACGCCACAATGCGGCCATTGCAATATCGAACGAAATGATGGTCGGAAGACTCACGTCGATGCGATCGAGACGCGATTCACTTTGCGAGGCGAGCAATTCATCAACAATGGAGAAACCCAGAATTTCCTGGACAAACGCATCACACCGATCGAACGTCGCACGAAAGACGGGTTCGGCCTGAAGGAGCCAACGAGCCATGCCAGGCCATTGCGCACCTTGTCCAGGAAAAACGAAAACCATGCCCTTCGATACATCGACGTTCGTTACTCGCTGACCCTGCAAATCTCGCTCATCGACAGAC
>JANORL010001540.1:0-7961 GCA_031415295.1 Polyangiaceae bacterium | reverse complement strand
TTTGAGCACGAAGAATCGATCCGCGCCGGGTTTACGTACCAGCCAAACCGATCCAATGCCCCCCTCGCCCAAAGGTTTGACCAACTCGTACCCTTCAACAACCTTCATCTCTTGCTTTTTCGTCGACGGCGGAGGTGGCGGCGTACGTTTGATCGCTCCGCGTACGGCTCCTTCGAGAAGCAACGATGCCACCGGACCGAGCGAGGCAAACCAGACCTCGAGCATGGATACTTCACGCGAACGAATGGCGCGTGCGACGAGCGCCGCGACACGAAGCGCGTTTTGCTTCACCTCGGCAGAAACCACTTCAGTCGCATTACTGTCTAGCGCATGCAACGCTTTGACCGGGTCTGCAAGAACCGCTTGCAATCGATCGCCAGCCAAAACGAGCTTTTGGCATAACGCTTCGAGCTGGGGTTTCAGGCCCGAAACTTCATTAAAGTCTTCGAGGGCCACGCAAAGATCCGTAATGGATTTCGCCAATTCGGTATCTTGGGCATGAAGCGCCGCCAATGCTTCTTCGGCGGGAAATGCCCAACCCGGATCTTGGTCGGCGGAATTCACCGCAGTACGCAACGCTTCGGCATGTTCGCAACAATGCTTCAATGCCGTTTCCGACATCATCGGCAACGCCGTCGTCAATTGCAACAACATCGCAGGCCGATCGATAACGAGCGCCCACCATGCCGCAAAAGGCCCAAGCCACCTGATATCGTCCACTTCTCCGAGCGCCGTGCCACGCGTCGTATCGACGATACGCCAAAATAGCGAACTCAAAGCCGCTTTTAATGATGCCGGCATTTCTCGCGAACCATCAGCCAAACCCGACAGCTTGCGTAACCACAAACAAGTATCGTGTGCCGTGCGCCCTCGACCAGGCCCAAGGTCCCCGTCTTCGCCACACGCATCGAGCGCATAACCACCGAGACGAATGGCCGCGACTTCCAGCGATATGTCGGCTTCCATCGAAACGCCTTCGTTCGCACGTCTTTCGGCAATGAGGTCCAAAATCTCGGCGGGGGCTCGAGCCAACGTTGTCCACGTTTCTTCGAGTTCCGGTTCTTCCACCGGGTCGCCCGCAGGTCGCGTCGAAAGCAAGGGGCGCCATAACCGCAAAGCAAAAGCGCGCGCATTACCTTCGAGCGCATTCAATGCGGCGGCTCGCTGCCGCATTCCGCCCGTTCCAAGCGCAATACGCCGCGCTTCCAAAAATGTTGGTAACAAGGTCGTTGCAAATCGCGCCGCTCGCGCATCCGCTTCTTCATCGTCGTATTGCGCCGCCAAACGCATGAGATTTTCGAGACCCAATTCAAGGTCGAGTGGATCACGTTCCGCCCGATCCACGGAATCGCTCATGGCTGTCACTTCAATCCAGCGGCGACATTCTTCCATCGAATCCGCTTGGACAAACCGAGCTCGTTCACGCAGTGTACGCAGCGTTTCTTCAATTTCAGGCATCGCCACACCACGCCGCAAAAGCGTCGCCAGCCCGCGAGCGAGCGCCCGCGCCGCAATGGCTCCGCCATCCCCCTCGAGAATACGGTGCGCCAAGCGGTCCCACATTTTTTTACGCGCGAAATACAAATAAGGCGTCGCCGCCGCAACCGCAGCAAGAACCCAATCTTCTTCCTCCGGCGAATCCAAAATAGCCTGTAGCTGACTCGATAAGAATGCAAGTCTATCCGCAGGCAACGAAGCAAACGCTGTCGTCGCTCGTTGCCGCAAGATTTGCGACGAACCAAAAACCCAATCAAGAAGCGTACCTTCGAGCGGTTCCATAACGCCCGTGAGGCGCCCTAACGCCCGTGCAGCATGCACCCACACGAGTGGTTCGGGATGCAATAACAATGGCTGAAGAATCTGAAGGGTTCGTCCCACGAGTTCCGGATTGGTATCCGCTGGCATTCCCCGCACACTGATTTCAAGGCACCTCGCCGCGAGAACTCGACCCCGTAATGCACCATGCGCCGGATTGTGAATCATCGCATCGAAAACGTCCGGCGTGCTCCATAACCATTGACCAAGCATAGGCACTTCGAGCGCGCTGGCACCTGCTTCCCATATCAGAATTTCTAGGCGCGCCCGAGCTTCTGCATTGATCGGACGCACCAATTCGTCGTTCGTCCCGAGCAGCGGCGCGCATGCCAATGCGTCATAAAGTGGCCCTTCGACGACGCGCGCCCGCGCGACATTGGTGATACGCGGCGCCACAGACGTTTCGAGTCCACCGTACAGAATCGGCGCAATCTGCGCGTCTCGACGCCAGGTGCTCGCCACACACCACGCAAGAAGCACATCTCCCGCAGGTTCGCCAAAAAGCGACGCCAGTTCGTTGCAAGCATCGAGCGATTTCGTCAGCTGCGGCAGTTCGCGCGCCAGCAGCGCTGCTGTAGAACGCATTTCATCCGGCAACGGCTTCTCGAGCGTCGCTTTGTCCACATTCGATCGGAAGCGCGCATAAGCCGTTTCTTCGAGGTCCGGGTGTTTTGCAACTTGAAGGGCAAGCGACGACAAAGCGCGACGAACATCAACGGGCACGTACATGGGTTAGGCACGATAGTCCAAACCGGTAGACGTTGGGAAGGGGAAAAAGTCGACCAAAGCGGGGCGGGGCGGGGCGCGGTTTCACCCCGGACCCCACGAGGGCTACGCGCCCTCGACCGCGCAAGGGCCCAGGCCCTTGACCCGTACATGGTTCGTCCGCGATGCGGTCGAGCCACAGGGGATCATGAATGGAATGTTTACTCGTTCACCCAACGTCGTATTCGTCGAAAACACCAGCGTAGATTTGATCGACTTCGAGCATGCATTCTGGCGAGGTCAGCGTGATACGAGTTCCCGGACCATATTCCCGAAGCTTCCACGATCCGTCTTCTTCTCGCGTGTAGACTTCAACGTAGGGCTTGTCTTGCGCGGCCATGACGTAATGCTTCAGTGACGGAATGGTTCGATAATTCGTGCATTTGTCGCCGCGATCGTAGGCTTCGGTGGAAGGGGACAAGACTTCGACGACGATCCGCGGATTGAGCAACGTGTCGATGTGATCATCCTTGTATTGGGCTCTTCCACATACCACTGATGCGTCGGGGTAGACGTAACCCCCAGAGCTGGGAATGTGGACACGCATGTCGGACGTATAGACTCTGCAAGGTCGACCTCGTAGAACAAACGCGAACATACCAATGATGTTTGCCGCCACATTGGCGTGCGGCCCCTTGCCTCCCGACATGGCGAAGATCTCGCCATCGACAAACTCGTGTTTCTCGTCCGACGCTCGCTCGAACGCGAGGTATTCTGCTTCAGTCATGCGAAAAGAGCAGCGGGTCAGCCATGCCTATGATTGTCCTACGGCATCTGGGTGCTGTCCAGAAAATTTTCTCCATTCTGCAATATGAGCTTGCCGAACCATCGTTCTTATGCGACGAACCCCGCATGTAAACAAACGAACTCGCTGAATTTGTCTTGACCAACCTTTCCGAAGTCTACGCCCCATGAACGATGCGCTTGCCCGGATAAGCTGAGTTGTGGTAACGTTCGCAGCAGGATGTCGAGTTCGACCAAAAGCCTTCTTAGACTCTCCAACGCCACAGGCATCCGCCGCTTCGGCGAACACTTGACGTGGATCGAAGAGCCCGATATTTTTCACATGCGCCTTGTCGGAACGCTCGAAGCTGCCGAGTTCAAACAGCTGCTCGAGTGGCAGGCGGAATGGGGCAACAGCAAGCCCCGCTTTTTCGTCGTCTCCGACGTTTCGGCACTCCTGTCAATATCTCGGGATGCACATAAATTGGCGAGTGGGCAAGGACGATTGACCCCCGCGCACGCCGCCACGGTTACGTACGGTGCGACATTTGCTATCCGGGTCATGGCCGAAATGTCCATGCGTGCGCGCAAGGTTCTCGGCACGGCAGACGTGGTCGAAAACGTTTTCGTGGATACCCAAGCCGACGCGTTCGTCGAAGTCGAAAAACGTCGAGTAAATGCTTAACTTCTTGAAAGTTTCGGCCAATCAATCCGATGAGGTTGTTTATCAGGCGTTGCGAGCGTTGTGATGCTAGGGAGGACGACGGAAGCGTACATCGACACCTGAGTAAGTCCGACCGACCGACGGAAGCGAGCAGCCTGATTAACAACCTCTGAATCAATCTTCCAAATAATCAAGGTCTTTGCCGTAGGTTTCGCCCATCGCCCTCAGCGCCACAAATGCCGCAATGAGCGTAAAAGCTCCGACGACCATCGCGCTTTCTACGACGCCCACACGACCTTTTAATGCATTGAAGCCCGATGTCAGAAGCACAACGGCTCCCCGCACCAGATTCGGTGCACTCGTTGTTGCCGTTGCCCTCATATTCGTACCGAATTGCTCGGACGCCACCGTCACGAATACCGCCCAATATCCAGCGCCAAACCCCATCACGACGCAGACCCCGTAAAACACGGTGAGCGACTGGGCCGCAGCCAAAAAGTACAAGACAATTCCCCCTGTCGTCCAGCAAAGAAAAGCCGTCACCGCGCGTTTGCGGCTTTTGATAATCTGGCTCAACGCACCACTCGACAAATCACCCAGCGCCAGACCCACATACGTAAAAAGAATGGCGCGACCCGCATTGGGAGGCGTCACCATACCCATCGCTTTGCCAATTTCCGGAGAAAATGTCACGAGAATACCGACGACATACCATATCGGAATACCAATGAGCACGATGCCTACATACCGCTTGGCCCGTTCAGCCGTCGAAAAAAGCTTGAAAAAATTACCTCGTTGGACGGACGTTTTTTTGACCGCTTCGAACATCCCCGATTCGTATACGCCAATACGCAATACGAGCAATCCGACGCCAAGGCCACCACCCACGAAATAAGCCGTGCGCCACGAAAACATATCGCCAACGAGAGCCGCGACGACCGCACCACAAATACCAATACTCGCCACAATGGTCGTCCCGTACCCGCGCGAATGCCGATGCATGATTTCACTGACGAGTGTAATTCCCGCGCCTAATTCGCCGGCAAGGCCAACTCCAGCAATAAAGCGCAAAGCGGCATACGCTTCGATCGAATCGACGAAACCGTTGAGGATATTGGCCAACGAATAAAGCATGATCGAACCGAACAAGACGGACAACCGGCCCCGTTTGTCCCCAATCACGCCCCATAGAATGCCGCCCACGAGCATCCCGCCCATCTGCATGTTGATCAGCAAAACGCCTTTCTCGAGAAGTGCATTCGGCTCCGTGATGCCAATCCCTTGCAAACTCTTCACACGCACGATGCTAAACAATACCAGGTCGTAGATATCGACGAAGTATCCGAGGGCCGCGACGATGATCGCCATACGTACGGCACGAGCTGCTTTGTCTTTGGGAATGGATTCGACTACGCTGGTCATGATGCTTTCCGATCAGGAGCGCATGATAGAAGCAATGCGACTCGGACGTCAAGACAGCTAGATACCTCGCAAAGGAACGATTTACAATCGTACGCCAGCACGCGATCCAGGCATCCGACATCTCCGTGCACGACGGAAATAAATCGTAAAAATGTTGCCCAAACGTAATGTTTTGCGTTCCAATGATCCTATCGTGACGACGACTCTTGCTACAGCTCCTTCCGGGCGAAGCGTGCTTTGGTGCGCACGCAACGTGTTATTCGGCGCGGCCCTCGGAGCTGCCCTCGGCTTCCTCGGTCAAGCCGCAATCATGTTTTTTGGGTGTGCTCCTTCGGGAGGCATTGCCCCCGGACTTGGTGCGCGCATCGGGGGAGTATGGCTTACGACAGCGGGATATGCCGCGGTGCTTCTTATTACGAGTATCATTACGGCGCCGACGATGCGTTGGGCGATTGGTCGAGCCGTTTCCGTCACGCTCACGACGTTCATTGTTACGGGCCTCGTTGCTGCGCATATCGTTGGAGTTGCCGTGCGTATCGTCTCGGGAGCATTTCTTACGCGCGGTGCGCTGGAGTTTTTCTTGAATGGTCAAGAAAGCATGTTTCGTGCGCTGCGAACGACGTACGTGGTCCACGTCATCGTGGTCGTTTTGATTGGCTTGACCATTGCGGCACTTCACGCGGCATACCTGTTTCGAGGGTTGGGGCGCGAAGGAAACGAGCAACGAGCCGCGCGATTTGTGGCTCTTGCAACCACACTCGTCGTCTTTCACGGCCTCGTTGCATTGGTTTTACCAGCACGTACAGCGATGGCCATGGGTTTGTCTCGCACCACGCCCGAGATGGCGATGTTTAGTTCGATGCAAACAGTTCCGGCATGGTCCGAGGACGTATCTTCTGAGGAACAAGGTAGTTTTCAACCACGTCGGGTCATGGAAGGACCTCCCATCATCGTCGGAACGGAATGGGAAAACTCGGTCGCTCTTGACAAATCGCCCCACCCAAACGTGCTTCTGGTCGTCATTGATTCGCTTACTACGCGGCGTATGGGTTATTTGGGCTATTCGCGACCCATCACGCCGAACATCGATCGCCTCGCCGCTCGCAGCATGCGCCTTTTGCACGCCTGGGCCACTGCCACGCATTCGAATTACGCTCAACCGGCCATTATTTCATCCTTGTTTCCGCGTCGCATTCCGTGGCTCGATCAATACACGCGCCTCGATTACCCGCGCGTCCTTTGGCACGATGTCTTTTTTCGCGCTGGCCACTCGCTCGCCACCATTTCAAGCCAAGATCAAAATTGGCAAGGAATTGCTCGCTTCGAAGAAACGACCGCACCCGTTTTTCTCTGGCACGCACCCGATTACGACGGTCCTCACGTCGACATCATCAGCGAAAAAGTCGTTCCTGACGAAATAACGGCCACACGCGCCATTTCCTGGATGCAAGAGCACATTGACAAACCTTTTTCGCTCTACGTCAATTTTCAAATCGCACATTTCCCGTATGGTTTGCCCGACGGCGTGACGTCCCGCTACACACCCGCGCATTACCCGCATACTGCAAATTTCGTACGTTATGGCGACACGGAAAAACCTCTGCTCTCGAATCGTTACGACAATGCGATTGCATATGTCGACGCGCAAGTCGGAAAGTTGGTCACGTATCTCGAGCAAAACGGACGACTCGACGATACGATTGTCGTCATCACGGCGGACCACGGAGAAATGATGGGCGAACATGGAACGGTGACCCATGGTAAATCGCTTTTCGAGGGAGAAGCGCGCGTCCCGCTCCTCATCCATTATCCCCGCAACGTGGCGCCCGGCGACGTGATTTCACCCGTTTCGCACCTCGATGTATTGCCAACCATTTCGGACCTCGCCGGAATCCCGCCGCACCCCGCATTTCAGGGGCACAGCTTTGCGAATCCTCAGGCGCATGCTGCCAAGAAAATTGGCGTTTTCATGAATACGCAGGGATACCAGATGACCGAAGGCGTCATTTGTTATCCATGGAAATTATGGATTGACCGCACGGACGGCAATATCGTGCGGCTGTTTCATTTGGACGATGATCCCGAGGAAAACCACAACTTGGCCACGGCCAAACCAGCGGTTTCCCGCGCACTTTCCCGTATGCTCGCCGCTCAGTTCCGCGCGCAAATCGACTACCACGCGCAAAAAAACCAAGCCATGCGCGATAACCGTTTCGCCCCGCGTTTGCTCACGTGCCCGGAATTGCCTGCGCATTGACGAGTTTGAGGTATCACGGTCTCAGCCCGGTTTTCCCGCACTCGCGGGGACCCCGAACTCGCCCGCCAAAGCTCGGGCTCAAACAGCGGGGCCCCCCCGCGAGCGCGTGAAAATTCGGGCTTCGCCCTTAAATTCACGAATTGACGACGCGCTCTGTTTCTCCTGCGGGGACGCGCTCTGTTTCTTCTGCGGGGACGCGCTCTGTTTCTCCTGCGGGGACACGCTCTGTTTCTCCTGCGGGGACACGCTCTGTTTCTCCTGCGGGGAGGGGGGGTAGGGGGGGCAGAGCAGCCGGCTCGTCTTTTGGGCTTTGCC
>JANORL010001539.1:0-7263 GCA_031415295.1 Polyangiaceae bacterium | reverse complement strand
GTCGCAAGCTTCGCCCATCGTCACGACGCCATTACCACACGCCGTCACGGTGCAGTTGTTATCGCAACCGTCACCTTGCGTCATATTGCCGTCGTCGCAAGCTTCGCCCATCGTCGCGATGCCATTGCCACATGCCGTCATGGTGCAGTTGTTGTCACAACCGTCGCCCTTCGTCGGATTGCCGTCGTCGCACACTTCGGGTCCAGCGGGGATACCATTACCACATGCCGACACGGTGCAGTTGTTATCGCAACCGTCGCCATTGGTCGCATTGCCGTCGTCGCACGCTTCGGTTCCAGCGGTAATACCATTGCCACATGCCGATACGGTGCAGTTGTTATCGCAACCGTCGCCATTGATCGTATTGCCGTCGTCGCAAGCTTCCATGCCCGCGGTGATACCGTTGCCACATGCCGACACGGTACAGTTGTTATCGCAGCCGTCACCGTTCGTCGTATTGCCGTCGTCACAGCCTTCGCCGGGATCCGCGGCACCGTTGCCACACAGAATACACGCCGAAACGGAAACGTCGTCAATTCCGAGGCCTGCCAATTGGACTGAAGAGTCTCCATCGAGATGGAAAACGACTTCAATCTGCTTGCCTACGTAAGCACCGACATCCGCAGTATAGATGCCCCAGCCGGCACTTTCTTGGATCGTCACAGTGGGCGATCCCACCGTCGTGTTCATCGTCGCCGCCGTGAACTCCCAAACGCGACGTGCATTGGCACCGCCCACTTCGCGTACTTCAACCCACGAATGATCGAACGCTGCACGCTCGATCTGATACTTCATCGCCCATTGCAATCGGGCGGGTGCCAGCGCATTCGTCAAATTGATCGGAGGCGAAACAAGGTTCTGCGTACTGCTCGCATTATACGTATTGTCGAGGTCCGTCTTCCAGCAGCTCGTGCCGCTGTTGCATCCGGTCACCGGAGCAAACGTAGGCAAACCGATTTCCCATTCGTCGCCCGTCCCCGAATGGGTAAAGCCAGCAGCGCCAGATTCAAAATCGGTATTCAGGATCGGTTGAAGTGGCGACCCTCCCGCACATGTCGGCGCAGGCGCCGGTTCACAAATCGTGACGCTCCAGCCATTGAGTGTGCCACCGTTGAGCGCCAAATCGTCAATGACGTTCAGCGTCCACGTGCCACCGGCATCCTCGCCGTCGAACCAATCCATGCGAAAGGCATTTTCGGGCTGGTACTGGATACCATTTACGACTTGAAAAAGAGGCGGAAACGCCGCTTCATCGTCGATCGTGACATCCCACGCCGTAAACGTCGTCGCTGCCCCTCCGCCAACGTCCGTCACAATCGCATTGGTATTGCCCGCCGGCGACGTCAACGTGATATCCAAATCTTGCGGCAACGTGTGGTTGAGATTCAACGAAATGTCGATATCCGCAATACGCGGATTGCCGGGGATCACGATGGTCGACGTGACGTTGCCAGGTCCCGTCGGAATCGTCTTCGGGATATCGGCACTCGTGTAGGTCGTGCAATTGGCCGTCGCGGCGGTCGCGGGATGTACGGAAACCGATAGATTGTAATCGCCAACGGCGACGACGCCCGCCGGAGCATTCACGACGATCGCATACGTCCCCGCCGTTTTAACCGTAATGGGGAAAGCTTCCGAATTTTGCGCAGCTATACTGGCGTCATTGCCAACCAGAAACGTGTTCGTCGGACCAAACGGGCCAATGAGAAGCTGACCATTCCACGGCGTCGCGTCACGCAAAGGATCCAAGTCGAGGCTGGCAAAGATCGTGTCGCCCGCATTGAGCGTAATCGAATAAATGTCCACATCCGTCGACGCTGACAATGTGCCACTCACCCACCCCGAAGCCGGCAATGGATTGGGCATCATGTCATTCGGCTCGGTCTCGGGCACAGGCATGCCCGTTTGGGTCTTCACATGCAGGTCGTAGGGGTGGATGATATTCGTCGCAGTGGCCGGCGTCGCGGTAACGACCCGCAGATAGTGCGTGCCCGTTTGCGTCAATGTCGCGCCTGCAATGCTCGATGATGTTCCGAGAAGAAACCCGTCATCGGTGTCTTGCTCGATGAGCGTCGTTCCATCCGGCTGGAAGAGAGCAAGTGTCGAGTCTTGATTCGATGGAGAGAACGCAGTCATCGTCGCGGCGTGAACTTTGTCCCCAGCCGTTCCTTGGAACGCAAAATAATCCGTGTCCGTCGCGGGTTGGAAAATTTTTCCACGAACGACGGTATCGGTACCAATCGGCGTTGCTCCAGCGATCGTGTCGTTCGGCTCGGTTTCGCCTCCGAGGCCCTGGGACAAGGCATCGTTTGTCTCGGCCAAACGCTCGGTGGCATCAGGTGCGCAACCGGCAAGCAACAGACCAGAACCAAGACCGACGATGCATGAAGTTAGTTTTCGAGTTCTTCGCATCCGTCCACGTTAACAGCAAGTCACGCCCGGTGAAACAATCTTATCGTCGACTTCGTGATTTTTTGAGCGTGTCCGTTTGACATCGCACAACGAAAAGTGTTAACCGTGCGTCACATCGTCGAAGATCTTTGCGAGCTTTTTCGCACCATTACGCACGCTCAAGGATTCGATGACGCTTTCGTTGGGCTCAACCAACGTTTGCCCCCGGTGGCGAGCTTCCCACGCGGCCAGAATGCGCCGAGCCAAACCGTCGAGATCGTTTGCCGCATGAACCCAACCGAGGCCAGAACGTTCGACGAGCGCATCGAGTTCGGGGGACGTCGAGATTGCGAGAATCGGCGTGCGTGCCGCCACATAATCGTAGAATTTGCCTGGAATGAACCAAGGATCGTCACCAAATGAAGGAACCAATGCAAGATTGGCACCAGCAACGACGGCCAAACCTTCATCGTAGGGAAGCACGGTCTGGTATTCGAAGTGCGCAGCAATGCCCAGTTCTTTGGCCAGCACCAGATCTTCTTCGGACACCCGGCCAAGGTTCAATATACGCAAGTTGGTCCGATCGATTTTGCCGCTATCGACAAGTCGCCCTGCTGCCCGTAAAAATGGGCCGAGACTTCGCCGACCATAACAATTTCCGAAATGTACCATCGTAAACACGTCAGCCTGCCTGGGCACGATGCGAATCGCTGGATCGTATCCATTCCTGATGCATTCAACGCGTCGAGCATGCCCCAGCGCAGCATATTTGTCGCCGGTCGTTTCTGTGGTCACCGTGAGCAACTGGGCACGACGCAATACCGCGGCTTCAATCGATTCATCCGCCACGCGAGCCCATGTGGGTAAATTGAGTGCATTCGGTCCAAACGACCAAGGATCACGAAAATCGACAATCAGTGGACGCTGTACAATATCAGCAGCCCACGTCGCCCCCACGACCGTTTCCCAAGGTGAACCTGTGGCATAAATGAGATCCACGTGTTCACTCCGCGCCAATGCAGCAATACGCCGAGCAAGAGCGGGAATGCCTAAAATTTTCGGGCCAATGACCGGCGTGATCCGTACCTCGGCCACCCACCAACGCCACGTAAATCGAGACGGAGGTACATTCCACATTTTCGTCGGTGCCGCAACCGTACCGTCGGAACCGAGCGGATTTTTGGACAAACCTAAAACTTCGCGTTCACTCAAATATTCGCGAAAAATCGAACACGACGGCAAATCATTGTCGTGAAATGAAGGATCCAACCGCTCCGTGGCTGGCCCCTTGGCCGTCAGAATGGTCGTGGACCAACCATTTTCCGGCAAATACCGCGCAAAACGAAACGCTCGCTTGCCCCCAATACTAAAACGCGGCGGAAAAAAATAGCTGACGATGAGAGCTTTTTTCACCTATTCGCCCCACCCAAACCAGTTCTTGCGTACGATCCATCCGGTAAGCGTCAGCCGCCACTTGTTTTTCCGGACAAGCCACGGTTTGTCGTACTTCGTCGTCGGATGCCATTGATGCATCATCGCCGTCTCGTCCGTAACCCATTGAAGGATACGACCACCTCGGCCGGCGCGTCGCACCATGTCCTCGTCTTCCGCACCCCAATACGTATACCCCTCATCATACCCACCCACCGAATGAAACCAATTCGCTTCCGCACATTGACATGCCCCATTCCCATGAGGCGGACGCATTGTCGTTTTTTGCAGAAATGAATCATACTCCGCCAGCGTTATCGACCTCCCCTCGGTCTCCGGCCCCAAGTCGCGCGATTGACACAAAAGAAACCCTCGCCCATCCACCTTGTCTTGCGTATCCATCAAGACGCGGAAAAACGTATTGCGCATCACCATGTCTACGTCGGTGCAAAGAATAAACCGACCCTTGGCACGCTTGAGGCCAATGTTTAACGCGCGTGACTTGTTCCACAATCCATCCGCCGCCGTGTAGTGCACGTGAGCGCCGAAAGTCGCCGCCGCTGCAATCACAGCGTCTCGATGTTCGGGAGAGCTACCGAAATCGCTGATGAGAATCTCGACGTTGTCGCTCGAGATGCCCTCTTGCCAACGAAGGCTGCGAAGACAGTTCTCGAGGCGCACACCGGAACGGTTTCGAATGGGAAGAATCACCGTCAGAAGAGGCGAGCTCATGAAAGTTCCGCGCGTCTAGCACGCACCATCCTTTCCTTCAAGGACGGATAGGCGGCAAACCAGGGCGTTTTGCGCAATCGTTGCTGCTCAAACGATCATCGTCACGGTTGGATCGTGTTGCACGCGCCGCCTTCGATCGCGAGGCACACGCCCTTGGGATCGTCGTAATAACTCGCGTTTTCTTCGTAGCAGGTGGCTTGGCGTGCGATGGCTTCTGCATACGGAGCATCGTCCGTCGCCAATTCGTTGCACAACGACGCACACGATTTCTCATCGGATCCGGGCTGACAGAGTGCGTTCTTTTCACAGACGACGGCGCAATTGTCCTCGAGGGATGGAGTGCAAGACGGAAGAAGAAGTACGACGAAGGTAACAAGCAGCAAACGCGACATACACCGAGGATAACCAAGCTGCGTGTCTCAGTGATATAGGGGCTTGGCCATGCGTACGCGTTTCTTGACTGTGCTTTCGTTCGCTCTGATCTACAGCGCCTGTGGAGGCGCTCCACCGGACGTTTCGACGCCCACGCCCGCGCTCACATCGAGTGCCAGTTCTGCTGCTTCGGCTCGAGACGCACAAACAGCGACAACGAAACCCCCTGCCGAAACTCCGGCGACGGGTTTCGATCCTGTTGCATTGGGCATGACGCCGGCGGGCGTGACGAAGTTGTGTGATGAACGGCTGGCGGCGGCTCAAAAACTCGCTGACACGATCAAGTCCTTGAAGGGCGCGAGCGCGGACAAACTCACGTACGCGTCGACGGTTGGACGGTTCGACGACGTGACCCTCGAAGTCACGAATGCGAGTGCCTTCCCGTACTTGATGGGTTTGGCGCATCCCGACGGTGCAACAAGAGCAGCTGCAAAAGAGTGCGAGCCAAAGGTCGACGCGTTTCAAACGTCGTTGTGGCTCGATGCGGAAATCGCGAGTGTGGTGCGAGCGTATGCCGCGAAAAACGAGAAACTCGACGGTGAACGTGCACAACTCTTGGCCGATGCCTTGCGTGATTTTCGTCGCAACGGCCTCGAACTGCCCGCCGACAAACAGCCGCGACTGCGTGAGCTGAACGCAGCGATTACGAGAACCGGACTCGATTTCATGTCGAACATCGGTGGTTCCGTCGGGACGATCGATGTCGATCCCGCGGACCTGGTGGGTTTGCCCCAGGAGTACATCGATGGGCATACGCCGAATGCAAAAGGCAAAATCACGATCACAACGGACGCGCCCGACTACACGCCGTTCATCACGTTCTCGAAAAATCGCAAGCTGGCGCTCGAGCTGTATACGAAGTCCGTGAATCGCGGCGGCCCGGAAAACGTCCAGCTGCTCGAAAAAATACTCGCGCTACGCAGCGAAAAAGCGAAGTTGCTCGGTTACGACACGTGGGCGGACTACGCGATCGAGCCACGCATGGCGAAGAAGAAACGGACGGTGCGTGAGTTCCTGGACAAACTAGCCAAAGCGGTCGCGGAGCCGGCCAAATTGGAGATGGCAGAATTGCGCAAGGAGCACGTGCGGCTCGGCGGCAAGACAACCGACGTGTTGTATCCACCGCATCGCCTGTACCTCGAAGACCGCGTGCGCAGTGCGAAGTTTTCGTTCGAGTCGCAGGAGTTGTCGCAGTACCTGGAGATCGGAATCGTCAAGAAAGGGCTGCTCGACATTACTTCACGGATGTACGACCTCGAGTACCGTGAAGTACCGGCGAAGGCGTGGCATCCGGATGTGACGGCATACGAGGTGTGGTCGAAGGGCGAAAAGATTGGGCTCTTCTACCTCGACCTGTATGCGCGTTCGGAAAAGTACAAGCACTTCGCGATGTTCCCGATTCGCAAGGCGAAACGTTTGTCCAACGGGAAGTGGCAAACGCCAATCGCGGCGCTGGAATGCAATTTTCCGAAGCCCGGCGCGCAACCTGCATTGATGCGGCACGAAGACATGGTGACGTTTTTCCACGAGTTCGGACACGTGTTGCACGAGATGCTGACGCGTTCGGAGTTGGCGAAATATTCGGGGTCGGAATCGAAACAAGATTTCGTGGAAGTGCCTTCGCAGATGTTCGAGGAGTGGGCGTGGTCGCGCGAGGTGCTCGATATGTTCGCGCGCCATCGTGAGACCAAAGCGAAGATCCCGAATGATTTGTTCAAGGCGATGACGCGGTCGCGTTCTTTTGGTCGAGCGCTCTACACGCAACGACAGCTCGTCTTCGCGACACTCGATTACGAACTGCACACACGCGCGATGCCGATCGATTCGACGAAGGTGATGGAGGAAGTGCAAACGAAGATGGATTCGTTTTCGTTCGTGAAGGGTACGCACGGACAAACGAGCTTCGGGCACCTCATCACATACGACGCCGGTTATTACGGATATCAGTGGGCGCTCAGCCTGACGCGTGACGTGCTCACGCGATTCCGCAAAGAAGGACTGATGAACACGACGACGACGAACTCTTGGCGCACCGAGGTTTTGTCGAAGGGTGGAGGCGTCGATCCCATGGATCTCGTGACGCGTTTTCTAGGTCGAGCACCGAATCACGACGCGTACTTTGTGTATGTCAAAGGCGCCGAATGAACGGCGGCGTCACGGCTTGATCGTGACGCCCATCTCCTCACGCAAGAGCGCGATCGATTCCGAGACCGAGAAGGCGCAGAGGTCGTCGATTTTGACTTCGGGATCGAACGCACCGCGCGGCTCGCTTCGAAT
>JANORL010001538.1:0-1828 GCA_031415295.1 Polyangiaceae bacterium | reverse complement strand
AGACGAAGAAAAACCGGTCGAACCCGCTTGAACGAAACCGCGCGAGATAATCGTCCAGCACCGCCTGGCTGGCCTGCGACTTGACCTGGACGAATGCGGTTTCGTTCGTCGTCGGCTGTTCCATCACAATATCGACGTCGGTGAGCTTCTCGCCGACCTTGGTCGATCGTTGCCATCCCGAGCGCGCGAATATCAGATCGGTCAGCGTCTCGAAATCGGCCCAGTGCAACCCCCGAACCATCTCGACCGCAACCTCGAGCATCGCCGCGCGCGCGACCCGCGCGCTGGTCACGACCGGCTCTTCGATCCCGTTGATCCGGCGCAGCAAATAGTCACGCTCCTCGACCTTGCAGATCGTCGCCCGGAAGTTGGCCGTCTTGGTCAGCTTCGAGCTCAGCCCGGAAACCTTGAGAGATTCTCCGTTGATCGCGGTGTTCTTCCAACCATCGACGGTCGGTCGCACCCGCGACGGGCCGCCGTCCGATCCGTCGCCGATCCAGATCACCTCGGTTTCCGCGAAGCACCACCAGAGATGGCCGTTGGCGAACGTGACCCACAGGCAGTCAGATGCCATCTCGTAGAATGTGGCGACTTCGTTTACCCCAGCGGTCCGAGCGCCCTCGCTCTTCCGGTCGGCAAGGAGCTTGCGAACCTCATCCCAGTCTTCCGCCACGCAAATCTCGTGGGGAATCGAGTGATAGCCGAACGCCACATAGCCGTGATCCAGCGACTCCTGCGCCCATCGTCCGCCATCGCCGAGTTTGATGTAGCGCACAGCCACCGGCTCGATTGCAGGCGCGCTTGCTGCGTCACTGAGGTCTGACATTTATTGGACGTCCTTCGGGGTTTCACCGCCACCGATATGCGGACGCTTCACGGGCCAAGCTATCGGCCGCAAAGGTCCATTGGCCTCGACTATCTTGTAGCGGGGATCGAACTCAGTGCGATTATAGAGATCAAGTGCCGCCATTGCTTGGGCGATCCGCTTCGGTGTCTTCCACACCGGTTCGACAGTTCCGTCGGCACGGACGATACAGGTGAGGACCTGCTGGCGATAAGCTTTGTCGCCGGTCTCCTTGTTGTCGAGATGCTTGCGGATCTTGACGTGCAAGATCATCGCTCGATCGAGGTCGGCGAGGAGCTTTCGCACGGCCATGCCACTGACTGCGAGCCGCCGGCCCGAGCGCTCGGTACGATGTTGCCGCTGCCCCCGTGCCGCGCCCCAGGCGGTCGCGTTGAACAACGCTGCTCCGGCCTCGGTGACCCACCGCCGGCCAAAAGCGTCGGCGACATGCGTGCCAGTTGCCGCGGCGGTCATATCTGTCGGCGCGCGCCGGCTCAGCGCCACGATGTGGCCGTAAGGGTCCTGGCCGTCGAGACGGGCGTAATTGTCCGGCCAGCCGGTCAACCATCTGTCGAAATAGGGTGCGGGCGAATCGTCGAACACGTGCCGATCGTCCTCATGCGGGAAGAATGCATGGCCGGGCGGCGCACTTTGCAACGCGTGCGCCGCGATCCGCGCTCGCGCCGGTTCGATCAGGCGCGACGAGACGGACACGGATAGCCCGTCGCTCGACTCCCATTCCGCGCTGACCCGCAGCCAGGTGGGTATCGCCAGCTGGTCCGAAATGCCGGCGATCGGAAGCAGATCGAGCGGATGTGCGGGTACGTCGTCCGACTCGCCCTTGGACGGTTTCACGATGATTGGCCGGGCATCGTCCAGCGGAAACAAATCGGTCCCGTCAGCCAGCCACAATTGGTCGCTGCGTGACAGTCCGATGCCTTCGATCCAGCCTGGCCAGGGGTCGGACTCGTCGGAGTAGCGGCC
>JANORL010001537.1:0-2891 GCA_031415295.1 Polyangiaceae bacterium | reverse complement strand
GCGGGCAATCGAAACAGTGGAACCGAGCGGCGAACGACCATTGCGGACGCTCAACGCTGAACTTTGCGGACCGCTCATGCCGGGGCGAGCTGAAATCAATGTCGAAGTATTACGCCGTGGTGCGGGTATGACGACGATTGCGGCG
This sequence comes from Polyangiaceae bacterium, assembly GCA_031415295.1. GTDB lineage: Bacteria > Myxococcota_A > Polyangia > Polyangiales > Polyangiaceae > Polyangium. Next base: position 2,746 of record JANORL010001537.1, on the reverse strand, counting down.
CGGACGATTCAAAATGGGGTTGTCGTGGCCCATGCGAGTGCTCTTTTGGGGCGAACGCGTGAGGGACAAGCATACGATGGATTGTCCAAACCAGATCTCGACGCTCCCGGTTTGCTCATGCCCATGGAAGGTCCTTGGCCACGTTTTGCTAGGTTTTTTGAATATCGAAATGTCGGCGCATTGCCTTATTCTGGACACGATGTCGCACAAGTGGAAACCTGGGTCCGTATGCGTGAACCTGGAAAAATATTCGATACAGCACATTTGATGGGGCTTGCTGACGCGACATGGCCCGCATTTCTTCCAAAACTCACGACGTTTCAACCCATGAGCACCATATCGTTCTTGTTGCAAGCATTTGGTCCTTGGGACGGCTTGCGTCCAGAATCGCCGATTTATCATCGAGCGCGCGTTCTTTGGGCCCGAGATGGCCATGCGTCTGAAATGCGGGAAATCTGGAGTGAAGACGGACGACTTTTGGCGCTCAATCACCAAACGTTCGCGACGACGCGGTAGGTAGAGATCTGCGGCGGTTGGGAGGTTCGGCGAGTCCAGCACGACCGGCGCCCCAAATGGCCTTCAAAGAACGGCTGATTAACCTCGAATCGATGTTTTTAGCGTTGTAGGATGTTGCCTCGGAGAAGCGACTTCTTCTGCATAGCGGTGGCGTCGAAGTACTGCTAACATCGCGCTGATGATGGGCACGAAGGAGACTGCGGGTGTGAACAATCCGGCAACAGCTGTCACGGTATCGACGCCTGTCACGGTATCGACGCCCGTCACGGTATCGACGCCCGTCACGGTATCGACGCCCGTCGATTCTGTTGCAGCACCATTGACTCGGCCTGCGCTTGCGGCTGCTGATTGCGCCAATACCCTCGTGAGCCCCGCGGCCGATGAGCATGGGCGTCGCGAAGGTGCGGCAACGATTGGACGGTTTCTGCTTCTTCGTAAAATCGGCGAAGGCGGCATGGGTGAAGTTTTCTCGGGGTACGACGAACAGCTCGATCGAAAAGTAGCCATCAAGGTTTTGCACGCCGCTGGTGCACCTGAAGAAACACAAAAACGTACACTCCGTGAGGCGCAAGCTCTCGCGCGGCTCTCGCATCCCAACGTCGTCACAGTGCACGAAGTCGGTCAGGTCAATGGCGATGTGTTTGTCGTCATGGAACATATCGACGGGATTACCCTTCGCGCTTGGCAGAACGACGCTCCACGAACGGTGGCCGAAATACTCGACGCGTATGTCATGTCTGGGCGCGGTCTTGCCGCCGTGCATGCCGCAGGCATGGTGCACCGCGATTTCAAACCGCACAATGCAATGCTCGATCGTCAAGGGCGCGTGCGCATTCTCGACTTTGGTTTGGCGCATACCCGCGGCACGACGGTCGTCACACCGTCGGAAAACACCACCGCGACAAACACGCTTGCTTCGGCGCTCACTGCCGATGGCACGATCGTGGGCACGCCCGCGTACATGTCACCCGAGCAATTCAGGGGCGAGGCGGTCGACGCACGCACCGATCAATTCAGTTTCTGCGTGGCTCTTTATGAAGCGCTATACAAAAACCGCCCTGTACCGTCCGATTATACGCCGATCAATACCATTCCCGCTCGCGCCAGTTCGCTCGCTCCTCCGCCTCGGCGCGACGACATTCCTTCACGCGTATCCGACGCTTTGATGCGTGGTTTGTCACGGGATCCGGAAGCCCGTTTTCCCACGATGGACGCACTGCTCGAAATGCTCGAAGTGGCTCCCCTGGCGGATCCCTCGGGGCAAACGCGTCAGCGACTATTCTTCGCCGCGCTTTTGCTCGCAGTGGTGGGAGCTTTGATGCTCGCGCCGGACGAATTCTTCGAGTCGTCGAACATGTTGCACAATATGTTGCTTCTTGCCGTGACGCTCACCGCCGTCGTGGCTGTGGCAACCTATTTATTTCGCAATACGCTATTTCGCAATCCTTTCCATCGCACACGGCTTGTTTTTCTACTGGCCATGTGTTTCCCCATCATTGCGAGTCGCGCGATGGGCGTCATACATCGTGAACCAATCGAGGCGGTGGTCGTGCGGGACATGTTCGTCACGGTTACTGGCATTGCAGTAGGCACGATTTCTCTCGCGCCGCGCGTCCTTGCGACTTGGGTCATGCTCGCAATTGCTGTACTGGGCGTGTTTTCACTCGCCGTTTTCCCTCAATACCTGGGCGAGATTGCCACGACGACAACGAACACGACACTCCTCGCATATTTGATTGCATGGCATCAAAGCGCGCGCGTGACGCCGCCTGCTACGTCGACAAAGACTCGGGTCGGCTAATCTACCGATCGTGGTGGATTTTTTTGTGTTGATTTTTTTGAAAAAGTAGGCGAAGGTCGCTTTATGCGCAAGGCTTGGGTTCTCCCGTTGCTGCTTTCGGCGCCGGCTTTCGTCATCGCGGCGTGTTCCAGCGACACCAACAACCAAACTGGATCGACGGGTTCACAAGGCGGCAATGCCGCAAGTACCTCTGGGGAAGGAGGGTCGGCGGGGGCGAACGTCGGCGGAATGAACGTTTCGTCCTCTTCATCTTCGTCCGGCGCTGGAGGCGGCGCTGGAAGCGGCGCTGGAGGCAAGGGCGGGAGTGGTTCTGGAAATGGGGGCAATGCTGGGGCCGGAGGATCTGCGGGATCTGGCGGGTCGAGCAATGGGAGCGGTGGTGGTGCGGGAAGTCCGCCGATGGATGCTGGTCCAGACGTGGCATTCTAT
>JANORL010001536.1:0-11529 GCA_031415295.1 Polyangiaceae bacterium | reverse complement strand
CTTGTTTGAGGGGGTGCGGGGCAAAGCCCCGCCGCCTGCTCGCTCAATTCGGAATTGCGCCGCATTCTACGCCACGATACAAGGCGTCATTGTTGACTTCGTGGCATTCTTTGGTTTGCGCTTGCGGATCGACACGCACATAAATATCGACTTTTTTGCCACCGAGGTCCGCTTGGCAATTCACGATTGTGCATTCCGCTACGCCTAGCGCAATCGGGATCTGTGCCGTGCACAAGAGCGGCCCTTGCAACGTTCCGTCATAGAAACTCACTTCTGTACCGCTGACCATGGGTAACGTTCCACGATTGCACACGCGCGCTTCGATCGTTGCGACCGTTCCATTACATTTGACGGCGCCGACGTCACCACCGGCTGTGAGATCGGGTGTTCCGAGCGCCTCCAAATCACCTTGAACGTTTTGCCGGAAATTGTTCAGCGCTGGATCTTTCCAATTAACCGCCACGCTCGACGTCTTAGGAATTTGTCCATAATCGCCGACATGAGTCACGGCATATGCGTGTTGGCTCCACACGGGTCTCGATGCCGCCCAACGTTCTTGTTCGTCACGCAAAACGAGAATACCATGATTCTGCGCAAATGTGGCCGTAGGGAACAACGGATCGGTCGCAGGACATCCCAATGCACCAGCGTAGTCGTTCACCGCGGAAACGATTTCCGTGTGGTAATCGCCATCGACATCGACGATGACTGGATTTTCGTAGGTCGTTCCGGACGAACGCGCGACGCTATAAATGACTTTACCCGTCGTGCCGTCGTACACGCGCAAGAAGCATTCATCGGCGTACACTGCCTCGGCTTTGCCATCGTAATCGAAATCGAAAACGCTCGACCCGGTCACGTTGGAGCTTGCATCTTGCGAAGGTTGCAGCCATAAAATGCCCGTGTCGATGGTTTGTCCGCCACATTTGGCTGGATCACCGCCCATCAAACAATCGAAATCGAAGACGACATACCGCGTTCCACCCGCACTTGCGAATTCGCGACGCCCGTCTCCATCGAAATCGGCCACCGTGGGCAAACCGCCCGTGCCACCACCGGGAATCGTAATCGGACCAAAAACGGTGGTGCCTTCGATCGTTTGCACTCGAACGGTTCCACCCGCAACGACGATGACTTCCGCACGGTCTATTCCGCCCAACGCTGCGACGGGGAAATTACCCATTTCCGCCACGGCAACTTGTCCCGCCGACAGCGCGCCGGCATTAAAATAAGGCTCGGCAATCCAATCGTTTGTCGCAGTATTCCATTCGTGAATGGCGTTACCGCGCACGAGTTCCATTTTTCCATCTTCATCGACGTCGGCAATGACTGGCACGATGCCTCGACTATAGGCCGGAAATCCAAGTGAATTGGACAGGATGCATCCATCGGCGCGATAAACCGTAGCTCCATAGATGATTTCGGGTTTGCCGTCGTCATCGAGGTCGTGAATGGACGGACCGCTCCATTTGTCGGTCCCGCCTGTTGTATCGGCCATCGACGGAGGTCCCATGCCGCCTGCACAGGTTCCGGATCGCCAAAACGTGCCGAAAGTCTTTGTGGCTGGATCGAAGCGGAACGCAATGACGCCGCCACCATGACGTGCGGCAATGACTTCGGCGTGTCCGTCTCCATCGAGGTCCCCGACGGCGACGGATGCCGGCGACATGGTGGCATCTTCGGCAGCGTCGAAGCTATATTGCTGGCTGCAATCTTTGCCATTGATGATCCGCATGACGCCGGGATTTTGGTATGACCCTGCCGTCGGAAAGGATGTAAAAATGATGGACGGGGACAATGTTTTCGGATCGCTATCGAAATCGAAGTCGACGACGACGGGCGTGGCCATGACGTGGAAATGAACGGGGTGCAAATCCCCCGCGGGCGGGCCAGTCCAGCGACATTGTTCTGAAGGAACAATCGAATCAATCGACACATCGGATTTACACGTCGCATCGTTATCATGTCCGACGGGCATTCCATACGGAATGCAGACGCCATCGACACAATAACTATCGAACAAGCATTCGTCGTTCGTCGTGCATGGGGGTTGTTCCCGTACACACGCGACACCAAGCCCGCAAATTTCGCCTGGGGGGCAACACGTAGCGCCACACGCTTGCAATGAACCGCATCCGGCATCGGGAAATAGATCGCCACCCGAACCTCCAGAACCACCGGATTGCCCGCCTGTACCGCCCGCGCCGCCAGATCCGCCCAAACCCTTCGGCACGCATTGGCCTTCTGCGCAAGTTTGTCCTGGACCACATGCCGGTGAACAAGTGGACGCCGTATTTCCACCGGATCCGCACGCGAATCCTACGGCACCGAAAAACAAGCCTACTGCCACGAATCCCAGCACCCTCGAACTTCGCATCGTCGACTCCTTAGAAGATAGATAATACTACTGCGGGACTTTCAATCCAATACGCATGTGGTCCCGTCGCGCCTCACCCCTGACCCCCTCTCCCCCGCGCAAAACGCGGCGGAGAGGGGGAAAAGAACCACGTTCATCGTGAATACTCCCCTCTCCGCGACGCAAAGCGTCGGGGAGAGGGGCTGGGGGTGAGGCGCGGAAGGCGTGCGAGTCATGGCTAAGTACAGCCGTAGTATTAAAACGGATCGTTCATCGTACTGCGCTTCTCGCGCCGAAGGAAGCGAAAACGCGGCGTCCTTCATTCGTTCATGCTTAGCGTTTTTGATGAATAAAAACGGGCTCGTACAACGAACCCGTTTCCTCGCCAACCTGTCACGTTCGATACGTGAAGTCGCTACTTTTTCGTTCGCCCAACCGTCACGATGCGCGGTTTCTTGTGAGGAGGAGGAGGTGGTGGAGGTCCGGCAGGTCGTTCATGCCGCGGCGGAGGCAAGTCCGATATGCGGCGCGGCGGGGGCACTTCGGACGCCCGGCGTTTTTCCACAGCCGCTCCATTGACTCGCTCGACGCGAACTTTTTGTCCCCGTAACGTCGTATTCACGAGCGCCTGAATGACATCATTCGCACGCGCTTCGGGTACTTCGACACACGACTCATGCTCGAAGATATCGATGGCGCCAATTTCACGACCAGGTAAACCCGTTTCATTCGCAATGCAACCCACAAGGTCGCTGGGACGAAGCCCATCGCGACGACCCATGGTCAAAAGAAGCCGCGCCATTCCACCTTCGGGACGAGACGCCGCGGGCGGTGGCATGCTGGGTTCTGAGACATTGCCTTGATCCTGCGACCCCAGCAGTCTCAATGCGGCTGCAACGACTCGTTCTGGCCCGTGGGTTTTGACGAGATCCTCGGCAATGGGCAAATACGATTCGAGTCCACCGGCTTCGATTGCTTCCACCAAGGACTTTTTCATTGCTTCGCGGCGACGCATTGCCAAATCCGCATCCGTAGGCAGCCGCATCGCTTGGATGCTTGCGCGCGTAATCCGTTCAATGAAACGCATTTGCCCAATTTCACGGTGCGTCACGAGGGTAATCGCATCGCCTTCGCGCCCCGCGCGACCCGTACGACCAATACGATGAGTATACGATTCCACGTCCGTGGGAATGTCGTAATTAATGACGTGGGTCACCGTCTCGATATCGAGACCTCGCGCCGCGACGTCCGTCGCTACGAGTAATTCAATGCGCCCTTCTTTGAAGCGGCGCATGACGCGATCGCGATCACGTTGACTCAAATCACCGTGCAATCCATCCGCCAAGCATCCGCGACCACGCAAATTTTCGGCCACTTCTTCCGTGGTTCGTTTCGTTGCGCAAAATATGATGGTTGGTCCGGGCGTCTCCATATCGAGCACTCGGAACAACGCATCCATTTTTTGCATGGGTGCAACTTGGTAAAACGTTTGTCGAATGACAGGAATGTTTTTCGCTTCGGAAGATATCTGAATGCGTTGCGGATTGCGGAGGTACTTCTTGGACAAACGCGCGATGGGCGCGGGCATCGTGGCGGAAAACAATGCGGTTTGTCGTTCCGTGGGAAGTTTTGCCAAAATTGTCTCGATGTCTTCGATGAACCCCATGTCGAGCATTTCATCGGCTTCGTCGAGGATCACCGTACGCACCTGCGACAAATCGAGCGTTTCGCGACGAATGTGATCCAAGATGCGACCAGGCGTCCCAGCGACGATGTGAATTCCTGCCGCGAGCACTCGGATTTGTCGGTCGATCGGTTGACCACCATAAATCGGTAGGACACGAATACGCTGCGTTTTTCCGAACGAATACACCGCTTCGGACACTTGTACGGCCAATTCCCGCGTCGGGCAGAGTACCAACGCTTGTACACGCATGTGTTCTGGATCGACCAACTCGACGAGAGGCAAGCCATATGCGGCCGTTTTGCCCGTACCCGTTTGTGCTTGTGCCGCGATGTCACGGCCTTCGAGCAACAGCGGAATCGTCTGGGCCTGAATCGGAGTCGGTCTTTCAAAACCGAGCTGTTCGATGACGGCCAATGTGGCAGGGGAAAGGCCAAGCGACGCGAATTTGGCGTCTTCCTTTGCGCTTTCCGGCGCTGCCGAACTGTCTGACTTGCGCTCCATCGGCGAGAGGTAGCACGTTCGGGACGAACATGGTGCACGAAAGATATGATTTAGGGCGTCACCCCAAACCCGACCAGGGGCTGTCCGCCCTTGGGCCCGGACCGGGACTTGTGCTGGACCTTGTGATGTCAGACCGCGACGCGCTCGGAACACACTTCACGGGTTTGCTTCGGCGACAAACAAAATGTTTGCCCCTGGAGTGCGTCCGAGTTTACCATGGTTCGTCATGGAAGTCGTGTCATCGTGTCCGATGCAAACCATGGGGTTTGTCTGGCAATCGAGCTCCGGAACATTTGCTCAAACGATCGTCGTCAAAGCGACGTTCATCCTCGAGCCTGGCCACGCCAAACTCGCACCCGAATCGCAACGAGAACAGATTCAACGACAAGATCAGTTCGTCAAGGGCAACACGAATGGTGTGTTGTTTGTCCCAACCGACCGCGTGCCCTACAAGCGACGCGTCGACGTGATGCTCGTGGGACACGCGTATGCACCTGGGAAACAGCCCGTGCGATCGCTGGTCACGAAGTTCGGCGTGGGGGATTTTTGCAAGTCGATAGAAGTGTTTTGCGATCGGGGATTTCGATCCCCCGAAGAACGGCTTCTCGAAGGGCCACGTTTTACGAAGATGCCGCTCGACTGGACGCGCGCGGCCGGTGGTTCCAGTACGCCAAACCCTGTGGGCAAACGCGTCGATGCTCCGCCAGATGCGTTTGGTTTGATTTCCGTTGCGAATTTGCAACCACCGAAAACCATGGTCACCAAAGGCGCGGATACGGTTTCTCCGATTGGGTACGGTCCCATCGCGGCCGCATGGCCAGGACGAATGCAGCATGTCGATCGTTTGTCGGGAGCGTTTTCGCCGTCCGGTTGGGATGAACGACCGTTGCCCGAAAACTTCGATTTTGAATATTTTCAGGCAGCTCCGCAAGACCAGCAGCTCGCGAGGATTCGTTCCGACGAACTGTTGGTCTTGGAAAACTTGCATCCCGTCCACGCACATCTTGTGACTCGTTTGCCAGGAATTTGTCCACGCGCGGTGGTGCATCGAGCTTCGGGCGAACGTGAAGACGTGACGCTCGTCGCGGATACTTTGTGGATCGATGCGGATCGGGGCGTTGCGTGTGTGGTTTGGCGCGGAAGCATCGGTTTATGGCACCCCACCGAAGCCGGACTCGTTGGAGTTGCACTTGTGGAACCGGTCATCGAATCGATCGACGACAGTTTGGTGGTCACGATTCCGCCAGGAATCGTCGACGAAGACGAACTTGCGTCGATGACGATGGTCGCGCCTTTTGGTACGAAACCCAAAGATCGTGTGGTGCCGTTTGTCGGAGCAAACGTTCCTGAACGGCCGACAAACCCGGTACGAAGCAACGATGACGGAGCTTTGCCTTTTGGTCCGTCGGGTTTGTCGGGGATACCACCAGCGCCTATTGCGCTCGGACAAATCACGTTGCCTGCGCAAAGTCCGACGAGTTCGCCCACAGTGCCGGAAATCAAGCTGCCTGATGCACATCCAGCAACGCCTCCTGCGTATGAGCCACCACCGCCTCCGGTATCCATTGCATCGGGATCGACGACGGCGCCGAGTGCGTGGGCAACAGTCGCGGGGCCGAATGTTGATCGAGCCACGCAGGAAGGAACGCAAGGTCCGTGGAATGTGACGTTTGTCGAGACCGACCGAGCGATCGACACGACGCGTGAGATGTTGCAACTGCTCTGGTATGACACGGACAGCGCAACGCGTATGCGCCGCGTACCGGCGTGGAAAAAAATATTCGATGACCTCGACAAGGGTCCGCGATCACGGACTTCCGGCGTGGTGGAGGACGTCATTGAGTCGTGGGAGATCGAAGATCGGGAAAAAGTCTTCGAGATTTTGGCGAAGGCGCCACGAACGGATGCGAAGGGTGTCCACAAAGCGTTTGATGGCGCGATTGCCTCAAACGGCAAGTTTGTCGCGCCAATGGTCGTTTTGTCCGGCGAATTGGAGTTACCATTCGACGAACTCGAAGCGCTCAAGGCGGCAATGTCGACGGCGTTGCCGTTGATCACACCCGCGGACGAACAGTTGAAAGCAACGGTCGCGATGGCCAAGGATTTCGTGCAGACGCCGGGTTTGTCAGCGTCCCCTGCGGTGAGCGAAGAATTGACGACACGGATTCGCGACGCGTTTGTCAAAGAGAAAAAGGCGCTACCATCGGACTATTTGGACACGCAGATGGAGCGTGTGCTGCTTTTGGGGCGGCATTATCAAAAGCGCGAGGTATTCGGGGGAATGTACGTGCGCTGTTTGGTCTGGCTACCGGGCGAACAAAATGCGATTACCGGGTATTTACCCGCAGATGTATCGAAGAAGTTGCCCATGTGGAAGCGATTTCGAGCGCGCGTGATTGCGGAGGTGCATCCGGCGCAGGATCAATACGAGACGTCGGCGCGGGCGGTAAAGGTGGTGGGCGTGGGGAGAACGGGCGGTCCATAGAGGAACTGATTGGACGGATCGAACGTTACGAAAAAACCGCTCGATACACGTAAGAAAACCGTCCGCCAAGGCATTTGTTTGTCCTGCGCGATTATACGCGATTGGAGCAACTGTTCTGACAAACGGGCGTGGCGTTGTCCTTGACAAACGTTCAGTGAGCGATCTAAACTCGTCGGAGTTTGTCATCACGGACGAATCGCGGTTGTCTATTTGGTCCGAGCATGTAGACTCGGCCGATGGCATCGATGGGCGCAAACGCGAATCCTGGCGAGATTATTGCTGGGCGGTATCGGATTGAGCAGTGGGTTGGTCAAGGCAGCATGGCCATGGTGTTTCGTGCGACGCACCTGAACACGGGGCGAGCGTGTGCGCTCAAGTTAGTTCATGCTCACTTGGTCGAACGGCCCGAGATTCAAGAGATGTTCGTCCAAGAGGCGCGTATCGGCGGACGCATTGGGAAAAACCCGTACATCGTCGACGTGTTTGACGCGGGGATTGATTCTGATCGCGGCGTTCCATTCCTGGCGATGGATTTGCTAGAGGGTACGACGCTCGACAAGTACATCAAGGAATATGGGCAAATGCCGCCCGGGCTTTTGAGAACATTATGGTTGCAGCTTGCCGATGCGCTCGAACAAGCACACGCGGCCGGCGTGGTCCATCGTGATTTGAAGCCGGGAAACTTGTTCCTGACGTACGACCGAAAGGGCAATCCGCAACTGCGCGTCGTGGATTTTGGCATCGCCAAATTGATTGAAGAAGGCGTGCAAAGAACGGCGACGCAGATCGGCACGCCCGCATATGCCGCGCCGGAACAACTCGGCAATGGCATGCGAATGATGGCCGAACGTATGGGATTTAAGGTATCGACGACGATTTCTCCAGCAACCGACATTTGGGCGCTGGGCGTCGCCACGTATGAAATGCTGATTGGTGCACCTCCAGGACAGCTATGGACGGGACTCGAACGCGGAGCCGTGACGGATCTTCTCGTGCTCGTCGCAACGGGTCCCGTTCCTTCAGGTACGGCAAGAGCGGGCGCACGTGGCGTTTTGTTACCGCCTGGCTTTGATGCTTGGCTCGAAAGGTGTCTCCAGAAAAACGCAATAGATAGGTGGCCAAGCGTGGACTTGGCGGTCCAAAATTTGGTAACGCTTTTCGATGCAGGCCAGAACAGATTGGCAACGATAAAATTGCCTCCAAGCACCAATCTTGCCACAGCACACCGTCAATCACAAGACACGACGTTACTCTTGCCGAAGAGTGCAGTGACAGCCTCGACTTGGACAAACCCACAGGCAGGTCCGCCATCATTGGCGCTTACGGATTCGAATCCGTCCCAAGCTGGCACGTCGAAGCAATCATCGCACATACCACTCGATAGTTTGACCGGATCGAGTCCACCTCAGTCGGGAGCGCTGCGCATTGAAGGAACGCAGCACGGCATTTCCGGAACGGTCACGCCAAAACGTGCGAAACGAGTGCGAAAGATGGCGACCGCGATCATAATGATCCTTTCTGTTGCCATTGTTGCCATCGTTTTGAACAACTTCATCCTTCCAAAAGCTGAGACGACGGACAAGAGTACGCCCATGCCTTCGGCCACCTTTGTCTCGATCCCGACCAGCACGACGCCTACGCCGCCGATGGAGGTAGCGACAATCGTTTTACCAGGACCAACAACCGTGCCGTCGGCAGCCATACCCGCTTATTCAGCACTCCTATGGGGAAAACTGCCCACTCCAAGAGCATCGAATTCAGCGAATGACCCCCCTTCACCAATGCCAAGCGCTTCCGTATCGTCGGCGCCTGCGGCAACGTCGTCCGCCTCATCGCCAGTGGCAACACTGAACATCAATTCGATTCCCGTGTCCATGGTGATTCTTGACGGTAAGCCGATAGGCAGCACCCCCAAAGTCGGCTTATCCGTACCAGTAGGCTCACGTACAGTGGTTTTCGTTCATCCAGTAATGGGGAAAAAGTCGACAACCGTCACTCTGAAAGCGGGCGAAACGAAGACCGCGGCAGTCAAATTCTAATATTAAGAATCTCACGACCGAATGCATCACGCGAAATCAAATACTCCACGGTCCGACGCGATAGCGACGCGCCGAAGTCAATCGTTCCTGGACGAATTCGGGATCACGAATGAATACGTAATTCCCATACGTCAACGAAATCGCTCGTCGATACGCCCATTCAAATTGGATGGAAACTGCAAATCGCCTGGGTACTGGCCGAGCGCGCTGCAGCTCGGGGCGGGGCGGACGGCGCATCCGAAGCCGATCACAATTGGGATGGCACGCAAAAGAGATTTGACGCGCTTTTAAGGCGCCGGTCGTCGTCCGAGTGAACGACTCCGTGCAGCGCTCGCCGCTTGTTCCACAACGTTTTCGACGGTGCACGGGTCGATGGCGTGGGTGCTCGAAAAGGGTTTGACTACAGACCGAACGAAGGCGCAAAGCTTATTGGAAACACTTCAAGCAATGTCCCACCATTTTTGGCCAGGCCGTGAAAATTACGTCACATCCCTGAACGTCGCCCCTTTGCAGCCGGCCCGCACCATCGCGTCTTTCATCACCTCGGAAACGATGACGGCAATGTTCCATCGCGCAATGCGAAAAGCATGGGTGTCGGGCGGGGACGTCGCGATCAGCACGCGATCGAGGCTATCGAATTGGGTCATCGTCGAAGGTATCGTATCCAAATCCGCGCCAATCTCCGCTGGCCGATTGACACGCCATACACGATCCAAAACATCGCGTTGCGGAGTGACCTGGCTCCATGTGCCATCGGGATCGAGCAACGCAATGCCCGCGAATAACATTTGCGTTGAAATCGGAGCTGTACGATGGATCGTGCAAGAATCAAGCACGGAGGTCTGGCTGGTCAATTCGCATCGCTGGGTTCGTCAGTGTTCTCGTCGCGATCGTAACCGACGAACCACGGTGTCGACTCACGTGGAATGGAAAGGGTTCATGTTTGCCGACCCAAATGGGTAACTGCTTTCTCGGGTCGCCATCCTGTCGAGATGTCAAACAACAGAGCCTCGTGATTCAACATGCCAGCGATGGGAATTTTTCGCTGGGCATCGGTCAGCACCTTCGTAGACGTCGTACCGTGTTCATCATCGATGAACCAGTTCAGCACTGTGCCCCCTCTGGCGATGCCCCCGGGCCGTCGAAAAACCGTGGGCATGGGGACTGGCGCGAGCTGCCCGACAACCGTGACGAGATTGTGTTTGAGTGCGTGGTTGGCCGGATAAAACGTGATGTAACCGTCGTTGAACAGGTCCTCGGTGATGGGAGGACGTTCGTACAAGACGCCCGGACGAACCCGTACCGCATCCCCGTACTCTTGGGACTTTCCTACGTAGGTGAGGTACCCGAATCCACCGTCCGGAAACGCAAGTTGGGGCGAAGGAACCTTGGGAAACTCGACTTCGAGGACATCCCCTGAACGTAACCGACGAGCCATCGTGTTTTCTCCCGTCTCACATCGCGTAGTTGGCGGCCTTAAGCAAGTCGTAACCCTTTTGAAGGAGTTGCGCCAAGTCCGGGTTCGTCTTGGCGATGCTGTTGATCTTGTTCAGCAACGTGCCCCCGTTTTTCCCGAGTCCATGGATCTCAATCAGCGCTTGTTCCACTCCCCGTGCCTCCGTACGGGACAACCCCCCTATCACCTTGAAGACCCTGAATCCGCGCTCTCGCAGATGCTCGAGCTGTCGTCGAGCAAAATCGTCCGTGATCCCCACATACTGAACCTCACCCGTCGCTTGATTTACCGACCTGTACACTGTCGTCGTGCTGCTATTCGCAGCATTGTTGACCGGCGTCGTTGTCTGTGCAGCCGGGGTCTTATACACCGTCGTTGTTGTCGTTTCCCCTGTCTTCGTAACCGTTTTTACGGTTCTTCCAGACGAATCCTTGTACACCGTCTTCGTTGTTGTCTGCTGCGCAACCGCGGGCGGCGTGGCTGGTTTGACCGCGGGTGTCGCTGCAGCAACGGTTGGTTGCGTGGGCTTTTCCGCAGGCTTTTTCAGCACCCACTGACCGGGTGCGGGCGCGGGCGCCTCCGATGGTACGTCCCCCTCGCGCCATAATTGTTGCAACTCCGCCAAACCATGACCCGTTGTCGCGCAACCATTCGCGGCAATCGCAACGGACCCGATGATGACTGGTACGCCTACCGGTGCGCCGGCACCGGTGCTGCTCATTCCGGCCCCGACACTCATGCCGGCGCAACCGACGATGATCTGCCCAGTGCCAATGACGATTTCTCCGCACGCTTTGCCGACGCGTGCCCAATACGTTCCTTTGGGAAGCAAACGTAATTCAATGGCGACTTCGGCACCCATCGGTCCAAATGGAACGGCGCCAATCAACCCGCCTGATACGGCGCCTTCTGAAAATTGCACGACGGGATGCTCGATCAACGGCGGGGCTTCAGCCTCGGGAACAGGCTCCGCGGGCTGCCACTCAATGGGCGGTGGTGGGATCA